>NZ_JAFMPN010000001.1 GCF_017351175.1 Desulfovibrio sp. Huiquan2017 | reverse complement strand
TTGTTACCAGCAAAACTCGGGAGTGCCGACATGGTATTTTTTGATTTGTTCTTTTGGGGTTCAAGGGAGGAGCGTGAAAGTCGCTTCGCGGCGGGAGTCGGGTGGTTGCGCCTGGCCCTGCTCCCGGGCGCAGGGGGCTATCCCGCAAAGGGCTCAAGCCATGCGAGAAACTTCCGCGCCTGAGTGTCCAGCGAAAATGTGGCGGCGGCGTGGTCACGGACGGCCAGCTTCATGGCAAACAGCTCATCGTCGGGAAGATCCAGCAATTGAGCGAGAGTCTTTTCAAACCCCGCTTCATTGCTTTTGGGGGGGATCAGAAGTTCGCGCATGTCGGGAGGCCATATCTCGGTGGGGCCCCCGATATTTCGTGCCACAGGAATAAGCCCATGGGCCATGGCTTCCTCCAGCGCGATCCCGAGGGGCTCACAGAACGTCGGCAGGACGAAAATGTCCGCCTTGGCCAGCTCGGCCTGCACGTCGGTAACAAAACCAGTCCACTCCACGGCGTCGGTCAATCCGAGAGAACGACAGAGGCCCTTGAGCCTGGCTTCGTCCTTGCCCGTGCCGACAATGATGCATCGAAATTCGTATCCCCTGTTCTTCAGAGCCGCGAGCGCCTTCAGGAGGTGGGGATGGCCCTTGTCCTTGTTGAGCTGGCTTGTGGCGATGATCGTCCTCGGCACGTGATTGTGGCTGGGAGCATGCGGATTTGGACGGGTACCCGGGAATATGGCCGTGAAATCATATTCCTGGAATATGGGCACTGACCGTTTCAGATGCTTGAGCACAAAGTCGCTGCATGCGAGCAGGTGCGCACCCAGGAGGCGTTGCGTCGCTCGCGTCTTGAATTCGTTTTCCACGTCGCCCGGCGCGCCCAGACGGTGCACCACGGGGATTCCCAGCATCTTGGCGGCTATTCCGGCTGTGCGCAGTTCCTTGGAGATGTTGCAAATCACGACATCGATCTTGTTGCGCGAAAGGAACCGAAGGAAAAAGGCGATGGACACGGGGTTGAGATCAAATCCGAAGGAATGCCCGGTTGCGGGTATTCCCAGCCGAGCCGCTTTATCCACGAACGGGCCGGGGCGGCCGATGATCCAAGTTTTGTGGCCCTGGCGGATGAGGCTCTCCGCCATGTCGATGCACCACGTTTTGACCCCGCCCCATTTGCGGGTGGAATTCACGAAAAGTATATTCATAGGAAATTGACTCGATATGTTGGTTGCTGTCGGTCACAACGGTCGTGGCCCTTCCCGACGACTGCGGACCCTAATATATTTACGCGGTTTGTCAAATGACCGCCGGCCGCCGCGGCCGGTCCGGGCGTGAGGAAGAGATCGTTGGCAAAGTGTTTGCAATATCGCCTGCCGAGTACGACGAAAACGTCAAAAATCGGGCACGGGGTAAAATATGCGTTTGGAATTGCAAACAATTGCATCGGATGGGGCGACGCGGGATGAGTTCCCCTTCGCGCACGGCGTCGTTCGCTTTGACCGAAGTTGGTGTCTGGACGAAGTGGAATGCGCGTTGCGCGAGCAGGGCATTCGCGCCCTGGCCTTCGAGGACCCGGCCATGTTCAGGGATCACGAACGGGTGACGGCCATGTGTCTGGACATGCGCGTGCGCGATCTGAACGTGTTGTGGAGCGCGCGGCTTGATGCGGTGCCCACTGACGGGTTGCTCAAAGCCATGCGCCTGGCCGGTTGTCGGGGCGTGGACATGCGGCTGAACCCGGACGAGGCCGTCGAGGGGTTGTTCTGGGCCCGGCGTTACGGGTTCGACGTGCGCATCAGCAACCTGGACGATTCGCCGTATGCGGCGGAGCGGATAACTTATGACGTGGCCGAACGCGAGGCCATCGCCCGGCGGTTGCCCGGGCTGCACGCGGCCCAATTCGATCTGGCCGTGGCCTATTTCCGGGCCGGGCGGCTGTCCGACGTCATGTTGCCGCTGGGCAAGGCTATGACATTACGATTCCCTCTGAACGAGTTGTGCCTGAACCTGCTGGCCTGCCTTTCGGCGGCCAAGCATTATCCCGATCAGGCAGCGGGGCTGCTGGATCAGGCAGGCTACGGCTGCCCGCACCCGGTAGTTTTCCGCAATCGGGAGATGCTCAGGGCCTGGCTGGCCGGCGGCGGCGATGTGAAGGGCGTGCGGCTGCGGTTGGAGCCCGGGCCTTCGGTCTTTTGCTGAACGAACGGCGTGTTGACGGAGAAAGCCCCCGCAGTGGTGTGGCGGGGGCTTTTTTCAGACGTGATTGAGCAGCTTGAGCTCACCGGGCTCGGGGTTGAGGTAATATTGTTGGGTCAGGTACGGCCGGTCGAACTTGCGGGCGTAATGGTTGAGCAGGGTGACGGGCACGAGCAGGGGGACCTTGCCCTTGGCGTAAGCCGTGATCATGGCGTGCAGTTCGAGCTTGTCCTCGGGATCAAGATTTTTCTTGAAAAAGCCTGCTGCATGAGACAGGACATCGCGGTTTTTGCTCGGGGTGGCCTTGAGGGACAGGGACTTGAAGAGTTGGGTGCCATAGGTGTGAAAAACGGTTTCGGCCCGGTCCAGGGAGCTCTTGCCGAGGAGGTGGCCGAGCTCCCGGTAGCCGCGCAGGTCGTGGGCGCGAATGAGCATCTTGTGCCGTGTGTGGAAGTCCACCAGGTTGCCGATGGAGGTCCCCTTGGCGGTCAGGGCGCGCCAGCGGTGCAGGGTAAAGACCCGGCGGACGAAGTTTTCGCGCAGTTCGGCGTTTTGCAGTCCTTCCGAGGAAACCACGGGCAGCAGCGGGTAGCGGGCCTGGAGCATGCGGGTGAAGAAACCCGGGCCCAGGCGCGGGGGCAAGCCCTTTGTGGAGTATATCCTGGCCTTGTGTTCGGCGCAGGAGGGGGAGTGCACGCGCAGGACGAAGCCGCAGACGCCTTCCTTGTCCAGCCCTTTGAGCACGCGATCGGCCCATCGGGTCATCTTGTCGGTCAAGTCAAGGCCGGACTCGTAGCCGATGAGCCGGATTTCGCCTGCGCAGTCCACCTGACGCAGTGGTTCACGCGGGATGCCCATGCCGCAGGCTATCTCGGGGCAGATCGGCACGAACTCCACATGCCGAGCCAGTGTCTCAGTCAGGTAGGCGCTGCGTCGGTGGGAGCGGTCGTGACGCACTCTCTCCCCGGCCACGCAGGCACTGACTCCGATCTTGATGGTGTCGGACATGGAACCTCCCTTACTTTTGCTCCAAAGGTTAGCATCGCTTTCAGGACCCGGACAAGTATAATTCACATTAGTGCGCATCCGGGAAGCGGTGCGCATCGCGGCGTCGGGATGCGTGGGCAAAGAAAAGGCCGCCCTGGCGGGCGGCCTGAAAGACGTCGGGGGAGGGCGGCTAGATCGCCCGGGCGCGTGGGGACGGGCAGCAGGCGCAGCGGGGACCTTCGTCGGACTCGTCGGGCACGGCCAGGATTTTCCCGGCCAGGCCGCAGCACAAGACCACGTCCGAGCCGCGCACTCGCACACGGCACCCCTTGGAGCCGCCCGCCAGGACGGTCACCGGGCAGCCGGGCGTCATGCCCATGGCGAGCATTCGCGCCCGCGCATTTCTGCCTCCGTCTATACCAGAAATACGTACTACCGCACCAGTCGGAAACTCTGTCAAAGGCTTTTGCATCGCTGGATTTTCCCTCAAAGCTTGCGTTGAGGTTGAGAGTAAGTATCAATACAACCCCTGTCAATGGGAATTTGCGGTCTTTCGACTGTTCCCAGGCGATCAGGCTGGGATGTTCTTGATCCGGGAAAGCGGTGAGGCCGGTCCCGGAGGATGCGGCCCGGGAATCGGGTGATTGCGCCGGGGCGTCGTATTCTCTCCTCCTTCCCCCAGCATCCTTCCGGGCTCGGCGGTACTTAACCGTTGCGTTTCGGGGGATAACCTTATAATAAAGATTGCTTGTCCGGCGGGCGGCGGCGGTGCCGAGCCGGGCGGGGGAGGGGACTGTTTACACCTCTTCCGAATACCGCCGTAACTTCAACTACTTCGAGCAGAATGCCCAAACGCACAGATATCAAGAAGATCATGTTGATCGGGTCCGGCCCCATTGTCATCGGCCAGGCCTGCGAGTTCGACTACTCCGGTACCCAGGCCCTCAAGGCGCTCAAAGAGGAAGGGTACGAGGTGGTCCTGGTCAACTCCAATCCGGCTTCCATCATGACGGACCCGGAGTTGGCCGATGCCACCTACATCGAGCCCCTTGAACCCGAAACCGTGGCCCGAATTATCGAAAAAGAGCGTCCCGACGCTCTTTTGCCGACTTTGGGGGGGCAAACCGGCCTGAACACGGCCCTGGCCGTGGCCGACATGGGTGTGCTCGACAAGTTCAACGTCGAGTTGATCGGCGCGAACATCGAGGTCATCAACAAGGCGGAATCCCGTGAGGAATTTCGTGCGGCCATGCGCAACATCGGCCTGGGCATGCCCGAAAGCGGCATTTGCCACAACATGGACGACGTGCGCGAATGGGGCACGAAGATCCCGTTCCCGATCATCGTCCGGCCCGCCTACACCCTGGGCGGCTCCGGTGGCGGCGTGGCCTACAACATGGAGGAGCTGGAGCAGATCTGCGCCAACGGCCTGGCCCTGTCCATGAAGCACGAGATCATGCTCGAACGCTCCATCCTCGGCTGGAAGGAGTACGAACTGGAGGTCATGCGGGACAAGAAAGACAACTGCGTGATCATCTGTTCCATCGAGAACCTCGATCCCATGGGCGTGCATACCGGCGACTCGGTCACCGTGGCCCCGGCCCAGACGCTGACCGACGACGAATACCAGCGCCTTCGGGACGCTTCGCTGGCGGTCATGCGCGAGATCGGCGTGGAGACCGGCGGGTCCAACGTCCAGTTCGCGATCAACCCCGAAGACGGCGAGCTGATCATCATCGAGATGAACCCGCGTGTGTCCCGTTCATCCGCGCTCGCTTCCAAGGCGACCGGCTTCCCCATCGCCAAGATCGCGGCCAAGCTGGCCGTGGGCTATACGCTCGACGAGATTCCCAACGACATCACCCGGGAGACCATGGCCTCCTTCGAACCGGCCATTGACTACTGCGTGGTCAAGATTCCCCGGTTCACCTTCGAGAAATTTCCCGGCACCGAGGACTATCTGACCACGGCCATGAAGTCCGTGGGCGAGACCATGGCCATCGGCCGGACCTTCAAGGAAGCCCTGCAAAAGGGGCTGCGTTCCCTCGAAACCGGCCACCCCGGCCTGGGCAAGCAATTCGATACCTGCGATTTCGATCGCAATGAGATCCTGAAGCTCCTGCGCCGTCCCAACTCCCAGCGGATCTACGCCCTGCGCAACGCGCTCTTGTGCGGCATGACCGAGGAGGAGGTCCACGAAGCCACGAAAATCGATCCGTGGTTCCTGCGTCAGTTCAAGGATATCATCGATCTGGAGCACCGGCTCATCGAGTTCGGCAAGCGCGAGGGCGTGTCCAGGGAGGCCGAGGGCATGGCCGACATGCTCCGGCAAGCCAAGGAATACGGGTATTCCGACCCGCAGTTGGCGGCCATGTGGCGGACCAGCGAGGATGCGGTGCGCGCCTTGCGCAAGGAACTGGGCGTCGAGCCCACCTATTACCTTGTGGACACCTGCGCGGCCGAGTTCGAGGCCTACACCCCGTATTATTACTCCACTTACGAAACCGGACAGGAGAACGTCCGCGAGGACCGTCGGAAGATCGTCATCCTCGGCGGCGGGCCCAATCGCATCGGCCAGGGCATCGAGTTCGACTATTGCTGCTGCCATTCCTCCTTCACCCTGAAGGAACTCGGTGTGGAGTCAATCATGGTTAACTCCAACCCGGAGACGGTCTCCACCGATTATGACACCTCGGACAAGCTCTACTTCGAGCCCCTGACCTTCGAGGACGTCATGAACATCATCGAGTTCGAGAAGCCCGATGGCGTCATCGTCCAGTTCGGCGGTCAGACTCCGCTCAATCTGGCCCTTCGGTTGATGAACGCGGGCGTGCCGCTCATCGGCACCAGCCCGGACGCCATCGACCGCGCCGAGGACCGGGAGCGGTTCAAGCAGTTCCTGAACAAGCTGAACCTCCGCCAGCCCCCCAACGGCACGGCCATGTCCATGGTCGAGGCCCGCGAGATCGCGTCCAAGCTCGGCTTTCCCCTGGTCCTGCGGCCGTCCTACGTGCTTGGCGGGCGGGGCATGGACATCGTCTATTCCATGGATGAGTTCGACCATTATTTCCGTCATTCGGCCCTGGTCTCCCCGGAGCATCCGACCCTCATCGACAAGTTCCTCGAGAACGCTGTGGAAGTGGATGTGGACGCCCTGGCCGACGGCGAGGACGTCTACATCGGCGGGGTCATGGAGCACATCGAGGAGGCGGGCATCCACTCGGGCGATTCGGCTTCGGTCCTGCCGCCGTATTCCCTGTCCTCCGAACTCGTCCGCGAGATCGAACGTCAGACCGTGGCCATGGCCAAGGAATTGTGCGTGGTCGGGCTGATGAACGTTCAGTTCGCCATCAAGGATAACGAGGTCTACATCATCGAAGTCAATCCGCGCGCCTCGCGCACGGTGCCCTTCGTGTCCAAGGCCACGGGCGTGCCGCTGGCCAAGCTGGCCACCCGGATCATGCTCGGCGAGAAGCTCAAGGACCTGCACCCTTGGTCCATGCGCAAGCGGGGCCACATCTCGGTCAAGGAATCCGTGTTCCCGTTCAACCGCTTCCCCAACGTGGACGTGCTGCTCGGACCCGAAATGCGCTCCACCGGCGAGGTTATGGGCATTGATCCGAGTTTCGGCCTGGCCTACATGAAGTCGCAGTTGGCCGCGGGCCAGAAGCTGCCCGTGTCGGGCACGGTCTTCATGTCCGTCAACGATTGGGACAAGGCCAAGATAGTGCTGGTGGCCAAGGATTTTGAAGCCATGGGCTTCAAGGTCGCCGCTACGGGCGGCACCGCCGACTTCCTCATGGAGAAGGGCGTCAATGTGGAGAAGGTCCACAAGGTCCACGAGGGGCAGCGGCCCCACGTGGTCGATCACATCAAGAACGGGGCCTTTGACCTGGTCATCAACACCCCCTCGGGCAAGAAAACCGTGGGCGACGCCAAAATGATCCGCCAGAACGCGCTGCTGTACGACATCCCCTACACCACCACGGTGTCCGGGGCTCGGGCGGTGGTGCAGGCCATATGCGAATTGAGACAAACCGGGCTGCAAGTGAAGAGCCTGCAAGAGTATTACGGCTAGATAAAGGCCGGACAGCGAGAGATTCTTCATGAAAAAAGAGTATTGCGGTCTTTTCGGCATCTACGGGAACAAGGAAGCGGCGCGTATGACCTATTTCGGTCTGTACGCGTTGCAGCACCGCGGGCAGGAGTCCGCGGGCATCGTTACCTGGGATGGCGAGAAGATTCGTGAACAGAAGGGCATGGGCCTGGTGGCCGACGTGTTCAACGAACGCCATCTGAGCAAGGAACTCAAGGGCTCCATCGCCATAGGCCACATCCGCTATTCCACCACGGGTGCGTCGCTCATCCGCAACGCCCAGCCGTTTTTGATCCGCCACGGCGACCTGCGCCTGGCCGTGGCCCACAACGGCAACCTGGTCAACACCTACGAATTGCGCACCGAGCTTGAGGCCCACGGTTCCATCTTCCAGACCACCATGGACACCGAGGTTTTCGCCCACCTGATCATCAAGTACCTGCACGAATCCGAGACCCTTGAGGAGGCCGTGGGCAAGGCCTGCAACAAGGTGCGCGGCGCTTACTCCATGCTCATCCTGGCCAACGACAAGATGATCGCGGTCAAGGATCCCAACGGGTTCCGGCCCCTGGCGCTCGGCCGAGTGGGGGGCAATTACGTCTTCGCCTCCGAGACCTGCGCCTTCGACCTGGTCGAGGCCGACTACCTGCGTCCGCTCGAACCGGGCGAGATGGTCGTGGTCCACAACAACAAGCTGACCTCCCACCGCTTCGCCGAGCCGAGGCGATGCAGCAAGTGCATCTTCGAGCTGATCTACTTCGCCCGGCCCGACTCGCACGTCTTCGGCGATGTCGTCTATGAGCGACGTAAGGCCATGGGTGTCATGCTGGCCAAGGAAGCCCCGGTGGACGCCGACATGGTCATGCCGTTCCCGGATTCGGGCAACTACGCGGCTGTGGGGTATTCCCAGGAGTCCGGCCTGCCGCTGGAGCTGGCCATGATCCGCAACCACTACGTGGGCCGGACCTTCATCCAGCCCTCCCAGGACATGCGCGACTTTTCGGTCCGGGTGAAGCTCAACCCGGTCAAGTCCATGATTCAGGGCAAGCGGATCATCATCATTGAGGATTCCATCGTGCGCGGCACGACCATCCGCGCCCGGGTGAAGAAACTGCGAGAACTGGGCGCGCGGGAGATTCATCTGCGCGTCAGCTGCCCGCCCATCAAGTTCCCCTGCTTCTACGGCATCGACTTCTCCTCCAAGGGTGAGCTCATCGCGGCCAACCATTCGGTGGAGAACATCGCCCGGTTCATGGACATCGACTCCCTGCACTTCCTGACTATCCCCGGCCTGCTCGACTCCGTCACCCAGGACGAGTGGTGTCTGGCCTGTTTCGACGGCAACTATCCGATTCCCCTGAACGACCACATGGGCAAAGACTGCCTGGAGGCCTCCCCGGGGATCATCAAGGAATTCTGCTAGGCCGCGAATCACCAACGCCCGGCGTCCATGCGGACACAGGCCGGGCAAGGGCGGCGCGAGGACCGTCCGCCGGGCAGGGGACGTTTTTTCGTCCCCCGCCGGTTCATATACGGGAGAACAACACATGGCATGCACCTCTGAGCGCACGGATTGGCTGGCCTTGGCCCGCGAGGTCCTGGATATCGAGGCCGAGGGACTCAAGGCCGTACACGACCAACTGGACGGCCCCTTCGTCGAGGCCCTGACCGCCATGGCGCGATGCACGGGCCGCGTGGTCATCACCGGCTTGGGCAAGTCCGGGTTGGTGGGCCGCAAGATCGCGGCTACCCTGTCCTCCACGGGCACACCGTCCTTCTTTCTTCATCCGGTGGAGGGGGCCCATGGCGACTTGGGCATGATTCGCGACGAGGACGTCGTTCTGGCCCTGTCCAACTCCGGAGCCACGGATGAGGTCAACGCCATCCTGCCCACGTTGAAGTCCCTGGGGGCCACGGTCATCGCCATGACTTCCAATCCCGCTTCGCCCATGGCGGAGCTCGCGGATATCCACATCAAGGTCCGCGTGCCCCGTGAAGCCTGTCCCATGGGGCTCGCTCCGACATCCTCGACCACCGCGCAACTGGCCGTGGGCGACGCCCTGGCTGTTTGCCTCATGGAGTGGAAATCCTTCGGCCAGGACGATTTCAAGCGTTTTCATCCCGGCGGTTCGCTGGGCCAACGGCTGGCCGCCTGCGTGGATCAGCTCATGCACACCGACGGTCTGCCAGTGGTTCGGGAAGCGGCCCTCCTGAGAGCGGCTCTGGCCACCCTGAACGACGGGGGGCTTGGCTTGGTGGCCGTGGTGGACGAGGCCAATTTTCTCAAGGGCGTGTTGACCGACGGCGACGTGCGTCGCATGGTCTGCGCCGACGGGCTCCGCATGGAGCGGCCCGTGGGCGAGGTCATGACCGTGTCGCCCCGGCGGGCCTTGACCGGGGAATCCTCCGCCCGGGTCCTCGATCTCATGGAGCGCAACCAGATCACCGTTTTGCCCGTGGTCCGCGACGACGGGCGGCTGGCTGGCATGATTCACCTCCACGACCTGCTCGGCAAGGGCGAACTGACATTCGCGGGCGACAACGGCGGGGGAACTGGCCGATGACATCGTCCCGGACCGACGACGCGGACGTTTGCAGGCGTTGCTCCTTCCAGGGGCCGACCTGCTGCCGTATCTCCTCGGGCCAGGAGGAGTTCTGCTTTCCCCTGTCCCAAATCGAGAAGGAACGCATTCAGGAGTTGGTGCCGTACACCGGAGGGTTCGTGGTTTCGCCCAACTCCAAGGCCTTCATTGACTACGCCTGCCGCCTTTTCCCCGGCGAGGAAGCCTTGGTCCGGCAACTCTTCCCCGAGGGCAAGGAGCATTTTCGGCTGGCCGTGGATTCCATGGGGGCGTGCCGCTTCCTCGGGCCGCTGGGCTGCGAGATCCCGCAGGAAGCGCGTCCCTATTACTGCCGCTTGTTTCCCTTCTGGATGTCCGGGCGAACGGTTACGCATTTTGACGCTCCCACCTGCCTTGCCCGGCGGGAAGGGGGCACTCTGACGCGGATACTCGATATCCTTGACACCAACAGGGCGACCGTGAAGGATCTGTACGGCCGGTTGCGCCTGGTCTGGGGGCTGCCTCCGACCAAGGGCGCCAATCCGGTCAAGAAAACCTTCTGATGGATGAAAAATGAATAAATTCCTTAAGATATTCGGCATATTCGTTCTTGTTTGCACCCTTTCGGGGATCGGCGGGGCCATCTGGCTCTACCACTGGGCCTCCAGCGATCTGCCCGGCTTTAAGAATATCACGGACTACAAGCCGCCCCTGGTGACCACGGTGTACGGCCAGGACGACAAGGTGCTCGGCTATTTCTACAGGGAGAAGCGGTTCCTGGTCACTCTGGACCAGATGAGCACATGGATTCCCAAGGCGTTCCTGGCCGCCGAGGACGCCTCCTTCTATCAGCACGACGGCGTGGACCTGACCGCCATCGTCCGCGCCTTCAAGGCCAACCTCATGGCCGGCCGCACCAAGCAGGGCGGCTCGACCATCACTCAGCAGATCATCAAGCGGCTGCTGCTGACTTCCGAGCGCAGCTACAAGCGCAAGCTCAAGGAAGCCATCCTCGCCTTCCGTCTGGAGAACTACCTGACCAAGGAAGAGATCCTGACCATCTATCTGAACCATATCTTCCTGGGCGCGCATTCCTACGGTGTGGAGGCCGCGGCCAGAACCTATTTCGCCAAACACGCCAAGGACCTGAGCATTGCCGAGGCGGCCATGCTTGCGGGGCTGCCCCAGGCGCCAACCAGGTACAATCCCTACCAGAGCTACCCGTTGGCGCGGCAGCGCCAGGAGTACGTCCTGGGCCAGATGCGCAACCTCGGCTGGATCAGCGAGGACCAGTATCAGGAGGCCCTGGTGGAGCCCATTGAACTCAAGTCCATGGAGGACCCGTCCTGGCGGGTGGGCGCGTACTACCTTGAGGAAGTCCGCCGCTGGCTCGTGGACCAGTTCGGCGAGGACGAGGTCTACAACGGCGGCCTGACCGTGACCACCCCGTGTGATCTCAAGCATCAGGCGGCGGCCGAAAAGGCCCTTCGGCGCGGGCTTATCGATTCGGCCAAGCGGCGCGGCTGGACCGGCCCCATCGGCAATTTCACCCCGGCCGATGAGCCGCGCATTCTCGAAGAGGGGCCGCAGACCACCGACAATATCATGGAGAAGGACCAGCTCCTCAAGGCCTTCGTGGTCAAGGTCGTCCGAGACAGGGCCTTTGTGCATTTCGGCAAGTTCAAGGGGGAAATTCCGCTCAAGGCCATGTGGTGGGTGCGCAAGCCCGACCCCAAGAAGAGCCATGAGGACGTGCCCGATCCGACCGACGCCCGCAAGGTCCTCAAGAAGGGCGACGAGGTCTGGGTGACCGTGGCTCAGGCTCCGAAGAACGAGGACGGCACCTGGATTCTCGACCTGGAGCGTGAACCCGAAGTGGAGGGCGCTCTGGTTTCCATCAAGCCAGACACCGGCGAGGTCGTTGCCCTGGTGGGCGGCTACTCCTTCGCCAAGAGCCAGTTCAACCGGGCCACCCAGGCGCGACGGCAGCCCGGCTCGGCCTTCAAGCCCATCGTTTATTCGGCGGCCATCGACAATGGCTATACCGCCGCCTCCATCGTCCTGGACGCGCCCATCGTCTACGCCAACGATGCCGAGGGCAAGCTGTGGCGCCCCCAGAACTTCGAGGGCACCTTCGAGGGCCCGACCCTGTTGCGCACCGCCTTGGTCAAGTCCAAGAACCTGTGCACTATCCGCATCGCCCAGAGGATCGGCATCCGGACCATCATTGAACGGGCCAGGGCTATGGGGCTGGAATCGGATTTCCCGCCCGACCTGTCCGTGTCCCTGGGGTCCGCCGTGGTCACGCCCATGAATCTTTGCGAGGCCTATACCACGTTCCCGCGCGGCGGCTCCTACATCAAGCCGCGCACGGTCCTGTCCGTAAAGTCGGCTTGGGGCGACGAACTGTACACCTCCAAGCCCGAGGCCGTGGACGCCTTCAGCCCGCAGACCGCCTACATCATGGCCACGCTCATGAAGCAGGTGGTCCAGAATGGCACTGGCTGGAGGGCCAGGGTGCTGGGACGGCCCGTGGCGGGCAAGACCGGTACCTCGAACCTGGAGCAGGATGCATGGTTCATGGGGTATGCCCCGTACCTGCTGACCGGCGTGTACGTCGGCTTCGACGAATTGACCCCCATGGGCAAGTGGGAGACCGGTTCGCGGGCGGCCTCACCTATCTGGGTGGATTACCGCAAGCAGGTGGAAAACGATTATCCCTATGAGGACTTCACTCAGCCGCCGGGAATCGTTATGGTCAAGGTGGACGGCCGGACCGGCAAACTGGCCACGCCGTCCTCGACCCAGGAATTCTTCCTGCCGTTCAAGGTGGGCTCCGAGCCCACGGAAGCTTCCGGCTCGTATGGCGGCAATGGAGAGACTTCGGCCTCGGACGATGATTTGTTCAAGCAAACCTTCTAGGTAATTCGAGGGCGCCATGGAACTCGATCTCTATCAGGTGGACGCATTTGCGGACGAGGTCTTCGGCGGCAATCCGGCGGCCGTGGTCCCGCTCTACGAGTGGCCGTCCGACGAGCTGATGATGGGCATCGCTCAGGAGAACAACCTGCCCGAGACCGCCTTTTTTGTGCGCAACGGGGAGTACTTCGAGTTGCGCTGGTTCACGCCGGAGGCCGAGATCGACCTGTGTGGGCACGCCACCCTGGCCAGTGCCCACGTCCTCTTTCACCATCTGAACTACATCGATCCTGTGGTGGTCTTCCAGACCAAGAGCGGGCGGCTTTTCGTGGACCGCGAGGGCAACTTCTATTCCATGGACTTTCCGGCCTGGTCCTGCTCCGGGATTCAGGTCACCGAGCGCGTGGCCTCGGCCCTGGGCGCGCGGCCCGCCGAACTTTACATGGGCTCCCGGGACATGTTGGCCGTCTTCGAAACCGAGGACGAAATCCGGGCGCTCGATCCTGACTTTCGTCAGGTTTCGGCCCTGGATGGGTTGTGCCTCATCTGCACCGCGCCCGGCCTGGATTATGATTTCGTTTCCCGCGTATTCGTCTCGGGAGATTCCATTCCCGAAGATCCGGTCACCGGTTCGGCTCACTGCACCCTGGTCCCATACTGGGCGGACCGGCTGGGCAAGTCCAGGTTTCTGGCCTACCAAGCCTCCCGGCGAGGCGGTACGCTGCACTGCGAATACCTCGGCGACCGCGTCAAAATCGCGGGCCGCGCCGTGACCTACATGACCGGGACCATCCACCTCTAGGGAGGGGCCATGCCGTTCATCAAAGTGGAAACCAACGTCCGCGTTCCCGACGAGACCGCCTGCCTCAAGCGGCTTTCGGCCCTGGCCGCCGAGCTTCTCGGCAAACCCGAATCCTACGTTTTGGCGGAACTTGAGCCTGGCAAGCGCCTTTCCTTCGGCGGTACCGCCGATCCGGCGGCTTTCGTCACTCTCGATTCCATCGGCCTGCCCGAGGACCGTACCCCGGAATTATCCGCCGGTTTGTGCGACTTCCTGAATCGGGAATTGGCCATTCCGGGCAATCGCGTCTACATCGCCTTCGGCAACATCGAGCGCCATCTCTTCGGTTGGGACGGACGGACTTTCTAGCAACGCCTCCGGCCTCCGCCCTTTTTGTCTCCCAGCCCCGTGTCGCGCCGCCTTGCGAGGTGGCCGGACGCTTCATCCCCTCCCATTTCGCCCCTCGTCGCGCGGGCCATTCTGGTCGCGCAAGAGCTGCTTTGCGCGATATTGCACCATTAATATCCTGAAATGATGAAAGTATTCCTGTGCACGCCTTTTGCAATACTGTGGCTTTCGGCAATGTAATTTCTCATGAAGGGGCGCACATGAGCATCAAAAGCAAGTTGATTCTGATTTTTGTTTCCGTGCTATTGGGGTTGTCCGGGATATTCGCCGTGAACGTTGTCGGCGGGAAGTACGTGACCCGGGCTCGGGAACTGGCAACTCTGGCCAATGACGGCACAGCTCTTTTTCTTCAGGCAAGACGGCAGGAAAAGAATTTTCTGTTGCGCAAAGACGAGCAATATACTGGCAAGGCTATGGCCAATGCGGACAAGGCCGGGCACGTTTTGGAGGAAATCGCCCGTATCGAGCCGGGGTTGGCCGATCATTGTCGCGAGGCTCTGGGCATCCTGAAGCAATATCGTGACGCGCTGGTCGAAGTGAACGATTTGTACGTGGACATGGGGCTGACCATGAAGGACGGGTTGCGTTGGGATTTCATCCAGGCCGCCCGCAACATGGAGGCCGAATTCGGCAAGCGGGCCATGTCCACGGAGTTCGTCATCAAACTGCTCCAGATGCGGCGGCAGGAGAAGAACTACATCATCCGGGGCGGTGAGCTGTACGTGGGCCGAGTGACCAAGGGCGCGGACGAATTGCGCCGGATGCTTGCAGCCGCATACACGCCTGAGGAAGTGGCCGGGCAACTCAAGGCCCTGCAAGGATACCTCGACGCCTTCAACAAGTATGTGGCCAAGGAAAAGCAGATCGCGGCCATCACAACCGGGCTTATCAAGGCGGCCCGTTCTTTGGAGCCGGTTTACGCCGGGATAGCCGACAGCAGCGTGGCCCGGTCGCGGCATGAGGCGCGAATGATCGACTATTGCGTGATTGGAGTGGAATTGGCCGTGGGTGTGGCCATTCTGCTGTTGCTGTGGTGGGTTATGCGTTCCATCAACCGGCCGCTGCTGCGGCTCAACCGTTTTGCCCGGGCAGTGGCCGGGGGTGATCTGGACGTGGAACCCGAGGGCCTGTTTACTGCCGAACTGGGTGAGCTGAAGGATGTGCTCATGGATATGGTCGCCAACCTTCGCGCCGTCATAGGCGAGGCCCAGGCCAAGGGAGAGGATGCACGCATCCAAGCCGAGGCGGCGGGTCGGGCGCGGGACGAGGCCTTGGCTCAGCAGGAGCGCGTCCAGGCTTTGCTGGAACGCATGGCCGAAGCCGCCGGACAGGCCGATGAGGTGGCCAAAAAGCTGGCGACGGTGTCGCGCGACCTCCAGGACCGCACCGGGAAGATCGCCGAGAGCGCGGTCTCGCAGCAGGAGCGCATGGCCGAGTCGGCCACGGCCATGGAGGAAATGAACGCTACGGTCAACGAAGTGGCCATGAACGTGTCCGACGCCTCCAACAAGGCCAGCGAGGCGAGTTCCGAAGCCAGCCAAGGCATCCAGGTGGTCCGGCGGGCCGAAAAGGCCATGTCCGAGGTGGCCGGGACGGTCTCCGTGCTGGAGGAAGGCATGACCCGCCTGGGTTCGGATACCGAGTCCATCGGTCAAGTCATCAGCGTGATCAACGAAATTGCGGATCAGACCAACCTGCTGGCCTTGAACGCGGCCATCGAGGCCGCCCGGGCGGGCGAGGCGGGGAGGGGATTCGCCGTGGTGGCCGATGAGGTGCGTAAGTTGGCCGAGAAGACCATGGTCGCCACCAAGGAAGTGGAGGAACGCATTACCGCCATCCAGGAGGCCACGGGGCGCAATATAGATGAAGTAAAGGAAACTTTGATTCACGTGACCGACGCCAACGGCCAGGTTGGCAATTCGGTGAGCGCGTTCCAAAACATCCAGAAGTTTTCGGCCGACGTGGCCGATCGCGTCGAAGGTATCGCCATCGCGGCCCGTCAGCAGTCCGTGGCTACCGAGCAGATGAGCGGCGCGGTGCTGGACGTGAGCCAACTGGCTTCGAACACTGCCGAGGACGTGCAGGAGGCGGCCTCGGCCATTGCCGGTCTGACCTCCATGGCCGAGATGCTGGAGACGATCATCGGGGGACTGGGCGGCGACGACCGGCCTGGCGAGGACGTTCCCGCCGGACAGATTCCCGCTCACAAGCCGCAAGCGGTGCAATAGAAATACGGGAGCCCTCTTTGACGGAGGGGGCTCCCGCATTCTTCCGTTACAGCAGTTTCAACCGCCAGTTGAATTCACTGGTCCGCTTGGGCCGGGGAACATTGCGCGGCCAGGGTTCGAGCATGGTCACGAAGGTTTTGTAGCCAAGCCGTTCCAGGGTGCGGGTTTCCTTGGTCAGGTCCACTTCCCACCCCGGGAATATCCAATTGTTCTGGCCGTACTTACGCACGAAGGCGACTTCGTTCATTGGCGATTTGACGGCTTCGTCAAACGGCACGGAATCGGCCAGGAATCGGGAGATGCCGAAGGGCCACAACCCTTTGATGACAAAGCCCAGAGGCAGGGGCGGATTCTGGCTGAGGGCCTGGAGATCCTCGAAGGGCAGCTCCGGGTTGATGATGGCGCTGGAAAAGCCCAGGCCGCGCAGCACGTCCAGGGCGAGCTTGTTGGCCACGTTGCAGAACGGTCCGGCGGTCAGGGTCGCGTTCGGGCGGTCCTCGAAGTAGCCGACCTGCCACGGGGCGTTGAGCACGAACTCGCGGGCCCCCTTGCGCATGGCTTCCTTGATGAGCCCACGATATTTCTTGTCCTCGCCGGGCCAGATGACCGGGGGCAGCCACCATTGGGCGCGGGACGCGATCTTGGAGGGCACCTTGCCCAGGACCGACCGTTCCAGCCAGTAGGCGGGGCGGTCCCATGTCCGGCCCGTGGGCGGTTGCCGGAACAGGGTTACGGACTCGGAGCGGGTGCTGGGCCGGGCGCCGCCCCGTGCCCGGGATTTGGATTGTTTGCGCGGAGCGGCCTGGGGCCAGGTGGGAGTGAAGGTCGATTCCTTGGGCTCCGGGGCCGGGAAGAAGTCAAGCTCCCGCTCCAGTTCCTTGATTTGTTTCATCAGTTCGGGCTCGCGCCGATCCACGAGAAAGACTTTGGTGCCCGTGGGCACGGGCGGGCCCGCCTGTTTTTTGGAAAAGGGAATGTCAATGCGTCCGCGCTTGGGCACGCGACGGCGGATGGGAAGGGTCCGGTGGCCGGGCTGATCCTCATATCCTACGCGCACCAGGTCACCGGGTTCGAGTTGTTCGCGCGGCTCGAAAAAGAGTTTTTTCTGGTCCCGCCGGATTTCGCCGATGAGCCGCCCGGAGCTTGTTTCCTCTTTGGGCTGGACCGGCTGGAAAGCGCGCTGGGGCAGGAACACGGAGTGGCTGGAGGGCCGTCCGAGGGCTTGGTCGAGCAGCTCCATGGCGGTTTTCTTGGCCGCTCCGTCCTGCGGGTTGTCGCGGAGCATCTGGTAGGCCTTCACCGTGTAGTAGACGTAGTGCGGGCCCTTTTTGCGTCCCTCGATCTTCCAAGCGACCACCCGGTTCATGTCGAGCAGCGGCTTGGTCAGCACATCCAGGGAGAGGTCCGAGCAGGAGAAAAGCCGTTCCGGCTGGTCTTTGCCCGTGGTGTAGAGGCGGCGGCAGGGCTGCACGCAACGGCCGCGCAGGCCGGATTTGCCGCCCAGGTAGCTGGACCAGTAGCAGCGGCCAGACACGCAGTGGCACAACGCGCCGTGGACGAATATCTCCAAGTCCAGGTCCTTGGGGCACGCCTCGGCCATGAGCTTGACCTCGTCCAGATTCAGCTCGCGGGGCAGGACCACGCGGCTCGCCCCGAGCTTCCTGGCTACGGCCAACCCGTCCGGGTGGGTCACGTTGGACAGGGTGGACAGGTGGAGTTCGCCGGTGAAGCCCGCCTGCTTCGCCAGGGTCAGCATGGCCAGATCCTGGACGATCAGGGCGTAGGGTTTGACGTTTTTTTGCAGGCGGTCGATGAGCCGCCCGGCGGATTCCACGTCCTGGGGCTTGACCAGGGTGTTCATGGCAACGTAGGTCTTGGTGCCGCGATCCCGGCCGAGGCTTGCCAGCCTCGCCAACTCGCTGATAGAGAAGTTCTGGGCCTGCATGCGGGCCGAGAAATGTTTCAACCCCACGTAGACCGCGTCGGCTCCGGCCGCGACGGCCGCCAGAAAGGCGTTTCCGTCCCCGGCAGGGGCCATTATTTCAGGTATATGTTTAGTGCTCATAAGGTATCCGTATGTCCTTGAGGAATTGTCGCAGTGTCAAGGTATTGAAAGTATCCCCGGTCGGTCAATCAAAAACGGCGGGCGCGTTTTTCGAATTGACGCTGGAACGCCCGGACTGGGACGGGTGGAAACCCGGCCAGTTCGTCATGATCCGGCCCGTCGCCTGGGAACTCGACATGGTTTGGGGACGGCCCTTTTCCATCAGTTCGGGCGATGAAACATCCATAACCCTGTTCATCCAGGCCGTGGGGCGGGGCACCCGGCGCATCGCCGAGTTGGAACCCGGCGACATGGTGACCATGTGGGGGCCGCTTGGCAACTCCTTTGCCGTGGAGCCGGATACGCCGACCCTGTTGCTTGCCGGGGGCATCGGCATCGCACCTTTTCGCGGATATGTCGAGCAACATCCGCAACCCGGCAATCTGGACCTGTTTCTGGCTCATCGCCTGCCGTTGGACTGTTACCCCTATGAACTCCTGTCTCGGACCGTGGAAAGTCGGTGCATGCTGGAAGCGGAACCGTCCGACCTGGATTGCATTATCGAGACCATGCGGGGGCTGATTGAGGAGTATGCCGGGCGGAATGGGCTGGTCCTGGCCTGCGGGCCCACGCCGTTTATGCGCACGGTGCAGCGGTTCGCCGGGGAGTACGGGGGCCGGGCCCAGGTGTCCCTCGAAAACCGTATGGCCTGTGGTGTAGGCGCGTGCCTGGGGTGCGTGACCAAGGACGGCGCGGGACATCACGTGCAGGTCTGCACGCGCGGACCGGTGTTTTGGACGGACAACGTGGAGCTTTAGGAGGCCGCAGCCATGGATATGCAAGTTAATTTCGGCGGTCTTTCCCTCAAAAATCCGGTCATGACCGCGTCCGGGACCTTTGGCTCCGGTCTGGAATTCGCGCCCTATGGCGATCTGACCCGGCTGGGCGGCATCGTGGCCAAAGGGCTCTCGCTCAAGCCGCGTGAAGGCAACCCCATGCCGCGTATCGCCGAGACGCCGTGCGGCATGCTCAATGCCATCGGCATCCAGAACCCCGGGGTGGAACACTTCGTGACCAAGGCCCTGCCGAACCTGCCCTGGCGGAAAGTGGCCGTGATCGCCAACCTGTACGCCTGCGACGCCGCCGAGTTCGGCGAGTTGGCCGGGGTGCTGGCGGGCGAGGAGGGCGTGGCCGCGTTGGAGGTCAACGTCTCCTGCCCCAACGTCAAGGAGGGAGGCATCGCCTTCGGCCAGGACCCTGCCCAGATCACCCGGGTCACCGAAGCGGTCAAGAAGCGGGCCGGGAATAAACACGTCATGGTCAAGCTTTCGCCCAACGTGACCGACATCGCGGTCTGCGCGAAGGCCGCCGAAGCGGGGGGGGCGGATTCGTTGTCGCTGATCAACACCTTGTCGGGTATGGCCGTGGACATCCGCAACCGTAAACCGCGCATCGCCAACGTCATCGCCGGGTTGTCCGGCCCGGCAGTCAAGCCCGTGGCCCTGCGTTGCGTGCACCAGGCCGTGCATGCCGTGGACATCCCGGTGGTCGGCATCGGCGGCATCAGCTCTGCCGAGGACGCCCTGGAATTCCTGCTGGTGGGTGCGCAGGCCGTGCAGGTCGGGACCGCCAATTTCCTGCGTCCGGACTTCGCTTTTGGCCTGGCCGACGCCATGGAGAGCCTGCTTTCCGAGATCGGGGCCAAGAGTCTGGACGAGTTCCGGGGAAGCTTGCAACTTCCGCTCTAGAAAAGAGAAAATTTTTACTTGCCAAGCCTCACCATATTAGGTAGTTACTCCCTCTCAACGCGGAGAGGTGTCCGAGTCCGGCTTAAGGAGCACGCCTGGAAAGCGTGTTTGGGGGGAACTCCAACGGAGGTTCAAATCCTCTCCTCTCCGCCACCGAATGCAAAAGGCTTACGATGTACATCGTAAGCCTTTTTTCGTGTCGCGCTTCAGGGACTCAGGGTTGTTCCTGTTCCCGGGGCCCGGCGGACAGGGCGTTGCCTTTTCTTTTCCGGGCGTTCCTGTTCGCCACCTTTGCCTTGCTCCGGGCCGGGCGCGGAATGGGCGTGCGGATCGGCTGGTCGGACAGGAGAAAACGGATTTCCATTTCGCTGAGTATGGGCTCACTGCTATTCTTGTCGAGCATAAGTGCCACCTTGTTGAGGTTCCTCCCCCTACAAATATAAGCGTTCGGGGTGACCCGGAGGTTACAGAAAAGACGGGTCGACCGGCCGGAGTGACCGGGCACAAAGGGCTGGTCCCGTCCGGGGTGCGTGTGGTACAGTGCTGACCTTGGCATTGTTTTTCAGCGAGTTGGGCTAACGGCAGGGGGCGGATGCGCTGCAATTGGTTTCGGGCCGTTGGCTGCAATGAATCGGTGGTTCGTCCGGGGTCGGCTGCGGATGTTGAATATAATCGACGGGAAGCTGTTCGGGGCCTATGAAGTGTGTGGGGGACGGCTGTAAGCGAGCGGAGCGGCATCCGCCCGCCGAGGCTGTGCGGCGTGTAGCAAGACGGGCCGCAAACGGGTTCTGGAGACCCCCGGAGAGGAGGCAGTGAATGCCATCGTTGCATAAAATCAGGAGAAAGCGTTCCCTGGTGCAACACCTGACCACAAGTCTTGTGGTCGTGGTGGTGCTCTCCTCCCTCGCCATTTCCTCGATCATTTTCGTCCTCCTGTTTCAAAAATCCGAGGCCCAGTTCAAACAGCGGGCCGACGAGGCCTTAACCCACCTGGCCAACAGCCTGGAATCCTACCTCTGGCACATGGAAGAGGAATCCGTCGTCAACCTGTGCAACACCTTCGCCAACATCGACATAGTGGTTTTCATCGAAGTCCGGGATCATCGCGGCAACGATATCTACCGCTTCGGCGAGATCACGCCGGGCGAGACCATCGTCAGAGAAAAGCGTATCAGCTACGATAACATCGAAGTCGGCGTGGTCCGTCTCGGTTTGACCCAGGCCATTTTTCGCGAGAAGGTTTTTGAGACCACCTGGATCAGTCTGATTTCCCTGCTGTCCGTGGTGATTGTCCTCGGCCTGTCCACCCGGGTCGTTCTCAACCGGGGGTTGCGCCTGCCGCTCGGGCAGCTCATCCGGCGCATCGAGGGGTTGTCCGCCGGTGAGTACGGCGAACTCGCGGAGGAAGAGCAGGAGGGGTTCCAAGAGGTCCAGCTCATTCTCTCCAAATTTAACGAGATGGCCGCCCAGATTCATTTGCGGGAGACCGAACTGCGCGAGAGCGAGGTGAAGTATCGCCGTCTGTTCGAGACGAGCATTGAGGGCATCGTCATGGTCGATGCGTCGGAACACATCTCCCAGGTCAACCGGATTTTCGCTGACATGCTCGGCTATACCGAAGAGGAACTGACGGGCATGTTCGTGCCGGATATCATTCACGGTGACGACCAGAAGAATCACGCGAGGGAGCTTGAGAAGCGTCGCGCCGGGCAGGCCTCCCAGTACGAGCGGCGATTTGTACGCCGGGACGGCTCCGAGGTCTGGACCCTTATTTCGGCCAGCCCCCAGTTCGATGCTGAAGGGATTTTCTGCGGGGTGTTCGCCATGATCACGGACATCACTCCCCTGCGTATCGCCCAGGCCAATCTCAAGACCGCCTACGACGAATTGGAGAAGCGGGTGGTCGAGCGCACGGACGAGCTGAACAAGACCAACCGGCTGCTCACCTCGGAGATCCACATCCGCAAGCAGACCGAGAAGGAGATCATCAAGGCCAAGGATGCGGCGGAGAAGGCCACCAAGGCCAAGAGCGAGTTCTTGGCCAACATGAGCCATGAAATACGCACACCCATGAACGCCATCATCGGTATGACTCACTTGATCAAGATGACCGAGCTGACCGCCACTCAGCGGGACTACCTGAACAAGATCGACATTTCGGCAAAGTCTCTGCTCGGCATCATCAACGATGTGCTCGACCTGTCCAAGATCGAGGCGGGCATGCTCACCGTGGAGTCCGTGGGGTTCAAGTTGGAACAGGTCCTCGAACAGTTGACCACCATCGTCTCGCCCCGGGCCAACGAAAAGAAGCTCGAATTTCTCATCAGCGTGGGCGCGGACGTGCCGCCCGCCGTTCAGGGCGATCCCATGCGGCTGGCCCAGATCCTCATCAATCTATGCAACAACGCCGTCAAGTTCACCGACAAGGGGTCCGTGGTGGTGGGCATCTCCACCGTGAAAAAGGACGCGAACAACGCCACGTTGCGTTTCTCGGTCAGGGATGACGGCATCGGCATCAAGCCTGAAAAAATCCAGGAACTCTTCCAGCCCTTCACCCAGGCGGACGCCTCCACCACCCGGAAATACGGAGGCACCGGACTGGGCTTGAGCCTGTGCAAACAACTGGTGGACCTCATGGGCGGCACGATCGGGGCGGAGAGCGAGTTCGGCAAGGGCAGTCTTTTCTGGTTCGAAGCCACCTTTCCCGTCTTCCACGAGGAGACGGAGAGCGCGACCCTGCCTCAGGAGCTCCAGGGCATGCCGGCCCTTGTGGTGGACGACAATCCCACTTCGCGGATCATCCTCAAGGGCATGCTCGAATACATGGGGTTGTCCGTGACCACGGCCAAGTCCGGGGCCGAGGCCCTCGACATCCTGCGCGCCGACGGGAACGAGGCCGCCTACAAGCTGCTGGTGGTGGACTGGCGCATGCCGGAAATGGACGGACTGGAGACCGCCGAACGGATTCTCAAGGACGAGGCCATCACGGTCAAGCCGCCCATGTTCATGGTCTCCGCCTACGGCAACGCCTCCCTGGTCAAGAGGACCAACGAACTGGGGTTCCGAGGTCTGCTGTTCAAACCGGTGAATCAGTCCTTCTTGTTCAACCTTGTGGTGGAGACCTTGGGCAAGGGGATGGTCACCCTGAACGAGGCCGTCCGGCCGGAAGAGGCTCTGGACCGGCTGGCGGGCAAGCGCGTTCTGCTGGTGGAGGACAATGAGATCAACCGCCAGGTGGCCCAGGAAATTCTGGCCTCCATCGGGGTGGATGTCTCCGAGGCCCACAACGGCCAGGCCGCCTTGGAATTTCTTGAGGAGCACGACGTAGACCTGATCCTCATGGATATCCAGATGCCGGTCATGGACGGGCACGAAGCCACCCGGCGCATCCGCAGTCAGGCCCGTTTCAAGGATTTGCCGATCATCGCCATGACCGCCCATGCCATGCTTGCCGACATCGAGAAGAGCAAGGAAGTGGGCATGAACGGCCATATCGCCAAGCCCTTCGATCCGGATGACCTCTTCGCCGTCCTGACCAAGTGGCTGGTCAAGGGGGACGAGCAGGCGGCCGCTTCGGCAGCTCCGGGCCGACACCCCGAGCCTCCCTCCGGGAATGCCGACGCTCTTCCGGCCATGATGGACGGCATCGACGTGCAACTCGGCCTGCGTCGTGCCCGAGGAAACGAGAAGCTCTACAGAACGCTGCTGCTTTTGTTGGACGAGAAGTACGCGAACGCCGCCGAACTGATCGGGGAACAGCTAGCCGCTGGGGACATCGACGCGGCCGTGGCGCTCGCTCATTCGGTTAAGGGCACCTCGGGCATGCTCGGGGCAATGGGGCTGTTCGAGGCCGCCGGTGAGCTGGAAAAGGCTCTGGATCAGAGAGAGACGGAAACCGCCGAGCAATTGGCCGCCTTCACCGTCCGGCTGGATGAGGTTGTTCGGAGCATCGGCGAACTCAAGCGGGCCGGGGGCAAGGAACCTGATTTTCCGCAGCACGGGGAGGTCGCCCCGCGGGAGGAACTGCTGGCCAGCCTGGATGGGTTGCGGTTGCCGCTTTCCCAGGGAGCGCCGGTGGATTGCCGGGAGCGGGGCGAGGCCGTCAGGAAGTTGGTCTGGCCCACCGAGGTGCAGACCGAGGTGGCGCAGTTGCTCAAGCTCATCGCCGAATACGATTTCAAGAAGGGGCTGGCCCTCCTGGAAGAGCTGGAAACGGCGCTCAAGCTGGAGCTGACGGACTCGGACGGCTGATCGGCCCAAGAAAAAAGGCGCGTTCAGTACTGAACGCGCCTTTGAGTGGAAACCGGACACCCGGGAGCAATTGATACCGCTGCTTCCTTTCGGACCTGACGGAATTCTCAACGCGACCGCCGTCCGGCTTCCCTCTGTACGGGAATGGTTTTCCTACAGCGTTCCCGACCGTTCGTCAACACTTCTTCCCATATGCCGCTCAACCCGGCTCCGCAGCGAGGCGGCGAGCCGTCCATTCTGCCTTGCCGGGGGCGGCCTTGCCCATGGCGGGACATTTGGGCCGGATTGTCGCGGGAACTATGCTTTGAGACATGTTTTTTTGCTCCAGCGTTGACAAGAATCCGTATTTAAGCCACCCCACGGGCATGAAAATCGACGCTGTTCCCCTTCTTTTCGAGCGAAATTTTATTCTTATCGCCGTGGTCATGTCCGCCGTGGCCCTGGTTTACCCCCCGACGTTCACCTGGGTGAAGCCGCACATCCCCCTGGGGCTGGGCGTCATCATGTTCGGCATGGGACTGACCCTGGAGTTCGGGGATTTCGTCGAGATATTGCGAAAGTGGCCCCTGGTGGGGCTCGGCATGGTCTTGCAGTACGCCATCATGCCGGTTCTGGCCGTGATTATTTCCCGCGTCCTCGGCCTGCCGCCGGACATCACCATCGGCATGATCGTGGTCGGGGCCTGTCCTGGCGGCACGGCCTCCAACGTCATCGCCTATCTGTCCAAGGCCAACGTGCCGCTTTCCGTGACCATAACCCTGGCCTCCACCTGCATTGCGCCGGTTCTCACTCCGGCCATCATCTATCTGCTTCTGGAACGTCAGGTGGAAATCGATTTCTGGTCCATGGTCACCTCCGTGTTCTGGATCGTGGTCTTCCCGCTGATCGACGGCCTGATTTTGCGCCGTCTTTTCCGGCGATGGCTGGAACCGTTTCTGCGTTGGTTCCCTTCCCTGTCCATCATCGTCATAGCTCTGCTCATCGCCTGCATCATCGGCCTGAACCAGGCGACCCTGCTCGGGCTGCCGTTACTGGCCCTGCTGGCCGTGGTCCTGCACAATTCGTTGGGGCTGGCGGCCGGGTACGGCCTGGCCCGCCTCGTGCACTGCAACAAGCGGGACGCGCGGACTTTGGCCATCGAGGTGGGCATGCAGAACTCGGGCCTGGGCGTGGCCCTGGCCGTGAAGCATTTTGGCGTGGCCACGGCATTGCCTGGTGCGCTTTTTAGTCTGTGGCACAATATTTCGGGCGTGACCCTGGCCCGGCGCTGGCGGCGTCATCCGGAGTGATCGGTTTCGGTCCATCACTGTCCATGAAGAGTAAGTAATCCGTAATCTTACTTGACTTGTGTTACTAGTTTGATACTAGTAACATGAATTAAGTAAGAAGACGGATTTTTTGTTTGCAACAATCTTTGAGGAGTGTGTGATGAAGAAATTGATTTTCGCTCTGGCGGTCCTGTGCGTCGTTCTGTTCGCCGGTCCGGCCCAGGCTCACTTCGGCATGTTGATCCCCGACACCGACGAATTGACTCAGGCCAAGCGGACCGTGAACCTGGTCCTGTCCTTTTCCCATCCCTTCGAGGGTCAGGGCATGGAATTGGAGAAACCCGCCGCCTTTTTCGTGGCCATCGACAACGACCAGCGCGTGGATCTGCTGCCCACGCTGAAGGAAACCAAGGTCATGGGTCATCTGGCCTGGAATACCTCCTTCACTGCCAAGGCCCCGGGACTGTACACCTTCGTCTTTGATCCGGTTCCCTACAAGGAAGACGCGGAAAACAACTACATCCGCCACATCACCAAGGTGGTGGTCGACGCCTATGGCGAGGGCGAGAACTGGAATACGCCGCTTGGCCTGGATACCGAAATCGTGCCTCTGACCCGCCCCTTCGGCAACTATGCGGGCAACGTTTTCCAGGGCGTGGTCATGGTTGGCGGCAAGCCCGCCCCCTATACCCGGGTGGAAGTGGAATTCTACAACAAGGATGGCAAGCGCCAGGCCCCCAACGAGCGTATGGTTACTCAGGAAGTGCTCGCCGACGGGCAGGGCGTGTTCACCTTCGCCTGCCCTTGGAAGGGATGGTGGGGCTTTGCCGGTCTGAATACCGCTGAGAAGCCTTATGAAGGCCGCGAACTCGAGATGGGTGCGGTCATCTGGGTGGAAATGAAATAGCTTACCCCCGCCCGGTGGGCCCTGCGCGTCACTTTCGTCGTCAGGGCCTGCCGGGCGTCCCCTCGTTCATCCTGCTCAGGATGGGAGTGACGAATTCGTCCGGCAGCGCTCCGCAGACCGCGCCGAGGTAGGCCCCGACAATGGCGCCGATGACCAGGTTGCCACCGTCCGGGCTGGCCGTCACCTGAAACAGGGCGCCCACAAAGGTGCCCATGAACCCGCCCATCATCCAGCCGTCGTTGTGCACCCCCCGGTAGGGCTTTTGGCCCCGCCAAGTCCGGATGCAGTCCTTCATGAACAGCCCGGTGAACCCTCCCAGGAAAGCCCCCAACAGGGTCAACAGCATACCCGGAAACGCCGTGTGTACGGTAAAGCCGTAACGTATGGATCCTTCGATGACGCCTGCCAGGCCGCCGACGGCCAACATTCCGTGAAAACTCTTTTCCTTGGCGTCCAGCCGGGGAATGAACTGTTTCATGTGTCCTCCCGCGCCGGGAAATTTATTCCATCCTCGGGCGCATGTCCTAATCCTGTGCCAGAATCGTGCCGCACCCAGGCATTTTTGTTTTCGCCGGAAATGAGTTAAACGGCTGTTTGAAAAGACTTTTTCGTTTTACATTCTTTTTTCCCTCATGTATGAGTGGGCAGTTTTTCCATATAGTAACGTAATGCGTCCGGGGTGGAAGTTCTCCGAGGCATCTGGGAGGGTGCCGGAGGCATTGAAACGAGCTCTCAAGGGGGAAGGATGAAACGCGCATCCGCATGTTTTGTGTTCTGTTTTCTGGTTTGCCTGCTTGCCACCGCCACGATGGCCCAGGCTGGCGGTTTCGCATTGTACGAGTGGGGCAACCGCGCTCTGGGCATGGGTACCGCCGCTTACGCCACCGGCAATGACGCCTCGGTCGTCGCCTACAACCCGGCGCAGATGAGCAAGCTTGAGGGTACCAATATCTACGGCGGCGTGACCGCGGTTTCTCCATCTTCGGAAGTGTACGTCAACGGCGACAAGAGCAATACCCAGAATCAGGTCTTCGGCGTGCCCCACGCCTTTGCCACCCGTCAAATCAACGACGACTGGACTCTCGGTGTGGGCGTATTCACCCGGTTCGGCCTGGGTACCAACTACAATCAGCATTGGGCCGGAAAGGCCATGATCCAGGACGCCTTGCTGGAGACCTTTTCCCTGAACCCCGTTGCCTCCTACAAGGTCAACGACTCCCTTTCCGTGGGGGGCGGCATTGAAATCATCAAGGGCTTCTTTACGACCCGCAAGGGAGTTCCGGGCGACGGCACGTTCAAGGTTGACGTGGACGGGACCTCTCTCGCCTTCAACCTCGGCCTGCTCTATGATTTCAACGATATGTTCTCTCTGGGCCTGGCCTATCGCTCTCCCGTGCATTTCGAAGGCAAGGGCTCCGCGTCCATCCGCGGAAGCGACCTCCCCATCAACAACTCGGGCAACGCCACCATGATTGCCGATTTTCCCGCGAGCTACACCGCGGGCCTGGGCTTTACGCCCACGAAAGACCTGACTTTCGAGTTCGACGTGATCTATACCCAATGGGAACAGTTCGACCGCATCGAGTTCAATTTTACTGATTTCTCCGCGTCCAATACCTCCGAGGACTTCAACTATAAGTCCACCTGGCGTTTCCAGTTGGGCGCGGAATACTGTCTCACCGAGGCATTCGCCTTGCGCGCGGGTTATGTCTACGACCAGACGCCCATTCGCCATGAGTACAGTTCCCCCATGCTGCCCGCCAATGATCGCCAGATATTCACTCTGGGCGCCGGATACAAGTGGGACGCCTGGACCGTGGATGTTTCGGGCATGTACATTGTTGCCAAGGAACGTACAGGTATGGCCATGCACGACTCCAGAGGCACTGCCTATGATGTGGACTTCAAGAACGGCCGCACCTGGGGGCTCGGTACCTCCATCGGCTACCATTTCTAGGAGCCGCGCCATAGACACTGAAGACCCCGCCTCGGCGGGGTCTTTCGTTGCTGCGGACGTTGTTCGCGGAGTCCGCCGTAAGACTGTCTTTCCCTGCCCTGCGGCGTTGACAGCGGGGGGTGGGATGATGGAGTGTCTGGCGTGAGGAAGACAATGATAGAACTCAATACCGTTACGTTCGATTATTCCTCCGGGGACGAAGTCCTGTCCGGAGTTTCCCTGAAGGTGGAGAAAGGGGGGCTGCTCGGCTTGGCCGGGGCCAACGGCAGCGGCAAGTCCACGCTGCTTGCGCTCATGGCCGGGCTGTACGCCCCGACCAAGGGGAGCCTGGAGGTGGCCGGGCGGGTCAGCCCGGGCCATGAAGGCGGCATCCGCCAGGTTTGTCGGCTGGTCATGCAGGACGCGGACCTGCAAATCCTCGGGGCCACAGTGGAGGAGGATCTGCTCCTGGGCCGCGAACGTGGTGAGGCCGCCGTTGCCGAAGCCCGGGCTATGGCAGACCGGCTCAATTTGTTGAAGTATTGGGACCGTCCGGTACACACGTTGTCTTGGGGCACCAAGCGCAAGCTTTGCCTGGCGGCGGCCTTGTTGGACCGGCCGTGCGTGTTGCTGCTGGACGAACCGTTCAGCGGGCTCGATTATCCCGGTGTGCGCGAGATGCGCGCCCTGATCCGGGCCAACCGCGAGGCCGGGTTGACCCAGGTGGTTTCCAGCCATGACCTGGACAGCTTCATCGACCTGGTGGACGGACTGGCCGTGCTTGACGACGGGGCACTGGCCCTGAACGGCCCGGCCGAGACCGTATTGGACCGCGTGGCCGAGCATTCGGTGCGCGCGCCGGGCTCGTGGACCGCCTGCCGGACCATCGTGCCGTGGGACGAGGGGGCGCGCTGATGCCCGACGTGGCGGGTTGGGTCCGTTCCCTGGACCCTCGGCTCAAGCTGGCGGCGGCCCTGCTGATCGGCCCCGGGCTGTGGAAGGTGGACGTCCTGGCGGCCGCCGGGTGCGCCGTGTTTCTGCTGGCGTTGGGTCGCTTTCTGGCCGTGGGCCAACCGGGCGGGGGAAAGATGGTCCGCAGCCTGCTTTCCTTTGTTTTTTTCTGGGTGGCGGTCAAGGCCGTGCTCGACGGCGTCACCGGAATGCCGGTGGAGTACATGGCCTCGGACGCGGCGCAACTGGCCGTTCGGCTGGTGGCCCTGCTTATGCTCGGGCTGTGCCTGGCCCTGTCCACCTCGGCCCGCGCCCTCGGGCTGGCCGTGGCCTGGGCGCTTCGGCCGTTTTTGGGCCGGGAGCGGGCCTGGCGTATCGCTCTGTCCCTGTCGCTGATGGTTCATTTCCTGCCGGTCTGCCTGTCCACCCTGTCCGGGGTGCGCGGGGTGGTTGCCCGGCGCTGTCCCAAGGCCGGGTTCTTCCGGCGCATGCGCATGATTCCCCAGGCGGTCATTCGCAATCTCGGCCAGAAGACCTGGAACCAGACCTTGGCCGTGGCTTGCCGGGGCCTGGACCGGGCCGAGGCTTGGGAGCCGGATTTCGCCTGGGCGGCTCGGGACTGGGCCGGAACCGGTTTCGTGCTCCTGGCCACTGCGGCCATGTTTTTTCTGTAGGCCGCCCCCCCATTCTGTTGACGGGCCGGGCCGTCCCTCCTAAAGTTTGCTTAAACGGGGTATTTTTTCGCCCTTCAGACCGGATTATCGGAGGGAATCATGTCCACCATCACACAGATGACGCCGGACCAGGCGCGTAAATTCATGGAAGGCAGCAAACCTGACTCCTATACGCTTCTCGACGTCAGGCAAGAAGCGGAATACGAGCAGGACCATATCCCGGGGGCGCGGCTCGTACCCCTGTCCCTGTTGCCGGATCACTTCGAAGAATTGGACAAGCGGCGTCCGTTGCTCGTCTATTGCGCCTCGGGCGGCCGGTCCATGGCCGCTGCCGCGCTCCTTCAGGGGCAAGGCTTCGAGGACATCAACAATCTGGTGGGCGGCATCTCCGCCTGGGAGGGGGAAGGGGCGTTCGGCCCCATGGAGCTGGGCATGATCGCCTTCACCGGAGCCGAGAGTCCAGCCGAGGTCATTCTCAAGGCATACTCCATGGAGAACGTGCTCCAGGCCTTCTACGTGCAGCGCGCGGATATGGCCGAGACCATGGAGCGCATCGAATTGTTCATGGAGCTGGCCGGGTTCGAGGATAAGCACAAAGACACACTGTACGAGCTGTACACCCGCATCGCCGAGAAGGTTATGAGCCGCGACGAGTTTGAGGCGGTCGCCCTGCGCAACAGTTCTGACATGGCCGAGGGCGGGGTGCCGGTCAGCGAGTTCATGGATCGTTTCCCCGGCGCCTTCGACAGCGACCAGGGGGTGCTGGAGCTGGCTTCCATGGTCGAAGCCCAGGCCCTGGATTACTACCTGCGTTGCGCCATGCAGGCCCAGAGCGAGGACACGAAGAATGTCCTGCAACTCCTGGCCCGCGAGGAAAAGGCCCATCTCAAGCTGCTGGGCAAACACATGGACAAGCGGAATTAGGCCGGGATCAGCCCGCCTCGGTCCGCCTCAGGCGCAGGTTGGGCGTGACGATACCCAGGATGATCAGGGCCGCGCCCCATATCTGGAGCCAGACCACGGGTTCGCCCAGGAAGACCGCTGCCGCCAGCAGGGTGATGATCGGCTCCACGGATGAGAAGATGCAGGCGTATGCGCTGCCGATCCGCTCAATGGCCGTGAACAGGAAGGTCACGGCGATCACGCCCGGGAACAGCCCCAGGGCCAGGCTGATGAGCGCTTGTTGCGGGTCCAGGGTCGTCCATGCGTGGATGTCGCCCGACAAGGTGAAGGAAATCGCCGTGAAGGCCATGACGTAGAAGGTGGCCGTGAGCGGCTTTAATCCCTTGAGCAGGATTTGGACCAGGATAAGGTAGACCGAGAAGGTGGCCATGGCCCCCAGGGCGTAGACCAGCCCCGCGGTATTCACCTCGCGCAGGAAAGCGTCGTAGAAGACCAGGCAGCAGCCGACCATGACCAGGGCCAGGGAGAGAATGACCACCCGGTCCACGCGCATGCGCAGGAACAGGGAAGCGAGCAGGGTCACGGCCATGGGGTGCCCGTACAGGACCAGGGCCGCCGTGGACGCCGGGATGGTTTCCAGGGCGTTGACGAAGCAGGTGGTCTGCAACCAATAGACCACCAGCCCCAGAAAGGCACATTTGCCCAGGTCGCGCAGGGAGATGCGCAACAGCCGGGGCGTCTTGGCCAACAGGTAGAAGAGCAGCAGGACCACGGCCACGGTGAAGCGCATCTGCATCATCACCGCCCCGTCCATACCCGCCATGTAACCGAACTTGACCAGGATGGCCATGGAGCCGAAACAGGCGGCGGAGATGACCGCGTAGACAAGTCCTTGGAGCATGAGTTATTCCGGCCTGCGCAGGTAGGCCATATATTCCTGATTACCCTTGGGGCCCAGTATCTTGGACGGAACCACGCCGAGCACCATGAGCCCGAGTTCGTCCCGGCAGCAATCCAGCACCATGTCCACGGCCGACTGCCGTAGCGTTTCATCCCGGACCACGCCCTTGTCGGTCTGACCCGGCCCCACTTCGAATTGGGGTTTGACCAGGACCACCAACTCGCCCCCCGGCCGCAGGAATTGCAGGCAGGCGGGCAATATCTTGGTCAGGGAGATGAAGGATACGTCGGCCACGATGACATCCACCGGTTCGGGGATCAGGTCGGGGTCGGCATGGCGCACGTTGGTCCGTTCCAGGTTGATCACACGGTCGTCCTGACGGAGTTTTTCGTGCAGTTGCCCGTAGCCCACGTCCACGGCGTAGACTCGCATCGCCCCGTGCTGGAGCGCGCAGTCCGTGAAGCCGCCTGTGGACGCGCCCGCGTCCATGACTATCTTTCCATTGAAATCAATGGCGAATTCCTCAATTGCCGTGAGCAGCTTGTAGGCCCCGCGCGATACGAAACGGTCGTCCTCCGGGACCACGAACTCCGTATCCCCGGCGAATTGCTGGCCCGGCTTGGCCACGGGCGTCTTCTGGCCGTGATCCATGTAGTGGACCTTGCCGGCCATGATCAGCCGTTTGGCTTTTTCCCGGCTTTCCGCCAGCCCCTGGGAGGCCAACAGTTGATCCGCGCGTTGTTTCTTGGGCATCGGTGGGCTCTTTCGACCGGGGAAGGGGTTACTTCTTCTCCAGGCCGAGTTTGGCGACCACGTTGTCGGCGGTCCGGCGGGTGAAGTCGGCTTCGGACAGGGTTTCCTTTTCCTCGGGAGTGATGATCAGCTCCGGCTTGTTGGCCAGCCGCATGTCGGGCTCGATGCCGAACTCGGGCGGGAAACTGTTGTCGAAGTACATATTCTGGAAATCAACGAATTTGAGCTGGTGGGCCGTGGAATCCAGGACGCACAGTTCGTCTTTGGTCACCAGGCCCAGTTCCAGGGCGCGCTTGGCCCCGGCAAAGGACTCGCCGCCCTGGGTGCAGGCTATGTGCCCGTTGCGGTTGGCCTGGATCATGGAGTCCATGATCTGCTGCTCGGTCACCTGGAGGACCTGGAAGGCGCGCTTGCCGCCTATGGCCTCGAATTTTTCGGCGAAGTATTTGACGCGCGGGAAGGACACCGGGTTGCCGATCATGGCCGCCTGGGCCACGGACGCGCCGACTTTGACCGGGTGGTACTCGCGTTCCTTGGGGTCGCCCACCGCGTAGTAGCGGTAGACCGGGTCCGCGTGGTGGGACTGTACGCCGAAGATGCGCGGCAGCTCGGTGATGATGCCGAGATCGTAAAGCTTGAGGAAGCCGGCCATGATGGCGGTGATGTTGCCCGCATTGCCGATGGGCACGAAGATGCATTTGCCAGCCATGTCCCAGTCGTACCACTGGGCGCACTCGAAGGCGTAGGACTCCTGGCCCAGGATGCGCCAGGCGTTCTTGGAGTTGAGCAGGGCCACCCGGTAGTTGTCGGCCAGGTGTTCGACCACCTTCATGCAGTCGTCGAACACGCCGGGCACTTCCAGGACCACGGCCCCGGAGCCCAGCGGCTGGGCGAGCTGGGCCGGGGTGACTTTGCCGTGCGGCAGGATGACCACGGACTTGATGGCACCGCCCGCATAGGAGGCATAGAGCGCGGCCGCGGCCGAGGTGTCGCCGGTGGAGGCACAGACCGTCAGGATCTGGTCCCAGCCGTGGCGGCGGATGAGCGAACGCAGATAGGAGAAGCCGCAGGCCATGCCCCGGTCCTTGAACGAAGCCGACGGGTTCTGGCCGTCGTTCTTGTAGGCCGTGGTCAGGCCGGTGGCCGCGTTGAGCGCCGGGCTCGAAGCCACCAGCGGGGTGTTGCCCTCGCCGAGGTAGACGATGTCCTCCTCTTCAAGCACCGGGGCCATGAGCTCGTAGAAGCGGAAGATGCCGCGCAGGGCGGTCTTCTTGGAGGCCGCGCGTGCGTCGAAGATGGTCCGCCACCCTTCGCCCGAAGTCTGTTTCAACTCGTCGAACTTCAGGTTGTCGAGCAGGAATACACCGCCGCAGTCGGGACAGGTGTAGTACAGTTCATCCGTGGGGAATCGCTTGCCGCAGCCCAGGCAGAAGTATTCCATGTGTCCGCGGTAAGAGGGAAAAATATCGGCAGTCATTGGTCCATCCGATGGGAATAGGGTTGCTCTCGTCATGCACGCCTCAAAAGGGACCAAAGGGTCGCCTAAAAGGTAGTGTATGGCAAGTCAAAATTGTGTAGGCTGGCCTCGCAAACAACGGGGCGGCGGGCCTTTGCGGCCGGACGTCCAAACCGGAGTACAATGTGAGTAAGAAAACCATTTCCCTGGTTTTGGGTAGCGGCGGGGCCCGTGGATTGGCGCACATAGGCGTCATTCGCTGGCTTGAGGAGCACGGTTGCGAGATCAAGTCCATTTCGGGCTGTTCCATGGGCGCACTGGTGGGCGGCATTCACGCCATCGGCAAGCTCGACGAGTACGAGCGCTGGGCGCGCGGTGTCACCAAGCGGGACATGCTGGCCCTGATGGACGTCTCTTTCGGCATGGATGGCCTGATCAAGGGCGACCGACTCATCGACACCCTGCGCCAGGTGGTCGGCGAGGAACGCATTGAGAACCTGAGGATCAGCTTCACGGCCGTGGCGGCGAACATCTCGCGGCGCAAGGAAGTCTGGATCCGCAAGGGGCCTATTTTCGACGCCATCAAGGCGTCCATCGCCCTGCCGCTTTTCTTCAAGCCCGTGGTGGTGGACGGCGAGGACATTATCGACGGCGGCATTCTCAACCCCGTGCCCATCGCCCCGACCTTCAGCGACCTGACGGACTTTACCATCGCCGTGAACCTGTGTGCCCCTCCGGTCAAGGGGGCCGAGATCAGACCGGACCGGCACAACGGGGACGAGAACGGCTCGGGCGTGTCCCAAGCCGTGGCCGATTTCCTCGGCTCCATGACCGACAAGATCGTCATGAAGCGCAAGGAGAATCGCGCCTATGACATCCTCTATAAATCCTTCGACGCCATGCAGGGTTCCATCGCCCGGCAGAAGATCGCCGCCTACCCGCCGGACGTGGTTTTGAGCATCCCCATCAACCTGTGCAGCATGATGGACTTCGACAAGGCCGGACCCATCATCCAGCACGGGTATGAACTGGCCGCCCGGGAATTGCCGGGAGTTTTTTCCTCGCGTTAGGGGAGCAGGGCCAGTTCCTGCCGCAAGAAACCGGCAAAAGCCTCCGGCAAGGCCGGGGCGGCATCCTGCCTGACGCGCAAGCGGGTGGCCACTGGAGGGATGTTCGGCAAGCCGTCCCTGGGCATGGCCAGGCGGCAGCCCTCCATGGTCGTGCCCACGGCGACCGGGCCCACGGCCAGCCCTGCCCGGATGGCCGCCAGCACACCGGTCATGCTTGGACTGCCATAGGCCACGCGGTAGGCGATGCCCGCCCGTTCAAGGGCGGCCAGTGCATTGCGCCGGTACAGGCAGCCCGTGTGGTACAAGGCGAGCGGCAGGGGACGCCGATCCACGGGCGCGCCCCGTTCCGCCACCAGCCAGGCCAGGGGCAGCGGCCGGGAATCCACGGTCCCGGCGCGTTCTTCCGTGGTCAGCGCCACATCCAGCTCCCCGGTCCGGAATTTGTCCCGCAGCCGTATCGAATCATCGCAGAACACATCCACCTGCACTCCCGGATGGGCGGCGGCGAACCGTTGCAGCGCACCGGGCAGGTAGCGGGTGGAGTAATCTTCGGGCGCGCCGAAGCGAACCACGCCATGCAGCCTGGGGCCGCCCAGCGCGATCAGGGCCTCATCGTGCAGGGCCAGCAGTCGTCGGGCGTAACGGTAGAGCACGTCGCCTTCGGAGGTCAGGGCCACGCCCCTTCCCTCCCGGTGGAACAACGTCCGCCCCAGGTCCCGTTCCAGCCGTTGCATCTGCATGCTCACCGCTGACTGGGTGCGGTGGACCAGGGGAGCGGCCTTGGTAAAGCTGCCGCTGTCGGCGGCGGCCACGAATGTGCGCAAGAGGTCCGGTGGAAGTTGGATTAAAGATGTGTCATCAAGCATGTTGATATGTTAGATAAAAACAATTCGTTTGTCGAATGTTTTCATCTCGGGCAATCTGGTGGAAACCACAACAAGGAGTCCGCCATGACTGAAAATCAATTGGAATTGCACCAAAGTATCAGCGAAAACTGGGGAGCCTACAAGGCTGTCATGCCGGAAATCGCCGAGGCCTATGAGGCCTTGCCCGCAGAGGTCTACAAGGACGGGGAGCTTAGCGGCAAGCACAAGCGGCTCATGGCCCTGGTGGGCGCATTGGTCCACGGTTGCCGGGGCTGCATCCTCTACCAGACGGAAAACGCCCTTGCCCTGGGGGCCACGGTAGGCGAGCTTCTTGAAGCCTGCGCCGTGGCGGTGTCCCTGGGCGGGACCATGGGATCGTCCCAGACCGCCCGGGTGGTGGAGTACCTCCGGGAAAAGGGACTGATGGAATAAGGGGCAAAACCGGGCGGCATGGCCCCGGCCATACCGCCCGGGCAGCCGACGGAAAGGATTTACCGCCGCCGATAGCCCGTATCGGGAATTCCGGGTTGTCCGCCCCCTGTCTGCGGGGCATAGTGGACCTTCCAAACAATACGGAGGTCCGCATGGTCGAGAAGCAGATGGAATTGAAGGACGCGAATGAAGGCAACGCCGCCGCTTTCAAGAAGCTCATGCCCGAGGTGGCGGAACCCTATGACGAACTCAATCGCGAGGTCTACAAGGACGGGGCGGTCAGCGGCAAGCACAAGCGACTCATGGCTCTGGCCGCGTCCCTGTGCATTGGCTGTCGGGCGTGCATTCTCTTTCAATGCGAGCAGGCCCTGGAGTTGGGCGCCACCGTGGACGAGATTCTGGAGACCTGCGCCGTGCCCCTGGCCCTGCGCGGGACTACAGGCATGGGCGAGACCACGCGGGTCATGGCCTACCTGCGCGAGCGCGGACTGATTGAGTAGCTGCGGGGAAAGGGGAAAGCTGGTTATGGCCAGACGCGCGGAATGGACAGGATGACCACGGCCGCGCCGATGGCGGTCTTGACCGTGAAGCCGAGCGCCTTGCCCACGAACGCGCCCTTGGCCGCACGCAATGCCTCAGGACGGGTACGGCCGGGGATCTCGGCCGCCAGGCAGCCCAGATACGCTCCGCCGAGTGCGCCAAGGAGCGCGCCAAGGCCGAGGAAGAAGGGCGCGCCGAAGATGGCTCCGGCAATGGCTCCGACGATACCGCCCACGTTGCCGCGCACGGACGCGCCGTAGCGGCCCGCCCCCCAGGCTTGGAGGCCGAATTCCAGGGCCTCGCCCAGAGCGGCGGCCACGCCGATGACGATGACGAAGTTCCAGGTCATGGACTCGGGGTAGGCGTATTTCCACAGCGCCACCAACCCCAGCGCCACCCAGTTGGCGGGCATGCTGAAGAGCTGGAGCACTTGTGAGAGCAGCAGTCCCAGGATGAGCAGGATGGCCCAGACGTATTCCATGCGGGGCTACTCCTTGCCGCGGAGATCCACTACCCGCACGGCTTTGCCCTCGGCCTTGGGGATGGAGTCCGATTGGCACAACTCCACGCGCGGCGTGACCAGGATTTCGGAGCAGAGGTTCTTGGCTATGCGCTTCTGCAAGCCCTGCAGCACGCGCATGTCCTCCACGAAGAATTCGTCCTTGATCTCCACCTTGACGCGCATTTGGTCGGACACGCCCTCGCGGACGAGTTCGATGAGGTAGTTCTGGCCCACCTCGGGCATGGCCATGAGGCACTGCTCGATCTGCATGGGGTAGATGTTCACGCCCTTGAGGATCATCATGTCGTCGGCCCGGCCCGCGATGCGGTCGATGCGTCGGTGTGTCCGGCCGCATTCACATTCGCCCGGCAGGAAGCGGGTCAGGTCACGGGTGCGGTAGCGGATGATCGGCATGCCCTCGCGGGTCAGCGTGGTCATGACCAACTCGCCCACCTCGCCTTCGGCCACGTGTGCCCCGGTCTCGGGATTGATGATCTCGGCGATGTAGGCGTCTTCCCACAGGTGCATGCCCTTCTGGCATTCGCACTCGAAGGCCACGCCCGGCCCGTTCATCTCGGACAGGCCATAGGAATTGTAGGCCTTGATGTGCATCAGCTCTTCAATCTTGGCCCGAGCCTCCTCGGTATGGGGCTCGGCCCCGATCAGCGCAATGCGCCAGGGCATGTCCTTGGGATCAAAGCCCGCCTCGCGGACTTTTTGGGCGAAATATAGGGCGAAGGACGGGATGATGTGCAGGACCGTAACATGATGGTCGCAGATCATCTTGATCTGGCGTTTGGTATTGCCCGTGCCCGCCGGGATGGTCAGCATGCCCAGCCGCTCGGAGCCGTAGTGGATGCCCAGGCCGCCCGTGAACAGGCCGTAGCCCGAGGTGTTCTGCAACACGTCGCTCTTGCGGCAGCCGCAGCAGTACATGGACCGGGCCATGAGATCGGCCCAGGTGTCCAGGTCCTTCTGGGTATAGAATACGGCCACGGGCGAGCCGGTGGTGCCGCTTGAGGCGTGCAGCCGGACGAAGTCTTCCAGAGGCCGGGCCAGCAGGCCGTGGGGATACTGGCTCCGCAGGTCGTCCTTGGTCGTGAAGGGCAGGTCGGTGATGTCCGCCGGGGTCGTTATGTCGCCGGGTTCGACCCCCTTGAGCCGTTCGGCATAGAAGGGGGAGTGCTTGGCGATGGCGATGGTTTGTCTGAGGCGTTCGGCCTGGAGTGTTTCCAGGGCGGCGCGGTCCAGGGTTTCTACCGGATCGTAGTACATAGCGGTTCCGCGAGATTGAGGTTAGTCGGAGTCTTGGTGGAATCCCTCGGGCAGCTCGGAGGGATAGGCAGTGGCGTCCATGTTCTCGAACAAGGTGTATTCCTTCTTGAAGAAGAGCTCGCACCGGCCGGTGGGGCCGTTGCGCTGCTTGCCGATAATGACTTCCGCGTGGTTCTTGAGCGGGTTGTCCTCGTTCTTGTTGTAGGCGGCGTCACGGTAGAGAAAGATGATGATGTCCGCGTCCTGCTCGATGGCTCCGGATTCGCGCAGGTCCGACATCATGGGGCGCTTGTCCGTGCGTTCCTCGACCTTGCGGTTGAGCTGGGACAGAGCGATGACCGGCACGTTCAGTTCCTTGGCCAGCGCCTTGAGGTGGCGGGAGATGTCGGAGATCTCCTGCTCGCGGGAGTCGGGCCGGGCGCTGGAGCGCATGAGCTGGAGATAGTCCACCACCACCAGCCCGAGGTTGTGCTCGGCCTTGAGGCGGCGGCAGCGGGCCTGGAGTTCGAGGGTGGACAGCGCCGGAGTGTCGTCGATGTAGATCGGCGCCTTGCTGAGCACGTCAGCGCCCTCGTACAGCTTGTTCCAGTCCGAGTCGTCGAGATAGCCGGTGCGCAGGTTGGACAGTTCCACCTTGCTCTGTACGGCCAGCAAACGGGTCATGAGCTGCTCCATGGACATTTCCAGCGAGAAGATGGCCGTGGGACATTCGGACCGGGCTGCGGCGCGCAGGGCCACGTTCAAAGCGAACGCGGTCTTGCCCATGGACGGCCGGCCCGCGATGATGATCAGGTCCGAGTTCTGCAACCCGGCGGTCATGCTGTCGAATTCGTGGTAGTGGGTCTGGATGCCCGTGACCACGGATTTGTTGTTGAAGCGGGCGGTCAACTCATCGAAGACTTTGGGCACCAACTGTCCGCTGGACAGCATGCCGCGCATCTCCTTGGATTGGGCGATGCGGAAGATTTCCTTTTCGGATTCGTCCAGGACCTCGCTCACATCGCGCGAGGAAAAGCAGTTGGAGATGATCCCGCTGGAGATGTCGATCAGATCACGCAGAATGCACTTGTCGCGAACGATCTGGGCGTGGTGCAGGGCGTTGGAGGCGCTGACCACGGAGTCGGACAGTTCCGCCAGGTAGACCGGTCCGCCCACGGTGTCCAACGTCCCGTTCTGGGTCAACTGGTTGGCCACGGTGACCACGTCGATGGGCTGGTGGGCGTCGTAAAGCTGGGTGAAGGCTTTGAAGATGTCCCGGTGGACCGGAGAATAAAAATCGTCCGGGCCAATGATGTCCACCAACTGGTGGAACGTGTTCTCGGACTGGAACACGCCGCCGAGAACGGACTGCTCGGCCTCGAAGGAATGGGGCGGGACTTTACGTAGGAGATCGGAAGAGGCCCTGTCCAGGGCCTCTTCCGGATTATCGGCGTACTGGCCTGATTTAGGCCTCGGCGGTTTCGGCGTCTTCGGCATTCTCTATGGATTCCTCGACGGCCTCGGCCACTTCTTCGGTTACTTCGGTCTCTTCGATTTCCTCGACAACGGGACCGCCATGGCGGACGACGGAGAGCTTCAGCTCACCGCGCACGTCCGGGTGCAGGCGGATTTCGATCTCGTATTCGCCCAGCGAGCGGATGGGCTCGGCCAGGATGATCTTGCGGCGATCGATCTCGATGCCGGCGGCTTCCATGGCGTCACCGATGTTGGTGGTGGTCACGGAGCCGTACAGCTTGTCGCCGTCGCCGACACGCACTTCGATCTCGACGGGCGCGGCGGCGATGCGGGCGGCCAGACCTTCGGCCTGGGCGCGCAGGGAATCGGCCTGCTCCTGCAGTTTGCGGCGCTCCAGTTCGAAGGCCTTCAGATTGGCGGTGGTCGCAGGCTTGGCCAGACCCTGGGGGATCAGGTAGTTGCGGCCGTAGCCGGGCTTGACGGTAACGATGTCTCCGAGCCGACCAAGGGCGTCGACGTCAGCGCGTAAGATAAGTTTCATCGGTCCTCCCTCCTACATGGAGCTCCGTTTCTTCACATCGGTGCTGTGAACGGTGGTGTAGAAAAGCAGGGCCATCTGGCGGGCGCGCTTGATCTCGTTGGTCAGACGGCGCTGGTGCTTGGCGCAAGTGCCGGTGATGCGCCGGGCGATGATCTTGCCGCGCTCGGTGACGAAGTCGCGGAGGATGTCCGGACGCTTGTAATCCAGCGGCAGCTCTGCATCCGCGCAGAAGCGGCAGAACTTCTTCCTCGGGGTGAATTTTTTGCGGAAAGCCATGGTGAAACCTCCTAGGCAGCCAGTTTGACGGTCATGAACTTGAAGATGCCGTCGGTGATGCGGATGTTGCGCTCGAGTTCGGCAACCAGCGCGCCGGGGGCGTCGTACACCAGGCGAACGTAGTATCCACGGGTCTGCTTCTGGACGGGGTAGGCCAGCTGGCGCATGCCCCAGTCGTCGGTCTCAACCATGCTGCCGCCCTCGCGGTCCACGATGCCGGTGAGGTTGTCCAGGATGACTCTCCTGTCTTCCTCAGCCAGCTCCGGAGAGAGCAGGACGAGCGTCTCGTAATTGTTTGCCATTTCATACTCCTTTTGGTCATTGGCCCTCCCCCACCTGGGGGAGAGCAAGGCAAGAGGGGTTACATATGGGGAATCGGGCCGCCTGTCAAGGGGCGGTCCGGGCTCCGCATCGCCTATTTCCCATCCTTGTCCTCGGATTGCTTATCTTTGTCCTCGGGCGGCGTCCAGCCGCATTGTTTCGACGGGCCTCAACCTCCGCCGAATTTGCCCCGCAGGAACCGGCCGATGGCCAGACCAGCGATGACCAAGGCGATGAGTTGCAGCCATTCGGGCATGATCTCTCCTAGACCTTCAGATCTTCGCCGGTCAGGAGCCTGTAGGCTTCGAGATACTTCGCGCGGGTCCGGGCGGCGATGTCCGCGGGCACATGGGGCGCGGGCGGCTGCTTGTTGAAACCGATCTCCACCAGCCAATCGCGGAAGTACTGCTTGTCGAAGCTCGGCTGGGATTTGCCGGGCGCGTACCCTGCCTCGGGCCAGAAACGGGAGGAGTCCGGGGTCAGGGCCTCGTCGATGAAGAGCAGTTCCCCGTCCAGAATGCCGAACTCGAATTTGGTGTCCGCGATGAGGATGCCGCGTTTTTTTGCGTAGTCGCGGGCCCGAGTGTAGATGTCGAGCGCCAGTTTTTCGACCTTGCGCATCTTCTCTTCGCCGAGCAGTTCGGCGGCCTTGTCCAAGGAGATGTTCTCGTCGTGCTCGCCCAGGTCCGCCTTGGTGGATGGGGTGAACAGCGGCGTTTCGAGCATCGCGGATTCCTGGAGCCCTTCGGGCAGCTTGTGGCCGCAGACTTCCCCGGTCTTCTTGTAGTCGGACCAGCCTGTGCCGGTAATGAAGCCGCGCACGATGCATTCTATGGGCAAGGGGCTGGCTTTCTTGGCCAGGACCGAGCGATCCTGCAACTGATCGCGGTATTTGTGCAGCGGTTCGGGGTAGTCATCCACGTTGGTGGCGAGGATGTGGTTGGGAACCAGATCCTCCATCATCTTCATCCAGAACAGGGTGATCTGATTGAGCACCTTGCCTTTGTCCTCAATGGGGTCGGGCATGACCACGTCGAAGGCGGAAATGCGATCAGTGGTCACCAGGAGCAGACTGTTCTCGTCGATCTCGTAGATGTCGCGGACCTTGCCCCGGGAGATGAGCGGGTATTCGGTGATATTGGTTTCAAAAACGGCAGCCATGATATTCCTCTTTATGATTGTACTACTATTTGTTGCGTTGTTCCATGCTGCGGGCGTGGGCTTCGAGTCCTTCCAACCTGGCCAGTCGGGCGATTTTGGCACCGTGTTCGGCCACGTAGCTTGGGCTCGTGGCGATCACGCTGGATTTCTTGCAGAAGTTTTGCACTGAAAGAGCGGAGGAGAAACGAACCGTGCGCAGGGTGGGCAACACGTGGTTGGGTCCGGCAAAATAATCGCCCACGGGCTCGGGCGAAGTGTGGCCCATAAAGATGGCGCCGGCGTGGCGGATGGAGCCGAGCAGGGGCCATGGATCGGCCACGGCCAGTTCCAGGTGCTCGGGGGCGAGCAGGTTGACCAGTTCAGTCCCTGTTTCGATGTCGGGCACGGTGACGATCGCGCCCCAGCTTTCCAACGATTTTGCGGCGATGTCGCAACGCGGCAAGGCCTCGCATTGGGGCGTCAGCGCTTCCCGGACCCGGGCGGCCAGTTCCGCGTCCGGAGTGACCAGGATGGAGGCGGCCAGGGGGTCGTGTTCGGCTTGGGACAGCATGTCCGCCGCCAGCCATTGCGGATTGGCTGAACCGTCCGCCAGGATGACGATCTCGGACGGACCGGCGACCATGTCGATGCCTACCTGGCCGATGAGCTGGGATTTGGCTGTGGCCACGAAGATGTTGCCCGGCCCGGCCAGGACGTCGCACGGGGCGATGGATTCGGTGCCGAAGGCCAGTGCCGCGATGGCCCAGGCGGATCCGGCCAGATGGATCTCGTTCAATCCGAGGAGGGCGGCCGTGGCCAGGATATACGGGTTGAGCGTGCCGTCCTTGCGCGGCGGCGAGGTCACGGCAATGGATTCGACCCCGGCCACCTGGGCCGGGATGGCGTTCATGATCAAGCTGGAAATGAGCGGAGTCTCGCCGCCCTGGCCGCCGGGCACATAAAGCCCGACGCGGTCCACGGGGCGGACCATCTGGCCGAGAATGGTGCCGTCCTCGGCGGTGGTCCACCAGGACGTTTCCTTCTGGTTCAGGTGGAAGTCGCGCACCCGCTGGATGGCTTCTTTGAGGATGGCCGCGTCGTCGTTCGGAATTTTCTCCAGGGCCGTGGCGATGGCTTTTTCGGGCACGCGAAGGCCGGTCGTTTCAAAGGAGGCGCAGTCGAATTTGCGGGTGTATTCGGTCAGGGCCTCGTCGCCCCGTTCACGGACATCGGCGAGGATGTCCCGGACGATGGTGTCCACTTTTGTGTCCGGGTCCTTGCGTTTCCCCAGCCAGCGGGCGATGCCGGTCCAGTCGTCCCGATTCGTATACGTCAAATTTCTACAGGGCATGATGACCTCATGAAAGACGGTTGTCTTGTTGTTCATCCAAGGGGATATTTTATAGCCGAGCGTCGATCAAAAGTCGAGGGCGGCGGGGCTGGGCGGGCGTTGTGCCGCTTTCGCATCGTCTGGGGAGATGGTGTCGCGCACTCCCGCTACGTCCCGTCTCCGCCGGACAGTGTCCGCGTTCCTCGTCCAACCCGCAAGAAAAAAAAGAAGAGGGCCGGGGTTTGCACTCCCCGGCCCTCTGGGCGTTACTTGGCGAATAAGCTTTTCAGCTTATGGTTCTAAGCGAGCTTAGAACTTGTAGACAACACCAGTGGCGACCTTCCAAGCGTCGTCGTCAACATCCTTACCCCAGACGTCTTCGTCGAAGTCGGAGTTGATGTAGCCCAGCTGGGTGTACAGGGTCAGCTCGTCGTAGATCTGGTAGTCGGTGTTGAAGTCAACTTCCCACAGGGAGTCCTGGTCGGTCAGGCCAATGCCGTAGGTCTTGGAGACGTTGGCGGCCTTCTCGTCGTTGGTACCCTTGGCGTACAGGACGTGTACAGTGTGGGTCAGGCCGTCGGCGAAGGACTGGATGTCGGCCAGATCAAGACCAAGAACCCAGAAACCGGTTTCGATGTCGCCACCGTTGATGTCGTCAGAGGTGATGGAACCACCGCCGAAGAAGAAGGAACCAACAGCCCAGTCGGAGTTCAGGACGGGCATGGAGTTGCCGCCGTCCGTTTTCACGTCGCTGTCGTCACCGGAGGTGTAGACGAAGTAACCGGTCACGGTCATGAAGTCGAAGCCGGTGTAATCAAGAGCGGCGTCGAACATCCAACCAGAGGTCTCGGCGTTGTCGTAGTCATCCACGTCAGTCTTACCAAAGGCAAGGTCAGCGCGCACGATGAACGGATCGAAGATGGACATCTTGAAATCGGTACCAACCCAGTAGGAGTGGGCATCGGTGTCAGAGTCGTACTCGAAGCTGGCGTCTTCAGCGTCGTAGGAAGCGGCGTGCAGGAAGTTCTTGCCGTAGTCGGCGTACAGGAAGTACGGAGTGGCGGACACGCCCTCGAAGGACAGGGGCACGGCCAGCAGCCAACCGTCAGCGTAAGCGTCATCAAAGCCGGCGCCGAGGGTGTTCTCGTTGGAGTCGGTGTCGGAGTTGTCTTTCTTGTTGTTGTCAACGTCGAACAGGCGGGTGTAACCGGCCAGGACGGAGACGTTGTCGGTCACCGGGGTGGAAACCATGACGGCGCCAGCACGCTCGGCGATGATCATGGAAGCGCCGCCAACAGCCTGGGGCAGAGCCACGGTGTACAGACCGGCCTTGACGTTGACGTCGGTGCCGGGCCAGTTGTAATCGATGTAAGCGTCACGGATGTCGATGGTGTTCCGGGTGCCGCTGCCAGCGCCGTCCAGCTCGAAGCCGCCCTGGCCCCAGTTAGACTTGACGGAACGGAAACCAAGGACGCCCTTCAGGTTCTCGTTGGCGGTGACGGTGAAGTACAGGTCAGCGCGCTGACGGATTTCCATGGCCTTATCGCCTACGTGGTCGGCCCGGTCCTTGCCAAAGCCCCAGTTGCTCTCCCAGATCGCGTTGATCAGGAGGTTACCGGAGATGGAAACCTCGGGAGCGGCGGAAGCGGACACAGCCATGCCCAGGACCATAACCAGGGCGGCTGCGAGCAAAGTCAAACGTTTCATTTGTGATCTTCCTTTCTTTGCGGTTAAAAAACCAAGTTAACGCCTTAACTGTTGTTCCGTTTAGCCCAGGTTGATCCCTTTTGCAAGGGATTTTGCTCGAAAAAATCATTTGGGTAAAAATTTTTTTACCGACCAAAAAATTGAACTCGCCGGGCAATTGTTTTGTATTTATTACTTATAAAATAAGATAGTTGTTGTGTAATTTGATAAGATGGATTGCGTCGGAATTCACCGTATAGCCGCGTCTCATACAAATTGTGTTGAAAAAATACCGCACCGATATGGACACTGAGTACAAATTTTTTGCCGACCGTTTCCCGGACACTCCGGGCGTCTATTTAATGAAAGATGAGCGCGGCCGGATTCTCTATGTGGGCAAGGCCAAGAGGTTGCGCCGCCGACTGGCTTCCTATTTCCGCAATCCGGCGGCGCAGACTCCCAAGACCCGGGCCCTGGTCAGCCGCATCCGGCGGATCGACACCCTGCTTACGGCCACGGAAAAAGAGGCATTGCTTCTGGAGTCCGGGCTGATCAAGAAGCACCGGCCGCGCTACAACGTGGTGCTCAAGGACGACAAGCAGTACGTGCTCTTTCGCCTGGACCGACAGAACGAGTTCCCTCGTCTGTCCATGACCCGCAAGGTGGTCCGCGACGGCTCCGTTTACTTCGGCCCGTTCACCTCGGCCGCGGCGGCCCGCACTGTCTGGAAGCTGCTCGGCAAGGTCTTTCCCCTGCGCAAGTGCAAGGACGCCGCCTTCCGCAACCGCGTACGGCCCTGCCTGTATCACGACATCGGCCAGTGCTGGGCTCCGTGCGTCAAGGATGTGGACCACGCGGCCTATGCGGAGATGGTGCATCGGGTGGAGATGCTCCTGTCGGGCCGCAGCTTGGAGCTGGTGGACGATCTGACCCGCAAGATGAAGGCGGCATCCATGGATATGGCCTACGAGCTGGCCGCTGAATACCGCGACCAGATTCGCGCCGTAAAGAAGACGGTGGAAGGACAGGCCGCCGTGATCCACGACAACCGCGACCGGGATGTGATCGGTTTGGCCGAGACCGGCCAGGGGCTTGGTCTTGGTCTGCTTTTCGTGCGCCAGGGACGGCTCCTGGACCAGAAACAGTTTCTCTGGCCCGGCCTGACCCTGGACGAAGGCCCGGAGGTGGTCGAGAGCTTTATCGGCCAGTTTTACGGACCGGGCCGCTTTATTCCACCTACGGTGGTCGTGCCCATGGAGCTTGATGAATCCCCGTTGCCCGAGGTCCTGGCCGAGCGCGGCGGGGGGAACGTGCATATCGTCGCGCCCCGAAATACCCAGGAAAAGCAGCTCTTGGGCATTGCCCGCAACGTGGCCGCCCGGGCGGTGGAGACGAGCGAGACCATCACGTCGCGACTGCAAAGGGCGTTGCGGCTGCCCGAGGAGCCTGTGCGCATCGAGTGCGTGGACGCTTCGCACCTGGGGGGCACGAACATGCGCGTGGGGCAGGTCGTCTTTGAGGACGGCCGACGCAATCCCGAAGCGTCGCGACTGTACGCCTTTCCCGATCTTGAGGGGACCGGGGACGACTATGCAGCCCTGGCCGGGTGGGCGCGGCGCCGCATGGAATCCGGCCCGCCGTGGCCCGATCTGGTGCTCATAGACGGTGGGCGCGGCCAGATAGCGGCCGTGGAAAGGGGGTTGGCCGAATGCACCGAGGAGTGCGGCTGGGAGCTGGCATCCATCGCCAAGGGCGAGTCGCGGCGCGCGGGTGAGTTGGGGGACGTGATCTTCCGGCCCGGGCGCAAGAATCCCATGCCGCTCAAGCCCGGCAGTCCGGAATTGCTTTTTCTGCAGAAGATCCGCGACGCGGCTCATCGTTTCGTTCTGGGCAGACAGCGCCGGGCGCGCAAGAAGGCGGTCCTGAGCAGCGAGTTGACCTCCTTGCCCGGCATCGGTCCCAAGACCGCGCGCATTCTTTGGGATCGCTTCGAGTCCCTGGACGCCATGCTGGAGGCCGACCCTCGGGTCATCGGTGGGGTGCCCGGCATCGGACCCAAGCGGGCAGAGCGGATTCACGCCGCCCTCCAGACCCTCAAGTCGTCGCGAGATGCCTGATTTCCCGGGTTGAATCCCGTCGGAAATGCCGTATGTTGACCAAAACGGCCTTGGCGCCGCCCGCGCCTCACGCCCATCCACCCGGAGACGATCCATGCACGAAATCCGTATTCCCGACATCAACCTGAATGACGGCCGGACTATGCCCGCCATCGGGCTCGGTACTTATACGCTTAACGGAGCCGCCGGCGTGGAGGCCATGGCCGACGGCATTCGGGCCGGATACCGTCTTTTGGATTCGGCCTTCAACTTCGAGAATGAGGGGGCCCTTGGCGAGGCCGTCCGGTGGGCGGACATCCCCCGCGAGGAGTTGTTCCTGGTCTCCAAACTGCCGGGCCGACACCAGCGGCGCGCTGAGGCCCTGCGCACGGTGGAAGAGTCCCTGTATCGGGCCGGACTGGACTACTGGGATCTCTATCTGATCCATTGGCCCAACCCGAAGCGCGGATTGTTCGTGGAGGCGTGGGAGGGCCTGCTCGAAGCTCGGGAGCGTGGTCTGGTCCGCTCGGTGGGCGTGTGCAATTTTCTGCCCGAACATGTGGAGGCCCTGGTCCGGGAAACCGGCGTGGCCCCGGCGGTCAATCAGGTGGAGCTGCACCCGTATTTTTCCCAGAGGCCGCAACGGGCCTTTGACCGGCGGCACAACGTCGTCACCCAGGCGTGGAGCCCGTTGGGTCAAGGCGTCGATATCCTGAAAGACGGCACCTTGTGCGAAATAGCCGAGGTCACGGGCAAGACCGTGGCTCAGGTCGTCCTGCGCTGGCACATCCAGTCTGGCGTTGTGCCCCTGCCCAGGTCGGCCACGGCCGACCGCCGGGCGGAGAATTTGAATGTCTTCAATTTCCAGTTGTGCGATGCGGACATGGCAACCATCGACGCGCTCACGCGTCCGGATGGCCGCCTCAAGGGGCAGGACCCGGCGGTCTACGAGGAACTCTAGCTGACTAGAGGGTCACGGGCTCGCCCACGGCCAGCTCGAGCATGTCGGTATCCGGGGCCACCAGGGCGAGCTGTTCGGCCATGTCCCGGGTGTTCTGGGCCAGGATGGGCCACGTTCCCCAGTGCTGGGGGATGAGCTTCCTGCATTTGAGCAGCTTGCAGGCGTAGGCCGCCTGTCGCGCGTCCATGGTGAACCTGCCGCCGATGGGCAATATGGCCACGTCGATGTCGTGAAGTTCCCCGATCAGTTCCATGTCCCCGAACAGGCCCGTGTCGCCCGAATCATAGACGCACAGGCCACCCGGCTGGGTAATGATAAAGCCCGCGGGCATGCCGTGGGCCGAGGAGTGCATTGCCTGGACCATTTGGATGTCCAGCCCCAGGCGGCTGACCGTGCCGCCGATATTCATGCCCACGCCCAGGCGCTCCGGCAGCCCTTGCTTGATGAGGGCCTGGATCACGTCGAACATGGCCACGACCTCGGCGTCGTGCTTGACGGCCATCTCCAAGGTCTGGCCGATGTGGTCATGGTGGTCGTGGGTGACCAGGATGAGGTTGCATTCGTCCACATCCTTGTAGGAAGCGGGGGCACTGGGGTTGCCCACGAAAAATGGGTCGATGAACAGGGTGGCGTCGGCGGCTTTGATTCTGAAGTTCGCGTGGCCGAACCATGTAATTTCCATGACGTTTCTCCTATTCGCCCCACCGCCGGAACAGGGTGTGGGGGATGTCCAGTTGATCAAGGACCTTGCCGGCCACCTGGTCGGTCAGGTCCGCAATGGTCGCCGGGCGTTGGTAGAAGCCCGGACTCGCCGGTAGAATGATAGCTCCGGCGCGGGTGGCCGTGAGCATGTTTTGCAGGTGGATGGCTGACAGCGGGGTTTCACGCGGCACCAGGATCAGCTTTCTCCGCTCCTTGAGGGCCACGTCCGCCGCCCGATGGATGAGGGTGTGGCCGAAGCCCGTGGCCACGGCGGACATGGTGGCCATGGAGCAGGGGCAGATGATCATGCCGTCATGTTTCCACGAGCCGCTGGCGGGCGGGGCGGTGATGTCGTCGGGGGCGTGGACCCCGGCCGCGCCTCGGGTCAGGGCGTCGGGCTGAAGATCGGTCTCCAGGGCCAGCACCTTTCGGGCGGCGTCGGAAATGATGACGTGCAGTTCCACGTCGTCGCGGTTGACGAGTCCCTTGATCAGGGATGCGGCGTACAGACTGCCGCTCGCGCCGCTGACCGCCAGAATGATGCGTTTTGATTCCATGCGTTCTCCCGCTCGGGTGACACCTGAGCATATAGACTTTTTTGAGATTTTTTTGCAAGGGGAAACCGCCCGGTGCGACTTCGCCCCGTTTCCTGTTTCATCTTTTCAGGGATTAGTATAGCCTTGACAAAGGTGAAGGCGAAGTATAGCTACTTCCTTCCGCGGGCTATTAGCTCAGTTGGATAGAGCGCTTGCCTCCGGAGCAAGAGGTCGCAAGTTCGAATCTTGCATAGCCCACCACCGCGAAGAACAAGGCCCCTGCCGATCGGCAGGGGCCTTTGTCGTTTTTTATGCTCCCTCGTCGTCCGTTTCCGGGAGCCAGGGAATGAATTTGCGGTCCTCGTGCATGATGTGGCTGCTCAGCCAGCGGCTGAGGAAGATGAAAACCTGGGAGAGGTTGGTCTTGGTGAACATGTCGCGCCGGAAGTCGGCCACCCTGGCCTCGAAGGAACGGTGTTGCGCGGCGTGGGCCTCGGTCCCGGGGTAGCCGCAACTGCGCAGGATCGCCTCCTCGGCTTCGAAGTGGACGATGGAATAATCGCGCATTTTATCCAGGAGCAGAATCATCTGCGGCTCGTCGTGGCGTTGGATGGCCGTATAGGTCTCATTGATCAGGTCGATCAATTCCCTGTGTTGCTCGTCCAGCTCGTCCATGTCCACGGACATGGTTTCATCCCATTGAATGAGGGGCATTAGTATCCTCCGAACGTGTGTTTTGGGTGCGGCAAATCTAGCAGATACCCGACGAATGACAAGGCCGGGAAACGTTGTCGCGAAAGAGTGACGCAATTCCGGCCGGTTGGTCGCGATGTTCCGTCCGGCGTGGGGACCTCGGGCGAGGGCGTTTAAATTATAATACAAAAAAAGCGTTGGCCGTGCTTACAGGGCAGACTGAGACATTACCCGGTTCGGAGGATTGAGCAATGCGTAAAATGTTAACGATGTCAAATGATTGTCATGAATGCGTATTCCATCACAAGAAATGCATTCTCGGCCATCAGCGTCCCTGGAATTCCGCAAGCTGCGACGACTATCAGCCTTATTGCCTGGTATGCCGTTTCCCCGGAGAGTTCTGCAACACATGCCGTAATCTCGCCTCGCGCTGGATGAAGCCGCTGGACGAGGAGCTTGACCTGGCCTACCGCCGGTTGTCGCTCGCGGAGTACGACTGCGTCTGGCAACCTCCCGCCGCTGCGCACTAGCCCGGCGGCTCCCGCTTCCCGACCCCCGTTCGAATTGATTCTTCGCTTAACTTTTCCGCTGTTTCCGTCTAGATTGTCACGCTACAAGTCAACAAACGGGAACCGCAATGGGATACAGGAATACGCGTGAATGCCTTGAGGCCCTTGAGGCCGCGGGGGAACTCGTTCGCATCGACAAATGCGTGGATGCGGATTTGGAGATCGGCGCCATCCAGCGCCGGGTGTTCCGGGCCAAGGGCCCGGCTTTGCTTTTCGGCAACGTCCGGGGATGCCGTTTCCCTATGGCCGCAAATCTTTACGGCACCCGCGAGCGCATGCGCTTTCTTTTTCGCGACACCGTGGACACGGTGGAGCGGTTGATGAAGCTCAAACTGGATCCCATGGAGTTGCTGCGTCATCCGTGGCAATACCTGGGCGCGCCCCGGACCGCTTGGCACACCTTGCCCAAGACGGTCGCCGACGGGCCGGTCATGGCCAATGAGACGGCCGTTTCCAGCCTGCCGGGGCTCAAGTCCTGGCCCATGGACGGCGGCGCCTACGTGACGTTGCCCCAAGTCTATACCGAGGATCCGTCCCGGCCCGGGTATGCCGGGTCCAACCTGGGCATGTACCGCGTCCAATTGTCTGGCAACGACTATGTGCCGGACCGGGAGGTGGGGCTGCATTACCAGATCCATCGGGGCATCGGCCACCACCACGCCGAAGCCCTCCGCCGGGGGGAGCCGCTCAAGGTCAACATCGCGGTGGGCGGTGCGCCTGCCATGACCGTGGCGGCCATGATGCCTTTGCCCGAAGGGCTGGCCGAACTTTTTTTTGCGGGCGCGCTGGGCGGGCATCGCATCCCCATGGTCCGGCGGCCCGGAGGGTTGCCTATTCCGGCCGAGGCGGATTTCTGCATCTGCGGAACCGTCGTGAAGGGCGGCGAGAAGCCCGAGGGGCCCTTTGGCGACCATCTGGGGTATTACAGCCTGGTCCATGATTTCCCGGTTCTGCGTGTGGACAAGGTCTATCACCGCGACGACGCGGTCTGGCCCTTCACGACCGTGGGACGCCCCCCCCAGGAAGATACCCTGTTCGGCCAGTTCGTCCATGAACTGACCGCCGAGTTGGTCCCGTCGGTCTTCGCGGGGGTGCATGAAGTCCATGCCGTGGACGCGGCCGGAGTGCACCCGCTGCTCCTGGCCGTGGGCAGCGAGCGATATGTGCCCTACGCGGCCGAGCGTCAGCCCCAGGAGCTTCTAACCAACGCCATGGCTCTGCTCGGCAACACTCAGACCGCATTGTCCAAATACGTGCTCATTGCGGCTCGCGAGGACCTGCCCGCCGGGACCGGCTGCCACGACGTGCCCGCCTTTTTCCGCCATTTGCTGGAACGGGTGGATCTGACCCGCGATTTGCATTTCATTACCCGGACAACCATCGACACCCTGGATTATTCGGGCATCAGTCTGAACCAGGGCTCCAAGCTCATTCTCGCCGTGGCCGGGGGGCGCAAGCGTGAACTGGGGACCGAACTTCCGTCCGGGCTCGACCTGCCGCGCGGTTTCCGCGATCCGAGAGTCTTCGCGCCGGGCATTCTGATCGTCAAGGGCCCCCGGCATCGCCGCAAGCGGGATCAGCAGGACCCGGCTTTGGAGCGGCTGGGAGAGACGCTGGGCAGGGTCCCGGGCATCGAAGGGTTCCCGCTCATCGTGGTGGCCGATGACGCCCGCTTCACGGCGGACGGATGGGACAATTTCCTGTGGGTGACCTTCACCCGGTCCGATCCGGCCACGGACATTTATGGCGCGGGGGCCTTCACCCACGCCAAGCACTGGGGCGCGGACAAGGCCCTGGTGCTGGACGCAAGACTGAAAACCTACCATGCGCCGCCCCTTGAGGAGGATCCCGAGGTGGAGAAGCGCGTGGACGAATTGGGAGCCAAGGGCGGCCCCCTGCACGGCATCATCTAATGGAGAAGCACATGGACCGGAACGTCGCCGAAGAATTGAAACTCGCCTTTGCCCTCGATCTCTACGAAACCGTCAAGGCTGCCCGGAAGAACCGGGATGAGCACGTCTTTCGGCACACCATGACCGAAGAGGGCGGACAGATGGTCTTTGTGGGCATGTATCCCAAGAAGGATCTCCTCGAATTCCCGAACATGAGCGAAGCATTCGCGTCCAAGCTTCAGACCTTCAACCTTCTCGGCGTGGTCACGGACGGCCAGTCCGGCCTGGACATGTTCCACCTGGGCGGCCTGAACAAGCCGTTTACGGCCTTGAATAGCGGCCGGGAGCTGGCCAAGTGCTTCGAGGAGGAGCCGGTCTTCGCCTTCCTTGAGTTGTACTTCAAGGTCAAGGGCGTGATGATGGATTTCCGGATCATGACGTATGACGAATTCGTCAAGGCCGTGGAGGGCGAGGTCTTCAAAAATACATCCTTCGCCCGCATGAGCGAGGCCCAGGAACTCCTGGCGACCCTGGAAAACTAGTTTTCATCCAAAAAGAAGCGGCCGCGTCCCTTGGGGCACGGCCGCTTCTTTTTGGTGCTGTCGAATATTCCTATTCCTCTTCCAGGGTCTTCTGGACGGCCATGGCAAGCATGTGCTTGTGTAGCCGGGTGGAGATGCTTTCGCTGTTCTCGATATTTTCGATGAGTTCGCGCAGCTTGTCCACGGATTCGAGGCAGGCCGTGACGATTATCTCCGAGGGGACGATCTGTTTTTTGCGGATCATCTCCAAGACGTTTTCAAGCTTGTGGGCAAGGTCCTCGATGTTGGTCAGCTTGAGCAGGTTGGAGCCCGCTTTGACCGAATGGGCATCGCGAAAGATGGAGTTGATGGTCTCAGGGCCGCATTCTCCGCCGCAATTCTCCAAATGGAGTAGGCCCGACTCGATGGAATCGAGTCGTTCGGCCGTCTCCTCAAGAAAGATTTCAAGGACTGGATCTCCCTTCTGTATCAATCCGTGCCACCTTCAATGAGTTCGAGCGCCACCTGGGGGATGGTGTGCAAGTCGGGTTTGGATATCTGCATGTCCGCGCCGACCGACTCGCCCTTGTGTCGCAGTTCGTTCGTAATGATGGAAGAATACAGTATGACCGGTAGTTTTCGCAAGACCGGATCCTCTTTGATGTTCTTGGTCAGGCTGAAGCCGTCCATGAGCGGCATTTCGATGTCGGAAATGACCAGGTCCACGTATTCGCTGATATCCTTGCCTTCGGCTTCGGCCTTGGCCTTGAGTTCCCGGATGGTATGCAGCGCCTCGCTGCCGTTGTTGGTGATGATCGGCTTGAAGTTGGCCTCGCTCAGATTGGCTTTGATCATGGCCCGAATGGTCGCCGAGTCGTCGGCCACCAGGACTTTGTATTCGTTGGCGGACACGGCCATTTTCACGCCGTCGTCGGGCTCGAACTGGGACAGGATGGTTTCCAGGTCCAGGAGCTGGACGAAGTAGTCGCCCTTGTCGATGAGGCCGATGATGGCGTCGGTGTTGGTCGAGATGATGCTCGACGGCGGGATGACCTTGCCCCAGCCCACGCGGTGGATCTCGGTTACGCCCGAGACCAGGAAGCCGGTTACGGATTTGCTGAACTCGGTGACGATGACGATGTCCCGTTCGGTCTTGGGCATGTTCAGTTCGAGCCAGACGGACAGATCGAGGACCGGGAGGATCAGGTCGCGCAGGGGAATGGTGCCCATGAAGGATGGATGGGGAGCGGATTCAGGCGGCTCGAGATTGGGCGTCTCGATGACCTGCATGACCTTGGCGACGTTGATGCCGAAGAAATTGGGCACGGGTTCCTGGCCCTCTTCGCGGATCTCGTTGATGTAGAACTCAAGTATTTCGAGCTCGTTGGTTCCCGTCTCCAGGAGGATGCCGGTATCTATGGCGCTTTTACTCATTTGTCTGCTCCCTTATCGGATTCTCTTTCCAGAGTGGTCATGCCCATAGTCTTTACGCTGTCACACCTTTTATGTCCACGCCATTAGATTGAGAACTAAGACATTTATAACGTGTTTAGGAGATTGCTCCGGTCGCCTCGCGGGCTTGACGCGGTGGCCGCGTCCATGCACAAAAGAGAAACGCGAAAAAGTTACCTGAACCAAAGGGAGATGCACGATGGACGGCAAACCGCCTGTTGACCCGGAGAAGATTCGGAAAAGGCTTCTGGAAACTCTGGAAGGCTCGGCTGCCACCCTGGTTCCGTGGTTCTACGCCGAAATGCCGGAGTATTATTTCCAGACCCACGGCGAGGACGAACAGGTCAGGCACCTCATGGCCTTGATTTCCGGGATGGTCCGCGAGGAGAAACAGGCCATCGCCCTGCACAGCCCGTGCGGCTCCCGGGTAACACACATCTCGCCGAGCGGAGACACGGACACTCTGGGCTGGGTCCTCAAGCAGTACCGCGACAAGGACATCCAGCATGCGCGCATCTATTCCAGCCGCGACGATACCATCCGGCTGGACACCTTCGTCCTCGGCCCCCAGCCCGCCTGTGCGGCGGACGATGTGGGCGTGAAGGAAGTTCTGGAAAAGGCCCGGGCCGGGCGGATGGATCTCGCTCCCGGCGATCTGAACGGGTTCGAGCGGTTCCTCGGCTGGGTCAGCGAGGACTACATGGAGAAGTTCGAGCCGGGCCGTGCCGTGCGTCATTTCAAGACCTGCGGTTGCGTGGAGAACGAGGAGCGCGTCCAGGTGCAGCTCGAAAAGGAGGTCCATCCCGGCTTCGACCGTATCGGCGTGGCCATGGTCCAGCCGCCCAAAAAGGGGTTGCTGCACACGGTGGTCAACGTCATCGCCCGGGAGGGCATTCCCGTGGACCGGGCCTATGCCGACGAGTTTGAGCGTCCGGGGTTGCCCGCTATCTCGATCATGAGCTTCTATCTCGACCGGCGGCGCGTGGACCTGGAGGAGGGGAGCGCGCGCTGGCTCCGGCTCAAGCGTCAGCTTGAGATGTGCAAGTGGTTCGCGCCCCACGGCCTGGAGGCTTTGGCCTACGAGGACGGATGGGAGCTGGCTCAGGTCATGCTCATGCAGGCTGCGGGTGAATTCGCCCACCAATTCCTCATCCGGCGGAATCTGCACGCCTACACCTCGTCGCGCATCGTCTATGCCCTGCTCAAGCACCGGGACGCGACCCGGCTGCTCATGGATTACTTCCGGGTTCGTTTCGACCCGGCCTTCGAAGGCGACCGCGCCAATGCCGTGCGCGATCAGCGCAACCGCGTGCGCGCGGCTATCCGCAACGTGGATAACGCCATCCATCGTGACATCCTGACCTATGTCTACAAATTCTTCCGCTATACCCTGCGGACCAATTACTATCTGGAACACAAGTTCGGCCTGAGCTTCAGGCTCGATCCGCTCATCCTGGCCCCGTTGCCCCGCAAGGAGCGTCCTTTCGGGGTCTATTGTTTTCACGGTCCGTATAGTTGGGCCTTCCACGTGCGCTATCGCGACATGGCCCGGGGTGGAGTGCGCGTGGTCCGTACCTGGAGCCAGGAGCATTTCGAGGTGGAGTCCAACCGGCTTCTGGACGAGGTCACCAAGTTGGCCCGCGCCCAGCAGTTCAAGAACAAGGATATCCCCGAAGGCGGGTCCAAGGCGGTTATCCTCCTCGGCCCGGAAGGGGACATCGACCTGGCGGTCAAGTCCATGGTGGATTCCTTTCTGGATCTGCTTGTCGTCCCGGAGGGGGCCGACGGCTTCGTCCAGCCCGGCATCGTGGACTACCTGGGCCGCGAGGAGATCATATTCCTCGGCCCGGACGAGAACATTACCCCATCCCATATTCAATGGATGGCCGACCGGGCGGCCGCGCGCGGCTACAAATGGCCCAGCGCCTTCATGAGCTCCAAGCCCGGCGCGGGCATCGCCCACAAGCAATACGGCGTAACCTCGGAGGGGGTCATCGTCTTTGCCGAGGAACTGTTGCGCACGCTCGGCATCGACCCGAAGAGCGATCCGTTCACGGTCAAGCTGACCGGCGGTCCGGCCGGGGACGTTGCCTCCAACGTCATGCGCATTCTCATGCGTGAATATGGCGACAACGCGAGAATCGTGGCCATGACCGACGGACACGGCGCGGTCTTCGATCCGGACGGGATGGACCACGCCGAATTGCTCCGGCTCATGGACGGCAATCTGAAGGCCGCCGACTTCAGCCGGGATGCGCTCCGGGGCGAGGGGGCCTTCGTGGTTTCCACGGGCGAACCGGAAGGCGCGCGCATTCGCAACACCCTGCACAATATTGCCGTGGCCGACATCTTCATCCCCTCGGGCGGCAGGCCGGACACGGTCAACATGTCCAACTGGAAGGAATTCCTGCTAGAGGACGGCACGCCCTCGGCACGGGGCATAGTCGAGGGGGCGAACATCTTCATCTCGGCCGACGCCCGCGCCCAGCTCGAAAGGGCGGGAGTCCTGGTGGTGCCCGGCCCGTCGGCCAACAAGACCGGGGTCATCTGTTCGTCCTATGAAATCCTGGCGGGGCTCATCCTCGACGAAAAGGAATTTCTGGACATCAAGGACGAGTACGTCCGGCAACTCCTGGATATCCTCAGGTTGCGGGCGCGCTCCGAGGCGCGCGTGCTCATGCGCGAATACAAGCTGGCCGGGGGCGGGCGGACCATCACCGAGCTGTCCTACGCCCTGTCCGCGTCCATCAACGCGCTGGCCGACCAGGTGGACGGAGTGCTCATGGAGTCCGTGGAGCGGGTGGCCGACGATCCGGGCCTGGTCGAGGTCCTGCTGTCCTATTGCCCGGCCGTGCTGGCCGAAAAATACCGCGAGCGGGTGGTCGGCGACCTGCCGCGCGCACATCAACTGGCCCTGCTGGCCTCGTTCATCTCGGCCAAGATGCTCTATCAGGAGGGCATGGATTGGGCCGATCGGCTGGTCCGCCTGCGCAACGTGCGCGAGGTGGTCTTCGGTTATCTCGAACAGGAAAAGGTGGTGGCCGGGCTCATGGCCGAGGTTCGCGGAGCGGGGTTGCTGCATGCCGAACTTATCGACCGCATTTTGGACTTCTCGGGCCGCAAGTTGCTGACCCTGGATCGCCTCGGGCTGGGATAGGGCGACAGACGAAAAAACCGCCGGCGCCTCTCGGCAATCGAGGGGCGCCAGGCTTGACAAGCGGGGTGTATGACCGTATTATTATAACAAATGAGTGATTATTCATGTGAGGAAAGAAATGTCGAATATTGCTTGCAGTGATACCGAGCAGCACGTCAAGAACGTGGCGGCTGCGCGAAAGGCCATGCTCTCCGAGCGGGAGTTCCTGTTCCTGGCGGAACTTTTTAAGGCCCTGGGGGACTATACCCGGGTGCGCATCCTGTTCGCCCTGTCCATTGGCGAACTCTGCGTGTGCGCACTGGCCGAGGTCCTGGATATGTCCCAGTCGGCCATCTCCCATCAGCTCCGGCTGTTGCGCGCCGCCAAGCTGGTGCGCTACCGGAAGGAAGGCAAGAACGTCTTTTACTCCCTGGACGACGACCATGTGCGCAACCTGGTCTCACAGGGGCTGGATCACATCAAGGAAGAGGCGTAGTCCGTCTCCTCCTTTTTTTTGCCCGGTGTTATGAATACGTACTCACTTGTGAATAAAATGTAGTTGTAGGTTTGTTGTATGGCCGATCTTTTTGTCAATGTCCTGTTGGAGTCCTGGAACGTGCTGGTGGAGGCCGCTCCCTACGTCCTTTTCGGTTTTTTCGTGGCCGGTCTGCTCAAGGGGTTCGTGCCCGATTCATTCATGGCCCGTCATCTGGGCGGCAAGTCTCTGGGCGCGGTGCTCAAGGCGGCCGTCATCGGCGTGCCGCTACCCCTTTGTTCCTGCGGCGTGCTGCCCGCGGCCCTGGGGCTGCGTCGGCAGGGGGCCAGCAAGGGAGCGACTACGGCCTTCATGATCTCCACGCCCGAGACCGGGGTGGACTCCATGGCCGTGACCTACGCCCTCATCGACCCGCTTATGACCGTGATCCGGCCCGTGGCCGCGTCCCTGACCGCCGTGTTCGCCGGGGTGCTGATCAATGCCTTCCCCGATGAGAAAGCCGACCCCCTGCCTTTGGCCGGACTGGCCGACGGTTCGACCGGCTGCTCGGGTTGCGGTTGCGGGGGCGCGTGCTCTGCGGCGCCGCCGTCCACCATTGAAGGACGTTTTTTCGCGGGCATGCGCTACGCCTTTGGCGAGATGATCGAGGATATCGGCCGCTGGCTTCTGGTGGGCGTGGTCATCGCCGGGATCATCGCGGCGGCCATTCCGGCTGACGCTCTGGACCGCTGGGTGGGCACGGGGCTGCTCTCCTACCTGGCCATGCTGGTGGTGGCCCTGCCGCTCTATGTCTGCGCCACGGCCTCCACACCCATTGCGGCCTCGCTTCTGCTCAAGGGACTTTCCCCCGGCGCGGCCCTGGTCTTCCTCCTGGCCGGGCCTGCCACCAACGGGGCGACCATCACGGTCATGCTCAAGACCCTGGGCAAGCGCGCCGCGGGGCTCTACGTGGCCTCCATCATGATTTGTTCCCTGGCCCTGGCCTGGGGCACCGATCATCTCTACGCCGCGTTGGGCCTGGATATCCGGGCCACGGTCTCGGAAGTGGGCGAGTTGCTGCCCCATTGGGTGGGCGTGCCTTGCGCCGTGATCCTGCTGGCGCTGGTGGCCAAGAGTTTCGCCGGGCTGTTCGTTCGGGGAGAATCGGACTGCCGAAGCTGACTCCGGGTTTCGGCCGGAGGCGTTTCCTTTGACGCGGCCTTCCCGGGCGGTCGCGCCTTTCCTTTCCCTGCGCATCATGCTAAAAGCCCGCCAGCAAATCCAAGGGGAATCAGTATGAAGAAAATACTGCTTGCGTTGGCCATGACCCTGGCTCTGGCCACCACCGCCCGCGCGGAGAATATCGGCATGCGCTTCGGCGTGCTGCCGGTCATCGACACCCTGCCGCTGCAAGTCGCCGACAGGGAAGGGCTGTTCGCCAAGCACGGCCTGGACGTGACCCTGGTCCGGTTTATGTCCGCCCTGGAGCGAGATACGGCCATGCAGACCGGCCAGATCGACGCCTATTTCGGCGACCTTATCGCTACCTACCTGCTCCTGGATCGCGGCGTGCCTATGCACATCGCCCTGACTTCCTGGCGGACCACGCCGGGCTATCCCATGTTCGGCATCGCCCTGTCACCCGCAGGCCGCGACAGGACGCTGGCCGACATGCGGGGGCGTTCCCTGGCCCTGTCCAGATCCACGATCATGGAATTTCTCTGCGACAAGCTGGAGAATCATCTCGGCGTGGGGCATGGCTATTTTTCGCAGTTGGAAGTCAAAAAACTGCCCATCCGGCTGCAAATGCTCCTGACCGACCAGGTGGACGCGGCGCTCTTGCCCGAACCGCTTTTGTCCCTGGCCCGGCTCAAGGGCGGCAACGTCCTGGCCACGGCCGAGGATTTGAACCTGCCCGTGACCGTACTTTGCCTGCACAAGCGCTATTTCGAAAACAACGGCGCGGCCTACGGCAAGTTCCTGGCCGCCTATGCCGATGCGCTCCGGCTTTTGGCCGAAAGTCCGGAGAAGTATCGGGCGCTCATGGCCGAGACTTGCCGTATCCCCAAGCCGTTGGTCCCCCAGTTCCCGATTTATCCCTACCCGGCGCCCGCGCTGCCTGCTTCGGCCGAACTGGCCGAGGTCCAGGACTGGATGGTCGCCAAAGGGCTGCTCAAGAAGCCTGTGCCCGACTCCGTGGCCCTGCCGCCCGCACATGACTAGCCCATGCTGACCGCCGAGAACCTGGGTAAGTCCTATGACGGTCGGACCGTCATCACGGATGTTTCCTTCACCCTGGCCGAGGGGGAGACCCTGGCCGTGGTCGGCCCGTCCGGCTGCGGCAAGACGACCCTGCTCTACATGTTGAGCGGGCTGTCCGCGCCCGACACCGGCCGGGCGCTGTTGGACGGCAAGCCCATCACCGGCCCGGCGTCGGATATCTCCATAATTCTCCAGGACTACGGCCTGCTGCCCTGGCGCACGGTCATCGACAATGTGGCCCTTGGCCTCAAGATTCAGGGCATGGGCCGCCGCGAGCGTTTGCAACTGGCCCGGGCCCAATTGGCCGAGGTCGGCATCGACGGGCGGGACAACGACTATCCGGCCAACCTCTCGGGCGGGGAGCAGCAGCGCGTTGCCATTGCCCGGGCCTTCGTCACCCGGCCCCGCCTGACCCTGCTGGACGAACCATTTTCCTCTCTGGACGCCCTGACCCGCGAGCGGCTGCAATTGGCTCTGCTCGACGCCTGGCAGGTGCGCCGGGTGCCCTATGTGCTGGTTACCCATTCCCTGGAGGAAGCGGTCATGCTCGGCCAGCGGATCATGGTCATGTCCGCGCGTCCTGCCCGGCCCGTAGCCGTGTTCGACAATCCCGGCTTCGGTGATGCGCGCATCCGCGATACCGAGGGCTGCTTCGCGCTTCTTAAGGAGCTGCGCCACACCGTGGAGGCCCAGTGGTGAAGCTGTTCCATTCCGTTCTGCGTTACGGCCTGGTCATTCTGGTCATGGGCGTGCTCTGGAAGCTGGCCGCCATCTCCCTGGGCGGTGTTATCCTGCCGCATCCCGAAGACGCCCTGGCCGCTCTCTGCCAGGCCATGTCCACCCGGATATTCTGGGAGCATTTCGGCGTCAGCCTGTACCGTTCGGTCACGGCCATGGCCCTGGCCTGGATCATCGCCTTTCCTCTGGGGTTGATCATGGGCAGCGTGAAGCGGGTGGACAAGATTCTGTCCCCCTTCGTCTTTTTGACCTATCCGGTGCCCAAGATAGTGCTCCTGCCCATCTTCCTGCTTCTTCTCGGCCTGGGGGATACCTCGAAGATCGCCATGATCGCGCTTATTCTCGGCTACCAGATCCTGGTTACCACCCGCGACGGGGTGCGCTCCATCCATCCAAAATATTTCGATTCGGTCCGTTCCCTGGGGGGCACACCCCTGGACGTCCTGCGCGAGGTCCTGCTCCCGGCGGCCCTGCCGCATGGCTTCACGGCCCTGCGCCTGGGCACCGGCGTGTCCGTGGCCGTGCTTTTTTTCGTTGAATCCTTTGCCACTAGCCGGGGGCTGGGCTATATGATCATGGACGCCTGGGGGGCCATGGATTATCTAACCATGTTCTCCGGCATCCTCGGCATGTCCATCATGGGCGCGGCCCTGTACGAAATCGCCAATGTGCTGGAACGCAAGGCGTGCAGGTGGATGTTCCTGCGTGCCAAGGACTAATTTGGAGGGAATTGTTCTGCCCGTCACCAAACTTGAATTCGACGATGGCCATATGGCCAGTCAACTCTTCGGCCCACAAGGTCAACACCTGAAACTTCTGGGCGAACGCCTCGGAGTCCGCATAGAAAGCCGGGGCAGCACCCTGGTCATCCACTCCCCGGACGGGGAGGAGGAGAAGGGCGACCTGGCCGCCCAGGTCCTGACCCAGCTCTACGCCATGATTCGGCGCGGCAAGTCCGTGTATCCGCAGGACGTGGACTTCGCCTGCCGCATTCTCGAACGCCAGCCCTCGGCCGACGTCTGCGAGGTCTTCAAGGGGGACGTCTACGCCACCTCGGCGAAGCGGACGGTGTCACCCAAGACCTTGAATCAGCGGGAATATCTCGACGCCATCCGGGACTCGGACATGACCTTCGGCATCGGACCGGCGGGCACGGGCAAGACCTATCTGGCCGTGGCCATGGCCGTGGGCGCGCTCAGCCGGCGCGAGGTCAAGCGCATCGTCCTGACCCGTCCGGCCGTGGAGGCGGGCGAGAAGCTCGGCTTTCTGCCCGGCGATCTGGCCGAGAAGATCAACCCGTACCTGCGGCCCTTGTACGACGCCTTGCACGACATGCTCGATTTCGCCAAGGTCCAGGACTATCAGGAGGCCGGAGTCATCGAGGTGGCTCCTCTGGCCTTCATGCGCGGCCGCACCCTGAACGACGCCTTCATCATCCTTGATGAGGCCCAGAACACCACGCCCGAGCAGATGAAGATGTTCCTGACCCGGCTCGGCTTCGGCTCCAAGGCCGTGGTCACCGGCGACGTGACCCAGATTGATCTGCCCGTCCACTCCAAGTCCGGCCTGCTCCACGCACGGCGCATCCTGGATGGGGTCAAGGGCGTGAAATTCGTCAACTTCGACGAGCAGGACGTCATCCGCCATCCCCTGGTAGGGCGTATAGTCAAGGCCTACGAAGCCCACGAGGGCAACGGGGAATGAGTATGACCGGTCCGGTCGACATCCTTTTCGAAACCCGGCTTGACCCGAGGTTTCCCCTGGCTCGGCGCGAGCTGGCCGCATTGGCGGAAACCCTTCTGGGGGCCCTGGGCCTCACCGGGCGAACCTTTCTTCTCAAGCTGGTGGACGATCGCGAGATCGCCCGACTCAACTGTGAATTCCTGGGCTGTTCCGGTCCGACCAACATCCTGAGCTTTCCGGCCCGCGATGCCGACGAGGTCGATTCCGGCGAGGTCGATTCCGGCGATCAGGACGGGGTGGGCGGCGGGCCCGGCGATGAGGCCTTCCTGGGTGAACTGGCCTTGTCCGTGGACGGATTGGTCCGGGAGACCGACCTTTATGGCCAGGTTCCCCTGGAACACCTGGCCCGCCTGTTGGCGCACGGGTTGCTACACCTGGCCGGGTTCGACCATGGCGAGGTCATGTTCGACATGACCGACACGGCCGTGGATCAAGCCTTGCTCGAACACGGGGAGGGCGTGGCATAGCCATGCACGGCATCAAAGGCAAACAGCTTTACCGACTGGTTTTTTACGGGGTTATCTTCGCTGTGGCCGCCGTGGGCGCATTGGTCTACACGGGCGTGCGCGAGATCCGTCACGACGCAGCCGTGGTGGCGGTGGAAAATTCGGCCCGCGGCCTGTCCGGCGCGGTCACCGTGCTCCTCAATGCGGTGCGCAACTCCAATCAGGAGATGGGCCAGGGGCTGCTCAAGAGTCTCAAGCCAGCCGCCTTGCGCAAGGAATTCGGCGCGGTGCTCAAGGACCATCAGAATCTCGCGGCCGTCATGGTCAGCGACGGCCAGGGGTTGCGCTACCTGCTGACCCGGCGCTTCGGCGGCATGGTCGAGGCCGTGCCCGACGAGATGCATTCCGCCGTGGCCTGGACATTGTTCAAGGACGGCAAGGCGGACGACAAACCCTTTTCGGGCTGGGAGTTGGAGCTGCCCCAGGTGGACCATGTCCTGTCCGACGAGTTCAGCCATCTGGAGCCGGGCCAGGTCAACTGGCGCAGCGCGGGCCGTTTCCACCACGTCAACGTGGCCTGGATCACGGCTTCCTCCCTGGTGGATTCGGGATCGGGCGAGCGCCTCATGCTTTCCTTCGCCTTTCCGGCCGAAGCCATCCTGTCCCAGTTGAGCGAGGCCGAGCGGGGCGGAGCCGAACGGATTTTTCTGTATTGGGGCGATGGCCGGGCCATGCCCGTGAGCGGGCTCGGCGCGGACGTCGGCCCGGATCTGGCCGGGCAGTCCCTGACTCCGGACCAATTGCCCGATCCCGTGGTCCGGCAGGCCGTATCCGGTCTGGCCGCCCGTGACAAAGGAATGAACAAGGCCCCGGACAAACCGTTTTCCTTCGTCAACAACCACGAGATCTGGTGGACCTGGGCCATGCCCTTGTCCATCTTCGGAGACACCTTGTCCCTGGGCGTGGCCGTGCCGCGCAAGAACGTCCTGTCCACCCTGACCAGCGACTCCTTTCTCCAGGGCGGCGCCGTGGTCCTCATACTCATGGCCTTCGGCGTGCTCTTCATTCTGCACCGCAACCGGGGGCGCATCGAATCCCTGGGCATGCGTCGTGCGGCGGCCCTCACCGCCGGGGACGTGACCGATCTCATCCAGGCGGGGGAGGGCGGCAGACTCGAATTCAAGCAGACCCTGCGTTTCAACCTCAAGTCGGGCAAGAATGGCAAGGAGATCGAACACGCCTGTCTAAAGACCGTGTCCGCCTTCCTCAACACCGAGGGCGGTACCCTGCTCATCGGTGTGGCGGACGACGGCACCGTGACCGGTTTCGACGAGGACCGGTTCGACAGCGACGACAAGGCGCTCCTGCACTTCAACAACCTGGTGGATCGGCATATCGGGACCGAATTCTCGCGTTATATCGACAGCAAGGTCATTGAAGTGTGCGAGAAGCGGGTCCTGCGTGTGCACTGCGTCCCGGCCCCGGCTCCGGCCATTCTGGATGCGGCCAAGGGCGAGGAGTTCTTCGTGCGCAGCGGCCCGGCCAGCCGGTCCCTGACGCTCAAGCAGTTTCACGACTGGCTGAAGAAACATCAATAGCCGCGCGTCCGTGTCCCGCTTGGGTTTTCCCCATTTTCCCGGGGGCCAAATTCCTTTACATTCATGGTAATATGGGCCAAACTCCATCTCTTTCCTGATATCAAGGTAATAGCTGACGGAGTAACCACACGATGCCCAAACATTTTTTGACCATTCTGGACATCCCCAGGGATGAAGTGAAGCAGGTCATCCTGCGCGCCAAGGAAATGAAGGACAACAAGGTCCGCACCGATCTTCTGGACGGCAAGACCGTGCTGCTGATTTTCGAAAAGGCGTCCACCCGGACCCGCGTTTCCTTCGAAGTGGGAGTGCGCCAATTGGGCGGCGATCCGGTGTTTATTTCCGCCCGCGACTCCCAGTTGGGCCGCAGTGAGCCGATCAAGGACACGGCCCGGGTCCTGTCCCGGTACGCCGACGGGATCGTCATGCGCACCTTCGGTCAGGAAAAGCTGGAAACCCTGGTCGATTACGGGGACATCCCGGTGGTCAACGCCCTGACCGACGAATACCATCCGTGTCAGGTCATGGCCGACGTCCTGACCATGTACGAGCGCACCCCGGACCTGGACAAGCTCAAGGTGGCCTGGGTGGGCGACGGCAACAACATGGCCCATTCCTTCATCAATGGCGCGGCGGTCTTCGGCTACGAACTTTCCCTGGCCTGTCCCGAGGGGTATACCCCGGATATGGCCATTTTGGACAAAGCCGTCGGCCTCGGCGCGAAGATCACCCTGACCGACGACCCGAAGAAGGCCGCGGCCGGAGCGGACTACGTCAATACCGATGTCTGGGCCTCCATGGGCCAGGAAGAGGAGCAGAAGAAGCGCGAGGCCGCGTTCGCCGGGTACATGGTGGACGAGGCGCTCATGGCGCTGGCCGCCCCGGGTGCTGGCTTCATGCACTGCCTGCCCGCCCACCGGGGCGAAGAAGTTTCCGAGGGGGTTTTCGAATCCCCGGCCTCCATTGTCTGGGACCAGGCCGAGAACCGGCTCCATGCGCAAAAGGCGATCCTTGAGTGGATCTTTAAATAATTCGAGAGAGTACGAGGACTATACAATGCAGAAGATAGACAAGGTCGTGCTGGCCTACTCCGGCGGGTTGGACACTTCCATCATTCTCAAGTGGCTCAAGATCAACTACGACTGCGACGTGATCTGCATGACTGCGGATCTCGGCCAGGGCGAGGAGATGCACGGCATCGAGGAAAAGGCGCTCAACACCGGCGCGGTCAAGGCCTACGTCGAAGACCTGCGCGAGGAGTTCGTGCGCGACTACGTCTTCCCCATGTTCCGGGCCAATGCCCTGTATGAGGGCCGTTACCTGCTCGGCACAGCCATCGCCCGGCCGCTGATCTCCAAGCGTATGGTCGAGATCGCCGAGATGGAAGGCGCCCAGGCCGTGGCCCATGGCGCCACGGGCAAGGGTAACGACCAGGTTCGCTTCGAACTGGCCACCATGGCCCTCAATCCCCGGCTGACGACCATTGCCCCGTGGCGCGAATGGGAACTCAAGTCTCGTACCGACCTGATGAATTTTGCCAAGACCAATGAGATTCCCATCCCGGTCAGCCGCAAGAAGCCGTGGTCCATCGACGCCAACCTGTTGCATACCTCCTTTGAGGGCGGCGAGTTGGAAGATCCTTGGAACGCGCCCGGCCCGGACTGCTATCGTAATATCACCCCGGCCGAAAAGTGCCCGGACGAGGCCGAGGAGATCACCATCGACTTCGAGGCCGGTGATCCCATCGCCGTCAACAGCGTGAAATATTCCCCCGCGGCCCTGCTGGCCAAGCTCAACGAGTTGGGCGGCAAGCACGGCATCGGCAGGGTGGATATGGTCGAGAACCGCTTCGTCGGCATGAAGTCGCGCGGCGTGTACGAGACCCCCGGCGGGACCATCCTGGCCGCCGCCCACCGCGACCTGGAAGGGCTGTGCATGGACCGCGAGATGATGCATCTGCGCGATTCCCTCATTCCCCGCTATGCCGAAATGGTGTACTATGGCTATTGGTTCTCTCCCGAGCGCGAAGCCTTGCAGGCCATGATCGACAAGTCTCAGGAAAAGGTCACCGGCACCGTGCGGGTCAAGCTGTACAAGGGCAATTGCGTGCCGTTGGGCCGCAAGTCGCCGTTCTCCCTGTACAACTCCGAGCTGGCTACTTTCGAGGAAGACTACGTGTACGACCAGGCCGACGCCGCCGGGTTCATCAAACTGGTGGGGCTCAGACTCAAGGGCCGCATGCAGCAGTCCAAATGGGGCGGGAAAGAGACCGAAGACTCCTGCGAGTAAATTATGGCAGACAAGAAGATGTGGGGCGGGCGGTTCGCCAAGGCAACCGCCGCGTCCATGGAGGCGTTTTCCGAGTCCGTGTCCTTTGACCGGCTCCTTTACGCCGAGGATATCCGCGGTTCCCAGGCCCATGCCCGCATGCTGGCCAAGCAAGGCTTTTTGACCGACGACGAGGCCCGGATCATCTGCGATGGCCTGGACCGGGTCAAGTCCGAGATCGAGTCCGGCGAGTTCGTCTGGAAGACCGAAATGGAAGACGTGCACATGAACGTCGAGTCCCGGCTGACCGAGATCATCGGGCCGCTGGGCGGCAAGCTGCACACCGCGCGCAGCCGCAACGACCAGGTGGCCCTGGACTTCCGTTTGCACGTGGCCACCCGGCTCGCCGCGTGGCAGGAAAATCTGGCCGCGCTCATCCAGGTGTTCGTGGACCGCGCCGAGGAGCACAAGGATACCATGCTGCCCGGCTGCACCCATTTTCAGCCCGCCCAGCCCGTGACTCTGGGCCATCATCTGCTGGCCTATTGCCAGATGTTCAAGCGCGATCACGAGCGCGTGGCCGACGGTCTGAAGCGCGTCCGGGTCATGCCGCTCGGCGCGGCGGCCCTGGCCGGAACCACCCATCCGGTGAACCCCCGGGGCGTGGCCGAGGACCTGGGCTTTCCGGCGATCTTTGCCAATTCCATGGATGCGGTTTCCGACCGCGACTTCGTACTCGAAGCGGTGTTCGCGGGCTCCCTGATCATGACCCATCTGTCGCGCATGTGCGAGGAATTGATCATCTGGGCCAATCCGAATTTCGGTTACGTCAAACTGCCCGACCAGTACGCCACGGGCTCCTCCATCATGCCCCAGAAGAAGAATCCCGACGCCTGCGAGATCATGCGCGGCAAAACCGGCAGGGTGGTCGGCTCCCTCATGGGGCTGCTCGTCCTGATCAAGGGGCTGCCCATGACCTACAACCGGGACATGCAGGAGGACAAGGAGCCGTTCTTCGACGCCGACCGCACGGTTTCGGCCTCGCTGGGCATCATGGCGGACATGCTTCGGCTCATGGAATTCGTGCCCGGGAAGATGGAAGAGACCGTCAAGCGCGGTTTCCTGAACGCCACGGAACTCGCCGACTACCTGGCCGCCAAGGGCGTGCCCTTCCGCGAAGCGCACCACATCACCGGCGCGGCCGTGGCCTATGCCGAAGGAAAGGGCGTGGGCCTTGAAAATCTGGACCTCGCCGAACTGAGGCGGTTCTCCGGCGAGATCGGGGAAGACGTCTACGGGGTGCTTGATTATCACGCGGCCATCCGGCGGCGGATCACCCCAGGCGGCACCGGACCGGCATCCGTGGCCGCACAGATGGGGGCGCTGCGGGAGTGGCTCGGGTCTCTCTAGGGTGTTTTCGTAATCCGAGTTTTTTTGCCGATTAGCTTGATTTTTGAAACGACGGCATTACTCTAGATTCCTGAAATCGCGTCAACGCGAAGTCAGCGGGCCCCCCGGGCCGTTCAATTGACCCTTACGGAGGACTCTCCTTTGAACAACCATATGAAAAATCTTGTCATCTGGGCGATAATCTTCATCTTGATGGTCGTCCTGTTCAACCTTTTCAACCAACCGCCGGTCCCCAAGGACACGCCTTCCTACAGTGAGTTCCTGGCCATGGTGGACAGCGGCACTGTGGCCCAGGTCAAGATCCAGGGACAGAAGATCACCGGCCTGAAGAGCTCCGGTGAGCAATTCCAGACTTACGCTCCCGAAGATCCCAATATGATCCAGACCCTCATCGGGAAGGGCGTGGAGGTCAAGGCGGAGCCGCCGGACGAGTCGCCGTGGTATCTGACTTTGCTCCTGTCCTGGTTCCCCATGATCCTGCTCATCGGCGTGTGGATTTTCTTCATGCGCCAGATGCAGGGCGGCGGCAGCGGCGGACGCGGAGCCATGAGCTTCGGCCGTTCCAAGGCGCGGCTGATCAACGAGGAAACCGCCAAGGTCACTTTTGACGACGTGGCCGGCGTGGACGAAGCCAAGGAAGAACTTTCGGAAATCGTCGATTTCCTGCGCGAGCCGCGCAAGTTCACCCGCCTGGGCGGCCGTATCCCCAAGGGTGTGCTCCTGGTGGGCAGCCCGGGAACGGGTAAGACCCTGCTGGCCCGCGCCGTGGCCGGCGAGGCGGGCGTCCCGTTCTTTTCCATCTCCGGTTCGGACTTCGTCGAGATGTTCGTCGGCGTGGGCGCTTCCCGCGTGCGGGACCTTTTCGCCCAGGGCAAAAAGAACGCTCCCTGCCTGATCTTCATCGACGAGATCGATGCCGTTGGCCGCCAGCGCGGTGCGGGGCTGGGCGGCGGACATGACGAACGCGAGCAGACCCTGAACCAATTGCTCGTCGAGATGGACGGCTTCGAGTCCAACGAGGGCGTTATTCTGGTGGCCGCCACCAACCGCCCGGACGTGCTCGATCCGGCCCTGCTCCGGCCCGGCCGTTTCGATCGCCAGGTGGTCGTGCCCAATCCGGACCTGCGCGGCCGCGAGCGCATCCTCAAGGTGCATTGCCGCAAGACTCCGCTGTCCCCCGAGGTGGACCTGGAGATTATCGCCCGGGGCACCCCCGGATTCTCGGGCGCGGATCTGGAGAACCTAGTCAACGAGGCTGCGTTGAGCGCGGCCAAGCTTGGCAAGGACCGCGTGGACATGAGCGATTTCGAGGAGGCCAAGGACAAGGTCATGATGGGCGGCCGCGAGCGGCGGTCCATGATCCTCTCCGAAGAGGAAAAGCGGACCACGGCTTACCACGAGGGCGGTCATGCCCTGGTGGCCAAGCTCCTGCCCGGTACCGACCCTGTGCACAAGGTCTCGATCATCCCGCGCGGCCAGGCCTTGGGCGTGACCATGCAGTTGCCCGGTGAGGACCGGCACAATTATTCCAAGGCATTCCTCACGAACAATATGGCCGTGCTCATGGGCGGCCGCGTGGCCGAGGAGGTCGTTCTCGACCAACTGACCACCGGGGCCAGCAACGACATCGAGCGGGCCACCAAGACGGCACACAACATGGTCTGCATGTGGGGCATGTCCGACAAGCTCGGCCCCATGAGCTTCGGCGACAACCAGGAGCAGGTCTTCCTGGGTCGCGAGCTCATCCACAACAAGAACTACGGCGAGGAGACGGCCAAGCTGATCGACTCCGAGGTCCGGCGGTTCGTGGACGAGGCGTATGAGAAGGCCACCAGCCTGATCAAAAACAACCGTGAGGCGCTCGACGCCATCGCCATGGCCCTGCTGGAGCGGGAGACCATTACCGGCGCCGACATCGATCTGATCATGGAGGGCAAGCCGCTGCCGCCCATGGAACCGTCCAACCATTCCGGTTCCGGCTCTTCGGGCGCGTCTTCCGGTTCCGGCTCCGCCTCGGCGGATACGGCTTCGGGCTACACCGCCGACGGCCGGGCCGCCCAATCTTCGGGGCCTGGGTATGAACCCGTGAGCGAGAAGCCCGGCGACGCCGGCGACTCCGAAGGTTCTTCCCGCGGTTCCGGGGACGACTTCATCCTCGACGACGGCGAGGGGGACGATCCTGACGGAGACGACGGCAAGAACAAGCTTCAATAATTACCGAACATGCAGATCATGAACGATACGACGTGGACAGTTAAGGGGGGCAAGGTCTTGGGACCTGCCCCCTTCCTCATTGCCGGAATCGTCAACGTGACACCGGACTCCTTTTACGACGGCGGGGCTCATGCCGACACCGCTTCGGGCGTGGCCCACGGGCTCAAACTGGTCGGGGAGGGCGCGCACATCCTGGATGTGGGCGGCGAGTCCACCCGGCCCTACGGCGACCCGGTGAGCGAGTCCGACGAGCTTGCCCGTGTCCTGCCCGTGATCGAAGGGCTGATCGCGGCCCGGACCCCGGCGGTCATTTCCGTGGACACCTACAAGGCCAAGGTGGCCGCCCGCTGCCTGGAGGCCGGGGCCGCCATCATCAACGACGTGTCCGGGTTCCGTTTCGAGCCGGAGATACTGGATGTGCTTGCCGAGTACAAACCCGGCTACGTGCTCATGCACTCCTTGGGCCGTCCCGGGGACATGCAGGACGAACCGCGCTACGACGACGTGGTCGGCGATATCATGGCCTTCTTCGAGGAACGCCTGGGGGTTCTGGAACAGGCCGGATTGCCTCTGGACCGGGTGGCCCTGGACCCGGGCATCGGTTTCGGCAAGCGGCTCGAACACAACCTGGAGATCCTGCGGGAGATCGAGCGCTTCAACGAATTCGGGCTGCCCGTTTACATGGGGCTGTCGAACAAGTCCCTGTGGCAGGGGCTCTTGGGCCTTGAAACCGGGCAACGGCAAAACGCCACCCAGGCGGCCACGGCCGTGCTGGCGGCCAAGGGCGTTCCCATCCACCGCGTGCACGAAGTCGAATTGACGCGACAGACGTTGACCGTAGTTCGTGAATTGGCGTAGTTAAACAACATGTTTGAGCTTTTCGGAATTCAAGTTACCTGGAGGGTCCTGCTCGATATCGGGCTGGTGGCCTTCATCTACTACAACATCATCGTCCTTGTCCGGGGAACCCGCGCCGCCGCTGTGCTCTACGGCCTGGTGGTCGTGCTCGTGGTCTACTATGTAGCTGAAAAGTTCAATCTTTACACCCTGAACGCACTGCTCGGCGAATTTCTGACCTCCCTGTTCCTGGTGGTGGTCATACTGTTCAAGACCGACATTCGCAAGGCGCTGGCCTCGGTGGGCACCAGGCGGTTCTGGACCAAGTCCAACGTGCGCGACGACACCCTGGACCAATTGACCCAGGCGGTCATGACCATGTCGCACACCTCCACCGGCGCGATCATCGTCATCGAAAAGAACATGCCGCTGGGCGACATCATCGAACGCGGGATCGAGTTGGACGCCAAGGTCAACAAAGAACTGATTGAAACCATATTTTTCACGGACACGCCCCTGCATGATGGGGCAATCATCGTCCGCCGCGACCGCATCGTGGCCGCTGCCTGCATTTTGCCCCTGTCCAACAAGCTGCGGGGGCAACCCATGTACGGCACCCGGCACCGGGCGGCACTGGGCATTTCCGAAGGCTCTGACGCCATCACCATCGTGGTCTCCGAGGAACGGGGTGAAGTTTCCGTGGCCATGAACGGCCGCTTGACCACCAGCCTGGACGAAACGCGTTTGCGGCGCGTGCTCAAGAACGCTTTGGGGCGCTGACATGCTCAAGAACTGGCAAACCATATTGTTGTCCATAGCCCTGGCCGTGTTTACCTGGTTCCTGGTCACCGGCCGGGAAGTGGTCGAGACCTGGGTGGACATGCCCGTGGTCATGACCAACCCGCCCGAGGGATTGATCATCGAGGACGGCCTGGTGGACAAGATCCAGGTCCGGCTGCGCGGTCCCAAGGGGCTGGTCGGCAACCTCTCCTCCCAGAATCTGGTCTACCCGATCAACGTCAGCAACCTGAAGGTCGGCGAGCAGGTGGTGGACATCGACCCGGCCAAGATTCCGTTGTCCTCCACCTACGAGATCATTGAGGTCCGTCCCAATCGGCTCCGCCTCACGGTGGACCGGCGCATCTCCAAGGAGGTCGCGGTGGAGGCCGCCTGGGCGGGCAATCTCAATTCCGACTACCAGTTGCAGGAGGTCAAGGCCTCGCCCGACGTGGTTACCGTCCGGGGGCCCGAGACCCTGCTGCGCAAGATTTCCAAGACCCGCGTGGTCCTCAAGGGGGATTTCCCCGAGGACGTGCCCAGGTCCTGGGCCGAAGACGTGGCCCTGGAGGTCCCCGACGAGATCGAGGCCTCGCCCGGACAGGTCAACGTGGAGGCCTATTTCGCGCCCAAGACCCGCGAAATCTGGGTCAAGGTGCCCATCGAATATCAGAATCCCGAAGGGTTCAAGGCCTCGGTTTCGCAGCGCTATGTCCGTTTGCTCATCCAGGGGCCGCTCTTCCTGTTCCATGACGACGAGTACCGCAAGGCCATTCTGGCCTCCGTGGTCTTCGGCGGCAAGGTGGTGGAGGGACGGTTCGAACTGGACTACGACGTGACCCTGCCCGAAGGGTGCAAACTCGAAAAGAAGAATCCCGAAACGGTTACCACCGTCATCAAAAAGAATTAGCCGCCCGTCGGGCGACAAGTTGGAGTATTTCATGAAACAAAGGCTTTTCGGAACCGATGGCCTGCGGGGGCAGGGGAATATTTTCCCCATGACTCCCGAGATCGCCCTTCGGCTCGGCCTGGCGGCCGGGCAGTACTTCCGCAACGGCGACAAGCACCATAGGGTGGTCATAGGCAAGGACACCCGCTTGTCCGGCTATGTCTTCGAGACCGCCTTGACCAGTGGACTGTGCGCCAACGGCATGGACGTCTTTCTGGTCGGCCCCATGCCCACTCCGGCCATTTCCTTCCTGACCCGGAACATGCGCGCCGATCTCGGTGTGGTCATCTCCGCTTCGCACAATCCGTTCATGGACAACGGCATAAAGTTTTTCGACAGCACCGGCTTCAAGCTGCCCGACGAAGTCGAGGACGAGATCAGTGAACTGGTCCTGAACCGGGACACCCGTTGGGATTACCCCCCGGCCGAGAACGTGGGCCGCGCTCACCGCATCAGCGACGCGCGCGGTCGGTATATCGTTTTCCTGAAGAACAGTTTTTCTCCGCACCTGACCCTGGACGGGCTCAAGATCGTGCTCGACTGCGCCCACGGCGCGGCCTACGGCGTGGCCCCGGACGTGCTCGAAGAGCTGGGGGCCGAGGTGATCAAGGTCGGCGTGGCTCCGGACGGCCTGAACATCAATCAGAAGTGCGGTTCCCTCTATCCCGAGGTCATCGCCAGGATGGTCGTGGAGGAGGGCGCGGACATGGGCATCGCCCTGGACGGCGACGCGGACCGGCTCATCGTCTGCGACGAGAACGGCCGCATCCTGGACGGCGACCAGATCATGGCCTTGTGCGCCCTGGAGCTTATGGAAAAGGATCAGCTGCCTAAGAACATGCTCGTGGCCACGGTCATGTCCAACATGGCGCTTGAACTGTTCATGGCGGATCACGGCGGTCAGCTGCTGCGTACGGACGTGGGCGACCGCTACGTGGTCGAGGCCATGCGCCGCGAGGGGGCGACCCTGGGTGGCGAACAATCCGGGCACCTCATTTTCATGGATCACGCCACCACGGGAGACGGACTTCTGGCCGCGCTGCAACTGCTGCGCATCATGCGTGAACGGGAGCGTCCGCTGTCCGAATTGGCCGGGCTGCTTGAGCCGTTTCCCCAGGTGCTGCGCAACGTCCACGTCAAGCGCAAGATTCCCTTTGACCAGGCCCCGCAGGTCCAGGAGGCCGTGCGCCGGGGTGAAGCCGCTCTGGCGGGCAAGGGCCGCGTGCTGCTGCGTTACTCGGGGACCGAGGCGGTCTGCCGCGTCATGGTCGAGGGACAGGATACGGAATTGGTCGAGAAATTGACCGGCGATATCGTCGAAGCATGCGAAAAATATCTGAAATAGTAGAATACCCACAGTGGAGGACTTTATGAATATCACAAAAGCCGTCATCCCTGTCGCGGGTTGGGGCACCCGTTCACTCCCGGCCACCAAGAACGTCCCTAAGGAGATGCTGCCGATCTTCCGCAAGCCCATCGTCCAGTACATCGTGGAGGAGGGCATCGGCGCCGGCCTGACCGACGTGGTCTTCGTCACCAACCAGAACAAGACCATCATCGAGGACCATTTCGACCGCAACTTCCTCTTGGAGCAACTCCTGGAACGTGCGGGCAAGACCTCCATGCTTGAAGAGGTCCGGCGCGTGGCCAGCCTGGTCAACGTTATCGGTGTGCGCCAGAAGGAGCAGCTCGGTCTTGGCCACGCGGTGCTCACCGCCCGCGAGGTCTGCCAGAATGAACCTTTCGCGGTCATGCTCGGCGACGATCTCATGTTTGGTGTGCAGACCGGCATCGGTGAACTGATCAAGACCGCCGAGGCAACCGGCAAGGCGGTCATCGGCGTCATCGAAGTTCCCCCGAGCAAAGTCAGCCGCTACGGGGTGATCCAGGGCGAGGCCATCGACTCGCATACCTATCGCGTAACCAGCCTGGTGGAAAAACCCACGCCCGAGAAGGCTCCGTCCAACCTGGCCATCATCGGTCGCTATGTCCTGCTGCCGGAGATCTTCGACATTCTCGAAGGCCAGCGCGCGGGCGTGGGCGGCGAAATCCAGTTGACCGACGCCCTCCAGGGACTGGCCGATCGGGACAAGCTCCTGGCTGTTCGGCTGGGCGGACAGCGGTTTGACGCGGGCGACTGGGTGGAATACCTCACGGCCAACATCTATTTCGCTTTGCAGGACGAGGAATTGCGCGACGAACTTGTCAAGCGGTTGCGGGAGCTGTTGTCCTGCTCCTCATCCTAACACGTCTTGAACCGGCGGACGCCCCGGGCGTCCGCCGTCTTGATCCGAGAACAGAGAGACCATGAAGACCCTGTTGACCTTATTGCTCCTATGTCTGACCGCTCTGCCCGTCCACGCCTTCGTGCCCGACGGCGAGGAGTTGGCCGTGCGCCTGCAAAAGAACTACGGCCCCATGCGTTCCTGGCAGGCCTCCATGACTTTTCCGGCCTATCCGGGCGTGTCCGTGGACCTGTGGTACGCGAACGGCCGCTGGCGGCAGGAGTGGACGGCGGGCGGCACGGCCGTGGCCGTGGGGGCGTTGGGCAATGTGGTCGGCAGTTGCGTCGTCGGGAGTTTCCCCTTGTCGCCCCTGTTCGTCTGGCTGGTTCCCCATCCGGTCGAGACCTGGCAGTCCTGGGGCGTGGACGTGACCGTGGGCGGTTACGGTTTTTGCGGCGAGGACGCGTGCCTCATGCTCGGTGTGGACCCGGCCGATGCGGACAGGCCTACGGTGTACCTGAACAACGAGGACCTTGCTCCGCTCCTGGTCCGCTATCCCTCGGACGCGGGCATGATCACCGTGGCGTTCTCGGATTATCAGACCTATGCGGGCTACCGCGTGCCGCGGAAGCTGACGGTCCGCATGGGCGGGGGCGAATTGGCCGCCGATGTGGAATGGACCCGGCTGAACAACGCGGGCGGCGAGGAGCTCTACGCCCGCGACGGGCTGGATCCCGCGCTGTGCGCCGAGCCGCCCCAGCCGTTCGGCCTTCTGCGCGATTCCTTCCGCTATCCCGGGGCCCAGTAGTCCCGCCATGGCCGATCTCTGGCAAGTAACGCTCGTCAGTCCGCCCTATGCGACGTGGACCTACGGGCGTCCTCTCCATTTCCCGTCTCTTTCCCCGGGGCAGCGGGTGATCATCCCCTTCGGCAAGTCCCACCGGGCTGGCGTGGTGGTCGGTCCGGCCGATGTCGCGCCCGAAGGTGTGGAAATCCGGGAGATGATCTGGCCGCTCGAACGCACGCCGCTGCTGGACAAGGATTTCGTGGATATGGCCGTGAACCTGGCCGCCCGCCAGATGGTCCATGTGGGCCGCATCCTGGAGATCGCCCTGCCGCGCGGTTTGCGCACGGCGGCGGTGAGTTTCAAGGTGGACCGGCACATGACCGAACGCGACCTGCCTGCGTCCCTGCGTCCCTCGGACATCGTCCGGGCCGGGGACAAGGATCGGGCCGCGTTCCTGGCGCTTTGGCTGGACGGTCGCATGCGCGTGCGCGTCAACGCCAAAAAGGAAGCCGAGGAACGGTTCGTATCGCTTGAATCCGACCCGCCGTGGGCCGTGCGGCCCAATGCCAAGCGGCAGCTTCACCTTCTTGAGCACCTCATGGAGAACGGGCCGCAGAGCCTGTACTCACTACGTCATTCCCTGGGAGACTGGGCTCCGGATGTGGCCGTCAAGCTGGAGAGCGCGGGCGTGGTCCGCATGGGCGAATTGACCGCCGATCTCCTGGCCGAAGTGGACCGGGCCGGCGGCGAGGACGCGGACGATCCGGGCTGCGAGTTCACGTTGACCGACGAGCAGCGGGTCGCCCTGGACGAATTGACCGAGACCCTGGACGGGGGCGGGGGCGCACACCTGGTTCACGGCGTGACCGGCAGCGGCAAGACCGTGCTGTATATGGAGATGGCCCGGCGTCTCTTGGAGCGGGGCAGGTCCGTGCTTTTTCTCGCGCCCGAGGTGGCCCTGGCCTGTCAGCTCTACCGCACCGTGGCCCGGCGGTTCCCGCAGTACCGGACGATTTTCTACCACGGCTATCAGAGCCCGAAAAAGCGGGAGGCCTCCTTCCGCGAATTGGCCCGGGGCGAGGACCCTGTCCTGGTGGTCGGCACCCGGTCCGCCGTGTTCCTGCCTTTGCCCGATCTGGGCATGGTGGTCATGGACGAGGAACATGACGAGTCCTTCAAACAGGAGGAACGGCTGGCCTACCACGCCAAGGAGGTGGCCTGGTTCCGCACGGGCCGCAACAAGGGCCTGCTCCTGCTCGGTTCGGCCACACCCGACGTCAAGACCTTCCAGGCGGCGGCCGCCGGGCGAATCCGGGTGTCCACCCTGAAAGAGCGGGTGGGCGACGCCCGTCTGCCCGAGGTGGAACTGGTCAACATCGCCGAGTTGGGCAATTCCAAGCACTTGCTCTCCAATCGGGTGCGCGAGGCCGTGCGTGAGACCGTGGCCGCAGGGGAACAGGTCATCGTCATGCTCAATCGGCGCGGCTATGCCCCGCTCATGTACTGCCTGGACTGCGGCGAGACCGTGCGCTGTCCGGACTGCGAGGTGGGCATGACCTATCACAAGGGGCGCGAGCGGCTGGTCTGCCATTATTGCGGCCGGACCTATTCGTATCCGCTGACCTGCCGTAAATGCGGGGGCGCGAATTTCATCCCCATGGGCGAAGGCACGGAACAGCTTGAGGAAGCCTTGACCGAGCTGTTGCCCGAAGACGTCCAGGTCCTGCGCCTGGATCGCGACGCCACCCGTCGACAGGAGCGGCTGGAGGAAATCCTCGGGGCGTTCGGGCGGGGCGAGGCCCAAGTTTTGGTGGGCACCCAGATGATCTCCAAGGGACATCATTTCCCGGGCGTGACCCTGGTGGTGGTGGCCGACGGCGATCTTGGCCTGAATCTGCCGGACTACCGATCCTCGGAGCGGACTTTCCAGCTTCTGGTCCAGGTGGCGGGCCGGGCCGGGCGCGGCGAACATCCGGGCCGGGTGCTTATTCAGACGCGCAATCCCGATCACCCCATCTGGAAGGAGATCCTGAGCGGCGACTACCAGGGATTCTTCGATCGTGAGGTCTCCCGGCGGACTCTGTTCCATTACCCTCCGTTTTCGCACATGGCCTTGGTGCGCATCAGTTTTCCGGCGGATTTCGACAATGGTCCGGCCGCCGTGAATCTCCTGGGCCAGGTCCTGCGCGAGCAAGGCAGGGCGCTCGGCATCAGCGTGCTTGGCCCGGCCCCGGCGCCTTTGGCCATGCTGCGCGGCCGCAAGCGGTTCAACTGCCTGCTCAAGTCCGACGACTGGAGCAAGGTCCGGGGGCTGTACGCGGCCCTGGTCCGGGCCAATCCCGATCCACGCGCCGTGCGCACCGGCTTGGACCTCGATCCCCTGTCCACCCTATAGCTATCGACAAGGGGCCGGGTTGTCGGCTACGTTGGCCCAATTCCGCAACGACAACGAGGTAATCTCTCCCTATGAAGCGTCTTTTCCTATCCCTGTGGCTGTGCGCCGTCTTGCTTCTTCCTGCGGTCCCTTCCCTGGCCCAGGTTTCCAAGGTCGGGTTCGTCAACCCGCAACGGATCATCAACGAGTCGAAGATCGGCAAGATCGCCCAGGAGGACCTGGCCGGATTGGGCAAGGAAAAGGACCGGCGCGTCCGCCTGGCCCTGGACAAGGTCAACAAGTTGCAGGCGGGCCTCAAGGAGGACGCCTTGTCCGTGAGTGAGCAGCAGAGCCGCGAGACCGGACTGCGTCAGGCCGTGCGCGACTATGAACAACTGGTCAAGAACAGCAACCAGGAGATTCAGGACGAGGAGCGCAGTCTGATTCGTTTCGTCATGCGGCGGGCGGACTCCATTCTCAAGGAAATAGCCCGGGAGCGGGGCTTCACCATGATTCTGACCGACCCGGAGATCATCGGTTTTGTGGACAGCAACATGGACATCACGGATCGGGTCATCCGTGAGCTCAATTCCATGATATAGGCGGTGACGAGCATGCGTAGATTCTCCCTGATTTATGTTGCCGTCCTGGCCTTGCTTCTGGCCGCATCCTCCGCGTTCGCCTTCGGCCGGATTCTGTATGCGGACCGTCCGCTGAACCTGCGCGATGGCCGTTCGCCCCGCGCCGAGTGGATCGGCAGTTTGTACGCCGGGCAGAAGGTTCGGGTGGCCCACGAAGAGAACGGTTGGGTGGCCGTGTATGAGCCCTCGGCCACGGACCCGAGCGAGGCCAAGGCCGCAGGCTATTCCAACGCCAAGTTTCTCAAGCCGACGCGTGGGCGCTACGAGCCCAAGGAGTGGGGCGAGATGGTCCGTTCGGCGACCAAACTGAACATCCGCTCCGAGCCGAGCGTCCGGGGAACGAAGGTTCGCACTCTGCAGCCCGGAGAGCCCGTGCTCACCGATTTTCCCGAAGACGAGTGGATCATGGTCTTTTCGTCCGATGCCACCATCCGTTCCAAGATGAACGGTATCGGTTATTGCAGCGCCAAGTATCTGGAGCCGGTCCCGGCAGGGGAGCGGAGTGCATCGGCTTCGTCCGCCGCCCGCCGCGAGGTGGAGCGGCCTGCTCCGGCCTCCGCGCCTGAGCCTCCGTCCGAGGGTGTCCGCCGGGTGGCCCTGACCAATGAGGTTAACGTGCATCAGAGTCGAACCACCAATTCTCCGCTGGTCCAGACCTTGCGGCCCGGTGACATGGTCCAGCTCGGGCTGCTGCGAAACGGCTGGTATGCGGTCTTCAAGGCCAGCGACATGATCCGTTCGGAGAGCAGTTCCATCGGTTACGCCCTGCGTTCGGCCATGGAGGCCAATTCGCGCGAGGCGGGAGTGACGGCGCGGGCCGCGGGTCCGGCTCCTGCCGAACCGGCCGCGCCTACGCCCTCCGCCTCTCCGGCTGCGCCCGTCGAATCCGGTGCGTCCGAGGTCTCGGCCGCCGCCATCAAGGCTGAGGCGGTCAAGTCCGTCCCCCGGCCTTCGGCCCCCGAGGCCTCGCCCGAGCCGGCCATTGAGCCCCGGACCGCCCCCAAGCCGGGGAAGCAGCAGACCCTGGTCATCGACCGATCCGCCTTCAAGGACGCAAAGCGGCCCGACCCGACCCCGGACCAGACGGCCCACGGCTATCGTTTCAAGTTCCTCGAAAAGTCCGAGACCCGCGAGTATGGCCAGATCTGGATCACCCTTAAGGTTTTCCTGGCCACCACCAAACTGCCCGACCGCGCGGCGCTCAAGGACTTCGCTTCCAGCCTGTGGAAGGACCATAGGCGGGTGACCAAGAATGTGCTCGTGGAGGTTTATCTGCCGGGTATGGATGTGGAGGACATGGCCTGGGGCATGGTCCGGTTCGATTTCGACGGCATGACCGAACTATGGACGCGGCGCGCCACCCTGTTCGGGACCAAGTTCCTGTAGGCCCGGGATGAAAGGAAAGCCCCCGCACGGTGCGCCGCGCGGGGGCTTTTTCGCGTCTTCTGATCGGGTCAGTTTATTTCCTGTTCCAGGAACAGAGGGAGGCCTTTTTCAAGGGAGGCGCGTATGCGTGGTTTCCTGGGAACGGTTTTTTCGGTCTCGTGGGAGGCCATATACAGGCTGTGGCAGCTCTGGCATTCCCAATGATTTTCGTGTTCGTGCAGATGGACCAGGAGGCCTTCCCGGTCATAACAGACCTGGCAGAACGGCCCCTTGCGCTCATCGTCCTCGTCAAGCCAGTATTTCTGACCATCGAAGTGAATTTTTTCAGCAAGATCGAGGATTTCTGCCACCTCGGCCAATTGCCGTTTGAGGGCTTCGTTCTCATCGCAGACCGCCAGGAACTCATCCTGGAGGCTTTTGAGAAGGACCTTGCCCTCGTCGAACCGACCCGCTTCGAACAAGTCAAGGGCCCGTTTGAAACCGGTTGCCTGATACAGTGTGGAAAACATGAACGAATCCCCCGTTGTCTTATGTGCCACGAAGCCCTTATCGGCGGAATCGATAGGGTACTTTAGTGTTTATGAATAACTTTACAGAGGTTGTAAAAGAGCATAGTGTTTTGCCAGCTAGGGGGGCCCTTGTGGCTGAGATGGATCAGATCGATCCGACCCTTCGAACCTGATTCGGGCAATACCGACGTAGGGAAGCTGCCACAGGATGGAATATCGTCATCATGTCGCGCTTGTCTCACATCGGGAGACAGGCGCTTTTTTTTTGGCATTGCGCCTGCAAGGAGACCACTATGATCGTCACCATCAACGGCAAGGCGGCGGAGCTGGACGAGCCCCTGACCATACACGCCTTGCTTGAACTCAAGGAGATCGCGCCTCAAGCCGTGGTTGTCGAACGCAATGGGGACATCGTGCCCGGCGAACAGTTCGGCGAAGTGCGTCTGAACGACGGTGATCATCTGGAAGTCCTCCGCTTCGTGGGCGGAGGTTAGGAGTACACATGAGCGAGGACAGCTTCACCATCGGTGGCCGGATTCTGACCAGCCGTCTGTTCACCGGCACCGGAAAATATGGCGACGACGGGGTTATCCCGGCCGTCTGCGAAGCCTCGGGTTCCGAGGTCATCACCGTGGCCCTGCGCCGGGTGGATCTCGAATCCACCACCGGCAACGTTATGGACTGTATCCCGGAACACATGCAACTGCTGCCCAACACCTCGGGCGCGCGCAACGCCGACGAAGCCGTGCGCATTGCCCGGCTGGCTCGGGCCATGGGCTGCGGCGACTGGATCAAGATCGAGGTCATCTCGGACAACCGCTACCTTCTGCCCGACGGCTATGAGACCGTCCGGGCCACGGAGATCCTGGCGAAGGAGGGCTTTACGGTCCTGCCTTACGTCAATGCCGATCTGTACGTGGCCAAGGCGCTGGTGGATGCGGGCGCGGCCGCGGTCATGCCGCTCGGCGCACCCATCGGCACCAACCGTGGGCTCAAGACCCGCGAAATGGTCCGCATCCTCATCGAGGAGATCGACCTGCCCATCGTGGTGGACGCGGGCATCGGCCGTCCGTCCGAAGCCTGTGAGGCCATGGAAATGGGCGCGGACGCGGTCCTGGTCAACACGGCCATCGCCACGGCGGGCGATCCCGTTTCGATGGCCCGCGCCTTCGGGCGCGCGGTCAAGGCCGGGCGCGAGGCCTATCTGGCCGGCCCCGGCGCCAAGCATGTGCTGGCCGACGCCTCCTCGCCCCTGACCGGCTTTTTGGGAGGCGCGGCATGAGTTTTTATCCGCATATCGCAACCTACGCCGAGGCGTTGCCCGACGCGCGTTTCGACGACTTCACCGAACAGGACGTGCTCCGGTCCCTGAACCGGACCACGGCCACGGTGGAGGATTTCATGGCCTTGATGAGCCCGGCCGCCTCCGGGCTGCTGGAAGAGATGGCGCGCAAGGCCAACCGGTTGACCATCCAGCATTTCGGCCGGACCGTCTGCCTGTTCACGCCCCTTTACCTGGCCAACATCTGCACCAACCATTGCGTCTACTGCGGCTTTAACTGCACCAACAAGATCCACCGTTCCATGCTCAGCCTGGAGGAAGTGGACGTGGAGGGGGCAGCCATCGCGGCCACCGGGCTCAAGAATCTGCTTGTCCTCACCGGCGACGCCCCGGCCAAGACCGGAGTGGACTACCTTGAGGCCTGCACCAAGGTCCTGAACAAACACTTTCCGTCCGTGTCCATTGAGGTCTTTGCCCTGACCGAGGAGGAATACGCGCGCCTGGTCAAGGCGGGCGTGGACGGCATGACCATGTTCCAGGAGACCTACGACGAGGAGCTGTACGCCGTGCTGCATCCCAAGGGGCCCAAGCGGGATTACCGCTTCCGTCTGGACGCGCCGGAGCGGGCCTGCATGGCGGGAATGCGCGTGGTCAATATCGGCGCACTCCTGGGGCTCGGCGACTGGCGGCGCGACGCGCTCTTGACCGGTTTGCACGCGGCCTACCTCATGCACAAATATCCGGAGACGGACATTGCCGTGTCCCTGCCGCGCATGCGGCCGCACGTGGGCGATTGGGAACCCCAAACCATCGTCTCGGACAGGGATATGGTCCAATTCCTCATGGCCCTGCGCCTGTTCATGCCCCGGGTGGGCATCACCGTGTCCACGCGCGAGAATGCCGAATTCCGTGAGAACATCCTGCCGTTGGGCGTGACCCGCATGTCGGCGGGCGTGTCCACGGCCGTGGGCGGGCATTCCGACGAGACCTGCGGCGAGGAAAACACCGGTCAGTTCGACATCAGCGACGCGCGCAGCGTGGACGAGGTTTGCGCGGCCCTGCGCGGCAAGGGATACCAGCCGGTCTTCAAGGACTGGGAGTCTATCTTCGAAACCGCGCCGCAGGGCGTGGAGGAGGGCCTGTGAATCGGGTAGAGGAAGGAATCGCCGTCCATATCGGCGAGGAGCGGCTGGCCCGGTTGCAGCGCGCGAGGATCGGCATCGCCGGATGCGGCGGGCTCGGCTCCAACTGCGCGATGCATCTGGTGCGCAGCGGCTTCACCCGTTTTGTCCTGGTGGACTTCGACCGCGTGGAATTCTCGAACCTCAACCGCCAGGCGTTCTTCAGCCTCCAGGTGGGCGAGTTCAAAGCCGAGGCCCTGGCCGCCAACATGCGCGCCGTGAATCCCGAACTCGAACTGGAAATCTACGTCGAGCGGGTCGATGTGGCCCGGGTGAAGCGGCTGTTCGTCGATTGCGACGCCGTGATTGAGGCCTTTGACCGGGCCGAGGCCAAGAAGCGGCTCGTCGAGGCTCTGCTGCCCCTGGGGTGCCTGGTGGTCTCTGCCTCGGGCATCGGCGGTTGCGGCGACGGCGACGCCCTGGTCACCCGCAAGGTGCGGGACAACTTCTATCTCATCGGCGACGGGACCACCGAGTGCAATCTGGACACGCCGCCCTTGTCGCCCCGGGTGGGCATCGCCGCCGCCAAACAGGCGGATGTGGTCCTGGCCCATTTCCTGGGGCCGCTGAACAACAAGGAGGGGATCTGATGGGCATTACCCGGCAGAATATCCTGGACACGGATCTCTATTGCCTGACCGCCGAGAAGTTCTCTCTGGGTCGGTCCAACGTCGAGGTGGTCCGGGCCATGCTCGACGCGGGCGTCAAACTCGTCCAGTATCGCGAAAAGGAAAAGAAGGCGGGCGCGAAGCTTGAGGAATGCCGCGCCATCCGCGAGATGACCCGGGAAGCCGGGGCCGCTTTCGTTGTCAACGACGACATCGACATCGCCATCCTGGTGGGCGCGGACGGCGTGCACGTGGGCCAGGAAGACCTGCCCGTGGAGGAGGTCCGGCGGCTGGTCGGTCCGGACATGGCCATAGGCCTGTCCACGCACAGCCCGGAGCAGGCCCGCGACGCCATCAGGCGCGGCGCGGACTACATCGGCGTGGGCCCGATCTTCCGCACCTACACCAAGGACGACGTGGTCGATCCCGTGGGGTTCGAGTACCTCGACTATGTGGTCGCCCATCACGACATCCCCTTCGTGGCCATAGGTGGCATCAAGGCACACAACCTCGGCGAGGTGGTCCGGCACGGCGCGCGTTGCGCGGCTCTGGTCACCGAGATCGTCGGGGAAACGAATATTTCGGAAAAAATAACCGCGCTGCGCAAAACAATGAAAGCGGCGAAGGAGTGAACCCATGACTTACACAACGCAGATGGACGCGGCCCGCAAGGGCATCGTCACCCCCCAGATGGAGACCGTGGCCCGCAAGGAAAACATTCGCATCGAGGACCTCATGGAGCGGATGGCCCGTGGTGCGGTCATTATCCCCGCCAACAAGAATCATACGAACCTGGACGCCGAGGCCGTTGGCGAGGGCATGCGTATCAAGATCAACGTCAACCTGGGCATTTCCAAGGACTGCTGCGACGTGGAGCCCGAGTTGGACAAGGTCCGAGCCGCCCTGGACATGAAGGCCGAGGCCATCATGGATCTGTCCTGCTATGGCAAGACCCAGGAATTCCGCCAGAAACTGGTCAAAATGTCCCCGGCCATGATCGGCACCGTGCCCATCTACGACGCCGTGGGCTTCTATGACAAGAACCTCCAGGACATCACCGTGGACGAGTTCTTTAAGGTGGTCGAGCGCCATGTCCAGGACGGCGTGGACTTCCTGACCATCCACGCGGGCCTGAACAAGCACACCGCCGAGAAGGTCAAGAGCGCCAAGCGGCTGACCAACATCGTTTCGCGCGGCGGCTCCCTGCTGTTCACCTGGATGGAGATCAATAATGCCGAGAATCCGTTCTACGAGCACTTCGATCGCCTCCTGGACATCTGCGAGGAATATGACGTGACCCTGAGCCTTGGCGACGGCTGCCGTCCCGGTTGCCTGTATGACGCCACCGACGCCTGCCAGGTGGAGGAACTCATTACCTTGGGCGAGCTGACCACGCGGGCCTGGGCGCGTAATGTCCAGGTCATGATCGAAGGGCCCGGCCACATGGCCATGAACGAGATCCCCGGCAACATGATGATGGAAAAGCGTCTGTGCCACAACGCGCCGTTCTACGTTCTCGGCCCGCTGGTCACGGACGTGGCCCCGGGCTACGACCACATCACCGCCGCCATCGGCGGGGCCATCGCGGGCGCGGCCGGTGCGGATTTCCTGTGCTACGTCACCCCGGCCGAGCATCTGCGCCTGCCCAACCTCGAAGATATGAAGGAAGGCATCGTGGCCACCCGTATCGCCGCTCATGCCGCAGATATCGCCAAAGGCTACCCCGGTGCGACCGACTGGGACAACAACATGGCCAAGGCCCGCGCGGCCCTGGACTGGGACGCTCAGTTCGCCCTGGCCATGGATCCGGTCAAGCCCGTGGAATACCGCAAGTCCTCGGAGCCCGAGCACAAGGATTCCTGCACCATGTGCGGCAAGATGTGCGCCGTGCGCAACATGAATCGCGTCCTGGAGGGCAAGGATATCCAGCTGGACGACTAGAATCGCCGTCCGACCGCGTAAACCGGCCCCGGAGGTGTTCGCCTCCGGGGCTTTTTCGTCTCCGCCGCCTGGCCCCGTCCGGGGCCGCATCGTGCATCCGGTGCATAATCTTGAGGATGATTTAGTCTTTTGCCCCTTGTTAATATTATGCTTAAGTTAGCATAATACGGTGTTACGTTCTTGTCTTTCGTAACAGCCGGGGAGGGTCGCCAATGAACGGTCAAGAGTCGGGCCAGGCGTCCCTCCGGGCGAGCCCCTTTTCCCGCCGTGAGGTCACGGCGGCAGCGACGGGGCTGGCTTTTCGTGCTCTCAACCTCGACGTGACACACGATCACGCCTCCAAATCGCAAGGAGAATTCAGCATGAAAGCGCAACTGGACGACCACTACAAACTTTTTATCAATGGGAAATGGGTCGACAGCGCCGGCAGCACCACCTTCACTGCCGTCAACCCCGCCAACGGCGAGGATTTGGCCACCTGCACCAACGCCTCGCCTGAGGACGTCGGCCAGGCTGTTGACGCGGCCTGGGCGGCCTTTGGTTCCTGGAAGCGGACCAGCCCCCAGGAACGGGCGGCCATGCTTTTGCGCATCGCGGATTTGATCGACGAGAACGCCGAACACCTGGCCATGGTGGAGACCCTGGACAACGGCAAGCCCATCCGCGAGACCTCCTCCATCGATGTGCCGTACTCCTCGGACCACTTCCGCTACTTCGCCTCCGCAGTCCGCACCGAGGAAGGGCTGGCCACCATGATCGACGACCAGACCATGAGCATCGTGCTCAAGGAGCCCATCGGCGTGGTCGGCCAGATCATTCCCTGGAACTTCCCGCTGCTCATGGCCGCGTGGAAGATCGCGCCCGCCCTGGCCGCAGGCAACTGCGTGGTCATCAAACCGTCCATCGAGACCTCGCTGAGCGTCCTGGAGCTGGCCAAGCTCATGGCCGATGTGCTGCCCGCGGGCGTGGTCAACGTGATCACCGGCAAAGGCTCCCAGGCGGGCAACGCCATGCTTCAGCATCCGGGCTTCACCAAACTGGCCTTCACGGGTTCGACCGAGGTCGGCTACACCGTGGCCGAGGCCGCCGCCAGGAAGATCGTGCCGAGCACCCTGGAACTCGGTGGCAAATCCGCCAACATCTTCTTCCCCGACGCCCCTTGGGACAAGGCCCTGGAAGGGTTGCAGCTCGGCATCCTGTTTAATCAGGGCCAGGTCTGTTGCGCGGGTTCGCGCGCCTTCATCCACGAGGACATCTACGACGACTTCGTGGGCGCGGCCAGCGAGGCCTTCAACAACGTCCGGGTGGGGCTCCCCTGGGAGGCCGAGACCCAGATGGGCACTCAGATTAACGCCCAGCAGCTGGAGAAGATCCTCGCTTACGTCGAGGTGGGCCGCAACGAAGGGGCCACGGTTGTGACGGGCGGGGAACGGTTGTCCGACGGCGAGCTGGCCAAGGGCTCCTTCATGCGGCCGACGCTCCTTGGCGACGTGAGCAACTCCATGCGCGTCGCGCGTGAGGAGATATTCGGCCCGGTGGTCTGCTGCATCAAGTTCCGCGACGAGGAAGAGGTTATCGCCATGGCCAACGACAACGATTACGGCCTCGGCGGTGCGGTCTGGACCAAGGACATCAACCGGGCCATGCACGTGGCCCGCAGCGTGCAGACGGGACGCATGTGGGTTAACACCTACAACATGCTGCCCGCCCACGCCCCGTTCGGCGGGTACAAGAAGTCCGGCATTGGCCGTGAGAATCACCGCATGATGCTCGACCACTACACCCAAAACAAGAATATCTTCATCAGCCTCTCGGACGAGAAGCTGGGACTGTATTAACCCTAACCGGCCCCGGACGACGGAGATTCCGCCGTCCGGGCGTCCTGGAACAGCGAGGCGCGCATGAGCGAAGCAAAACAGGTCACCGCCGAAACCATGGTCGAGGACATGCTCGGCATTCCGGGCGTCATCACCTACTGCATCCAACGGGGATTCTCTCCCTACCAGTGCTCGGGGAGCTACCCGTGCAGCCTGGGCAAGCTTTTGGATGTCCGCAACATACCCAACCCGGAGGAGTTCATCGCCGGGCTCAACGCGTTCCTCCGGGAGAAGGGAAAGTAGGGACGCGCCCGGTCCAGGCCGGAGAGACGGGGGAGCATGTCCGCGCCGCAGGAAAACTGCGGCGCGTTTTTTATGTCTTGCGCCCGTAGGCGACGAATACGGGATCGCTGACGCCCCGGGTCTCCATGAATCGGGGGTCGTCGCGGTCGCGCCAATCGTTGCGCATGGAAATGGTCCCGAGCCCCTGGGTGAATCCGGCCATGCGCAGGTATTCCAGGGCCAGTCCCATGCGCTCGAAGGGCAGGAGTTCCCGCCAGCCCCGAATGGCCCGGTCCGGGTCGAAGGTCTCGGTGAAGGCCAGGATCACGGGTGCGCCAGGCGGCAGGAAATAGGCGATGTATCGCAGGATGTCCACGGGGCGGTCCATGTATTCCAGGGCGCATAGACAGGTTGCCGCGTCGTATTTGCCCGTTGGGCGCTCGGATTCAGGCGAAAGGTCCAGCACGCGCATGTCGGACCGGATGAAGCGGTCGAGGATGCGTTGGTGATTGCGCAGGGCCGCCGCGTCGGGTTGGGGCGGACGGAAGGACTCGTCGAGGTCCGCGTCGCGGTCGAAGAAGGCGTTGTGGAAAAAGTCCGGCGGCTCGCCTTCGAGCATGGCCTGCATGCCTGGGCCCCAGTCGCAGGTCGCCTCGCGCCAGTGGGTCAGGGAGCCGTAGCTTCCGCTGTCGCGTTCCTCCAGATATTGGATTTTGGCCTCGATGGTCACCGGCACGTCGGCCAGGGGGTGGTTGCGGTCGGCGGTGAAGGTCTCGTCGTCCAGGCCGACCAGCCGGAACGGGGTCAGGGTGTCCGGGTAGACGTCCAGCAGTCCGTCGATGTGTCCCTGAGGGTAGAACCGGCCCAGGCGGGGGAGGATGGGCTCCCCTCTGACGGTCTTGCGCCGCAGCCGGTCGCGGGTCAGCCGCAGGACCATGCTTTCCTTGCGCCGGGGGATGCACAGGCGCGGGGCGTAGGTGAAGGATACCGCCTCCCCGGCCTTTTTGCCCTCCAGGGCTTCGCGCATGCCGCGCGGGAAGATGTCGTTCGCCGGATTGATCTTGCGGCCCAGGAACCATTCCTCGTGGCGTTCGCCGTCCCGTTCCCAGGTCACGGTGAATTCCAGTGCGCCGATGGCGTTGTCGTTGAATACGGTCATGGTGCCGGATAATGGACATAAAAAAGGCGGGGTTGCAAGCCCCGCCGTGGAGATTCTCCGTCGATCGGCCTATGGTGCGAGTATTCGGGCGACAATGGCGGTTCCCGTGATGAGCTGGCCCAGGGCCAGGAGGACGAGGACCATGTTGATCGCGCCGTGCAACAGGGGCAGGGTCGTGCGCGGCGCTTTCCTGCGATCCATGTACAGGCCCGAGGCCGCGCCGAAAAGAATGAGCGGCAGCATGAACAGGGCCACGGACCGGTGGATGCCGTACACGCCGGGCGTCCCGTGGACCAGGATGGTCATGACCGTGCCTGCGGTCATGCCGAGCAGCCACAGGACCATGACGGTGAGCCCTAGACGCGTGTGCCCCTTCCAGTTGAAGGCCACTTTATGCCGGAACAAGGTGAATCGGGCGCGATTCACGCCTTGCCGGGCCACCCACAGGGCCAGGAGCAGGGTCAGGCCCATGAGCAGGGGATGGGCCATGCGTGGGGCGATTGATATAGCGGCCGCCTCGGTTTCGGGATTGTCCGGCGGGCAGCCCAGGGCGGCGGCGCGGTTCGGGCCGGAGAGCAGCCTGACCAGGCCTGGGACCTGGTCAGGGCCCACATGCGCGCCCTTGTCGATCATTCGTCTGACCGTGGAGGTCCAGAATTCGCCACCTTGGTCTATGTTTCGGCAAATGCGTTCCACCGTATGGCAGGATAGGCAGGGCGTGATTTCCTGTGCTGGGTCGGCGGCGACAGCCGGAGCGGACGGCAGGAGGAAATACAGGGCCAGCAGCAAGAGCAGCTGCTGGCGACGAAGACCTTTCGGGAGAGGGGGAATGACCGATGTTTTCATAATTTGTCATATAACCGGTAAACGGGCCCCGGCGTCAACCTGTTCCCGCGTTTCTTCAGCAAATGGGGCTTTTCTTGTCCAAATTTCTGTCAACTTGGATTTATCCACAGCGTAACTGCCGGGATTAAAGTGATTTTGACAGTAACGCCCGGGTGTGGTAAGAATGTTCAAATACGGCGTCCCTTCTCGATGCCGCTTTCTTCATCCCCAGGAGGCTATCGTGGCGGAATCAGCTTCTTCTCATTCGTCCATGCTGGTGGATCTTCCCGAACCCGGCAACGTCGTCGAGTACACGCTCTCTCCCGATGTCCCGGTCAAATTCGGCTTTTACGTTTCCGAGGTGCTTTTTTCCTGCAACGGCCAGGATCTGATCCTGACGGGCGAGTCAGGTGGCGTGGTCATCATCAAAGATTATCTGGCCATGGCCCAGGAGGGAGTCCTGCCCGAGTTCGAATTGCACGGCGGCGAGCAGGTGCCCGGCAACATTTATTTGTTCGCCTTCAGCGACGCTGCCTTGGATGTGGAAACGGCGGCCGGTCCCCTGGCGGACCACTCCACGAGCGAAGAGGTACAGGTCCATATCGACTCCAAAGGGGGCCTGATCCCCGAAGCGGATGAGCATGTTGTCCCGGATCCGGCCCATGTTTCCGGCGGGCACATGAACCACGGGGGCGGTATTCTGACTTATTCCGAATTGTTTTCCGACGGTCCCGCAGGGGTGGTTTTGCACCATGGCGACGAGACCGGATATGCACCCGTCTTGTTCGGCGCGGAACACTGCGTGCCTGCGGCCGACCTATCGGCCTGCTCCTTTGCGGACACTTTCGACCCCCTGGGCGATGTCTTTCAGCGCCTGATCGATTTTCATCACGTCCTCTAGGATCTTTTTCCCGCGAAAAAGGAAGACCCGGCCGAACTGCCGGGTCTTTTTTTTGGGGGGAAACGAAAAAAGGCCGACCGCATTTGTCATGCGGTCGGCCCGGGTTATCGGCGGTTAGACGTAGAAAACGGTGACCGCGATCATGGACAGAAGGTAGAGTAGGCCGAAGATGCCGCCCAGAGCCCACCAGCGTGCCTGGCTGATGAAGCCCGCGCCGTACCAGATGGGCGAAGGGCCGGTGGCGTAGGGGGTGATGATGCCCATGAGGCCAAGGGAACCGGCCAGCATGAGGGCGATCTTGGGCAACATTTCGGGCGGCAGCAACGGGGCGGCCGTGGCCATGAACAAAGGCAGCAGGGCGGTGGTGTGCGCCGTGGTGCTGGCGAAGAAGTAGTGAAGCACGAAGAAGAGGATGACCAGCAAAATGACCACCGCGCTCGGGGACATGCCCGTGAGGTTGCTGGAGATCATGTTGCCCACCCAGTCGAGCACGCCGGTCTTCTTCAGGCCCGCGGCCATGGCCACCAGGGTGGCGAACCAGGTCAGGACGTTCCATGCGCCCTTGTTGGTGATGACGTCCTCCCAGGTGATGATGTCGGTCAGGACCATCAGGGTGAGGACGAAGACGGCGGCCACGGTGGAATTCACGTGCAGTTGCTTGCCGAATATCCAGAAGATCAGGGCCAGGATGGCGTAGCCGAGCATCATCAATTCCTTGATGCTGACCGGGCCCATCTTGCGCAGTTCTTCGGTGGCCCAGGCCGGAGCCTCGGGCGAGTGCTTCAGGGTCGGCGGGTAGATCAGATACCCCAGCCAGGGAGTCAGGATGAACAGGGGCAGCATGGCCGGGATCATGATCTTGGCCCAATCGCCCCAGCCGATGGTTACGCCCACGCTCTTCTGGATCATGTCTACGGCCAGCAGGTTCGGGGCCAGGGCGGTCAGGAACATGGAGCTGGTCACGCAGGTGGCGCTGATGCCCACCCAGGTCAGGTATGCGCCCATCTTGCGCGGCTCGTTGTCCGGTGTGGAGTTGAACATGGGCGGGATGTTGCTGGCGATGGGGTAGATGGTGCCCGCGCTGCGCGCGGTGTTGGACGGCATGAACGGGGCCAGGATGGCGTCCGAAAAGGCAATGGCGTAGCCCAGCCCCAGGGTGGACTTGCCCAGGAATCGGATGAGCAGCAGGCTGATGCGTCTGCCCAACCCCGTCTTTTGATAGCCCAGGGCGAACATGAAGGCCGAGAAGATCAGCCAGATGACGCCGTTGGAGAAGCCGGACAGGGCCCAGTTTCGGTTGACGGTGGGGCTCGGGTCGATGAGCCCGAGCACGGCCACCAGGGCGACGCCCGTCAGGCCCACCAGCGCCGCCGGGACCGGCTCGATGATCAGGCCGACCACGACGCCGACGAAGATGGAAAGAAAATACCACGCGTTGGGAGCCAATCCCTCCGGCGTGGGCAGCAAGGCCATGAGCACGGCCACGATGACTGGGGAGAACTTGAGGAGAGTCTTCATGGTACCAAACCTCGATTGGGTGCACGGTTTGCTGTCAGGTTGCAGAAATGAACGATTGCCATGCCGAAAATATTTGCACCGTCGGATATTTTGTATCCTATTTTCCCAATGCACCAATTAAATTCTACAGTCAATCCATCTACTCATCGCTTTTTAGAAATTAACAATGCGTGCGGATCTCCCCGGGGGACGATTTCTTGCCTCTTCGCAGTATTTATGCGGACTTGTCTCCTATAATGATTATCATGATGTTTTGTTGGTTTTAGTAACTATATACCATTTTAAGGGCTGTACGTTGCGCACTTTCGCGGGGGTATTGCGGGGGCGGGCCCTCTCCGAGGGGCGGCAAAGTCACGGACAAGCCGACCCAAGAACGGTCTGTCCATGGGCTGTCGCGCGGAGGGCCGCGCTGCCGGACAAAAGGTCATTGCCGATGGGCGCGGTCGAGGGAGGCCCGACAATGGGCCAGAATATTTTCCTATACTGCTGGATTGGGTGCTGAAGGTAAGCTTGTTTGTCGCCGCCCTCGGTCGTTATCCGTCCTATTGGGGGAGCAACAGTCCGCTGAAGAAACAAAGGGCGACGGGACCAAGGGGAGGGCGGCCGCGCCTTCGATACCCTTGAGCCCAGGGCGGGAGAACGCATTCACCGTGCGCTTCCCGTGGAAGGCCCGGCCGCGCCGATTGGACAAAAGAAGAAGCGGTTGCATCCATTCAGATGCAACCGCTTGATTTCTTTGGTAGCGGGGGCAGGATTTGAACCTACGACCTTCGGGTTATGAGCCCGACGAGCTACCGTACTGCTCCACCCCGCGACACGTGAGAAAGAGGTTCTAGGTTGATGGCGGATTTTTGTCAACAGCAAATTTAGAGAAATTCCAAAAAAGATTGCCGGAGCCACCAAGACAGCGGCCCGGCGGGGAAACGGCCAGCAAAAAGTTTACAACCGCCCGCGAATTCCGTAGAGAATCACCCCTATGAACAACGCTGAAAAGTTTTCCGTGGTCCTGCCGGTCTACAATGAGCAGGACAACCTGCAGACCCTGTTCGCCGAGATCAGGGCTGCGGCCGACTCCACGGGCCGCCCTTGGGAGGCCGTGTTCGTGGACGACTGCAGCACGGACCGAAGCCTGGACATCATCCGCGACCTGGCCGAGCGGCACTCCGAGGTGCGCTATGTGGCCTTTGCCGAGAACCGTGGGCAGTCGGCCGCGTTCTGCGCCGGTTTTGACGCGGCGGATTCGGACATCGTGGTCACCATGGACGCGGATCTGCAAAACGATCCGGCCGACATCCCGGACATGCTCGCCGCCTTCGGCCGGGACTGCGAGATGGTCATCGGTTGGCGGGCCAAACGCCGGGACACCTTTATCAAGCGCATCTCGTCCAGGATCGCCAACAAGATCCGCGACTCCATCGTGGACGACGGAGTGCACGACACCGGCTGTTCCCTCAAGGTCATGCGAACGGACCTGCTGCGCCGGATTCCCCGATTCAAAAACATGCACCGCTATTTCCCCATACTGATGAAGATGGAGGGCGCGCGCATCCACGAGGTCAAGGTCAATCACCGGGAACGCGGGGCGGGCGTGTCCAAGTATGGCACCCTGGACCGCGCTCTGGCGGGCATCTGGGATCTCATTGGGGTCAAGTGGCTCATCTCCCGGCATATCGGCTACACCGTCAAAGAGAAGAATTAGGCATGAGCCTGCCCGACCACTGGTGGCTGCTGGCCTTCGTCGTGGTCGCGCAGGGGCTTTTTTTCGTGCGCATCGCGGTTTTACGAATGCGCGGGAAAGGAGTACAACCTCTGGCGCGCCCGGCGCTGGCCGTTTTGGCGCTCTCCGGGCTGGCCGGGCTGGGTTACGGTTTCGTGCAGCGCGACCCGCTGTTCGTCATCGGCCAGGCCTGCCTGCTGGCCCTGTACCACTGCATGCAACGTGAGCGAAATGACCTCAGATAAGCAAGACTCCTCTTTGAATTTGAAATCACTGGCCAAGGGGCTGGTCATGCTGGCCGTCCTCGGGGGGGCCGTGTTCCTCTCCCGTTCCCTGGGCCTGGGCGACATGCTTGCGGACACCCAGTGGTTCAACGACCATGTACTCGGGCGCGGTCCGCTTTCCGTGGTCATCTTCCTGGCCGTGGGCGCGGTTTTCACGGCCGTGGGGCTGCCCCGCCAGCTCATCGGGTTCCTGGGCGGTTTCGCCTTCGGGACCTTCAGCGGTACGGTGCTGTCCACCGTGGGCGCGGGGTTGGGATGCGCCATGGCCGCGCTGTATGCGCGCATGGGAGGCCGGGAGCTGGTGGAACGCAGGCTCGGGCCGCGCGTGCACAAGATCAATCATTTCCTCCGTCATGAGCCGTTCAACACGGCCTTGGCCATCCGGCTGTTCCCCCTGGGGTCCAACCTGATCACCAATCTGGCCGCCGGGGTGAGCTCCATTCCGCTCATGTCTTTTGTGATCGGTTCGACCCTGGGCTATATTCCGCAGAATTTCATCTTCGCCCTGTTCGGCGCGGGTATGAATCGCGAGTCCACCACGGGCGTGGTCCTGTCCGTGGGCATGAGCGTCGCGCTTTTCGTGGTCTCGGGTTGGCTGGGAGTCAGAGTCTACCGGCGCTATCGCAAACAGGCCGGAGTCTTGGAGGACACGGACGAATAGTCCGGGGAAGGCTGAGGGAAGGACGGCCCGGGTGTTATTTCCGGCGCAACGCGGGATAGCGGCGCGAAAGCCCTCTCCACAGAAGCCATACCGCTCCGGCCACGATCACGCCCCAGAGCCATCCGGCCAGAACATCCGTGGGGTAGTGCTTGCCCAGATAGACGCGGGAGTAGCCCGTCACAAGCGGCAGCAGAAGCGGCCACGCCTTGAGCTTCGGCCACAGGAGCAGGGCCAGCAGGGCCAGCGTCATGGTGTTGGCCGCGTGGGCCGAGGGGTAGGAGGAGCCGTTTTCCTTGGTGCGGACGAAAGTGTACGGACGGGTGCGCCACTGTCCGTCTTCGACGTAGCGGGTGCCCGCCAGGGCGTTGAGCGGCCGGACCCGGTGAATCTGTTCCTTGGCCAGCTTGGTGGAGAAGTCCGACATCCCCATGCCCGCGAGCAGGACGAGGAAGATGATCAATTGTTTTTTGCCGCCTTTGAGCACGGTCACGGCCATGGCTCCGGCCAGCAGGGTCATGAGCACGGCCATGGACGAAAAGAGCGGCATGATCGTATCCAGCAGGCCGGAGTGCCAATGCTGGTTGATGAGCAGAAAAAGATGCAGGTCAAGGGCGGGCGTGGCGAAAAACATGGCGTTCCTTTCGATTTTTTGGAATGCATAGCCGTCTTTGCTCCGGCGGGCAACTCCACGGTTGCCAAACCATAAAAAAGGTTCGAGAGTCCCCTCCATGGAAAAGGTGTTGAAGAAAAAGCGGCTGGCGGTGACCATGCCCAGGCTGAGCCGGTATGGCGGCGCGGAATCCTTTGCCTGGCGGCTGAGCGAGGCCCTGGCCGCGCGCGGCCACGAGGTGGACTTCATCTGCGCCCGCCGCGAAACCGATCCGCCCGAGGGGGTGAAGCCCGTGATCCTCGGCAGGTTCGGGGCCTTCCGCCTGATAAAGATCCTGCGCTTCGCCTTCGGGGCGGACAGGGCGCGCCGCAAGGGGCATTACGATCTGGTCTTCGGCATGGGCAAGACCCTGAACCAGGACATCCTGCGTATCGGCGGCGGGCCTATTTCCAAGTTTTGGGAATTGTCCAAGCGCGCCTGGCCCCGGGGATTCGCCCGTTCCTTCAAGATGTTCCGTCGCAGGTTGTCCCCCGGTAACTGGGCCATATTTCTCATCGACCGCATCCGCATGCGCCGGACTCCGCATATCGTCTGTGTTTCCCACCTGGTCCGCGACTGGCTGGTGGAGTCGCATCCCTCGCTGAACCGGGATGATATCGCGGTGGTCTACAACCGGCCGGACCTGGAGCGGTTTTCGCCCATCGGCGACCAGGAGCGGCTGCGTCTGCGAGCCGCTTCCCACATTCGCGAGGATCAGGTGGTGGTGGCCACGGCGGCCACCAACTTCGCCCTCAAAGGGGTCCGCCATCTGGTGGGCATGCTCGCTCTGTTGCCGGAGAATTACGTCCTGCGCGTGGCCGGGGGGCGCAATCCCGCCAAGTACGAACGGTTGGCCCGGGAGCTCGGGGTGGCCGACCGCGTCAACTTTTTGGGACGGGTGGACGACATGCCCGCCTTTTACCGGGCGGCCGACGTCTTTGTTCTGGCCTCGTTCTACGATGCCTGCTCCAACGCCGTGCTTGAGGCACTGGCCTGCGGCTGCCGGTCCGTGTCCAGCGCCATGAACGGAAGCGCCTATTTCCTGCCGCAGCGTTGGGTCTTTCCCGACCCGGCCGACGAGGGGGCCATGGCCGCCATGGTCCGGCGCGTGGCCGACGAGCCCCGGCCCGGTCCGTTTCAGTGGCCCGGGGACGTGCCGTCGGGCCTGGAGCCGTATGTGGATATGGTCGAGCGCTTGTTGGACGGGAAATAGTCAGCCGTACAGCACGAAGGGGCCGGGGGATGAATGTCCCCCGGCCCCTTCGCGTTGCGGGCAAGGACGATTAAAGGGACCGGAGTTCGTCCTCGAAATATTTGATGGTCCGGGCCAGGCCTGTGCGCAAATCCATGGTGGGAACCCAGCCCAGGGTTTCGCGGGCCAGGTCGATATCCGGCTTGCGCTGCATGGGATCATCCGAGGGCAGGGGGTTGTAGATGATCTTCGAGGGCGAGCCGGTCAGGTCGATGACCGTTTCGGCCAGTTCGCGGATGGTGAATTCGTCGGGGTTGCCCAGGTTCATGGGGCCGATGAATCCGTCGTCCGTATCCTCCATGAACCGGATCATGCCGTCCACCAGATCCGAAACATAGCAGAAGCTGCGTGTCTGCTCCCCGCTGCCGTGGATCGTAATGTCTTCGCCCCGGAGGGCCTGGACCACGAAGTTGGAGACCACCCGGCCGTCGTCCATGGCCATGCGTGGGCCGTAGGTGTTGAAGATGCGGCAGACCTTGATGCGCAGCTTGTGCTGGCGGTGGTAGTCGAAGAACAGGGTCTCGGCGCAACGCTTGCCCTCGTCGTAGCAGGAGCGCAGGCCGATGGGGTTGACGTTGCCCCAGTAGCTCTCGGGTTGCGGATGGATTTTGGGGTCGCCGTAGACCTCTGAGGTGGAGGCCTGAAATATCTTGGCCCGCAGGCGTTTGGCCAGACCTAGCATGTTGATGGCCCCGTGAACCGAGGTCTTGGTGGTCTGGACCGGATCGTGCTGATAGTGGATGGGCGAGGCGGGACAGGCCAGGTTGTAAATTCCGTCCTCTTCCACGTAGAGGGGAAGGTGATGTCGTTTCGGACCACCTCGAAAAATGGGTTGTCCAGCAAGTGCAGGATGTTGTCCTTGTTTCCGGTGAAGAAATTGTCCACGCAAATGACCTCGCGGCCCATGTCCAGGAGTCGTTCGCACAGGTGCGAACCGAGGAAACCCGAGCCGCCGGTAACCAATACGCGATTTTTCGTCATGTCGCCAAGTTGCAACAAGATGAGCGGGCCATCAACCGGGTGGAAAACCCTTTACTGTTTCCGCGTTGCAGGTTTAAGAGAAATGATAAACCGGCTTCGGGTGGCCATGTTCCGCATGATATTCAAGAGGTTGAGGCGGTTTAGGAACAGGGGCCCGGTGCAGAACCGACAGGATTTCCCGATGATCGTGAATGTGGTTGAGTGTTTGTCCGGCGCACAGCGTGCCAAGGGGTTGGTCGTTATTGTGGATGTGTTCCGGTCCACCACCCTGGGCTGCTTCCTGGCAGCCGGTGGGGCTGCCGAGTACATAGTCACCGACAGCCTGGACCGCGCCCGGGCCATGGCAGCCGAGCGCGGCGGCAAGGTCATCGGTGAACTGGTGGACGTCCCTCCCCGGGAATTCGACTATCTCAACTCCCCGGCGCTCATCGAGCAGGCGGATATCCGGGGCGAAACCCTGATCCATGTGACCAACGCGGGCACGCGCGGGCTGATGGTCTGCACCGAGGCGGACGAGGTTATCATGGGGTCCTTCGTCAACGCGCAGGCTGTGGTGGATTACGTCCGGGCCCGGAATCCCGAGGTGGTCACCCTGGTGGCCATGGGGACCGGCGGGGTCATGCGCGCCCAGGAAGACATGATGTGCGCCATGTACATCAAGAATGAGATCGAGGAGTATCCGAACAGTTTCAAGACGCTGAAGAATTTCCTGCGGGACGTGGATACGGCGGCCAAGTTTTTCGACGAGACCCGGGATGATTGCCCGGAGGCGGACTTCGACCTGTGCATGGACCTGGACCGTTTCGATTTCGTGCTCAAGGGCGAACCGGTGGATGGCGGCGTCCGGCTCAACAGGGTCGCCGTGGCCGGAGGAACGAGCGCCTGAGGGGGGCGACATGATCAATCAGTTGAAGATCCTTATCGTCGATGATTCGCGGACCAATCTGGCCCTGCTCAACCACATGCTCCGCGACGTGGAGTGCGAGGTGATCCAGGCCGACAGCGGCCAGGAGGCCGTGGACCTGGCCCGCAACGACGATTTCGCCCTGATTCTGCTGGACATTCAGATGCCCGGCATGAATGGATATGAGGCCGCGGCCAGGATCAAGGAACACGAACGCAGCCGCCACGTGCCGATTATTTTCATCACCGCCATTTTCCAGGACGAGGAAAACGTCCGCCAAGGCTACGAGACCGGGGCCGTGGACTACCTGTTCCGGCCCGTGGACATGGACATCCTCATCAGCAAGGTTCGGGCGTTTCTCGAAATGCACCGCCAGAAGATTCTGCTGACGCAGGAGGTGGAGCAGCGCCGTCTCACCGAGGCCGCCTTGCGCGTGGCCGAGGGAAAATACCGCTCCATATTCGAGCGGGCCATTGAGGGAATTTTTCAGTGCACTTGGGAAGGAGAGTTGCTGGAGGCCAACCCGGCCATGCTGCGTATTCTCGGTTATGACCGCATGGAGGAGGTGCTCGGCAGGCCCGGGTTTCGCGATCGGGTCATGCCCGAGGAGGCCGAGCGGCGGCTCTATCGGGAGCTGTTGGCGCACAGCGGGGCCGTGACCGGCTTTGAGTTCCGCCTGCAACGGCGCAACGGGGAGGTCGTTTGGTGTTCGGAGTCCTCCCGGGTGATCCGCAACGATTTGGGCGACGAATTCATCGAGGGGGTCCTTGAGGACATCACCGAGCGCAAGAATGTGGAGCTTGAACTCAAGAAGCTTGCCACCCGGGACAGCCTGACCGGCATCGCCAACCGGCATCGCTTCTTCGATCGCCTGGAGCACGCCCTGGCCGTGGCCAAGCGCTATGAGACCAAGGTGGCCGTGCTCTTCGTCGATCTAGACAATTTCAAGCAGGTCAACGACACCTATGGCCATCAGACCGGCGATGACCTGCTTTGCCAGGTGGCCGAGCGGCTGCAACAGCGAACCCGCGAATCCGATACCCTGGCTCGTCTGGGCGGGGACGAATTCGGCATCCTTCTGTCCGGTATTACGGATCAGCAGGGCACTCTGAGCTTTACCCGCAACCTCCTGGACATGGTGCGGCAGCCTTACGAAGTCGGCGGCCGGGCGCTGAACATCGGGGCGACTGTCGGCATCAGCTTCTACCCCGACGATGGCAAGGACACCGTGACCCTGATCAGTCGGGCCGACGCGGCCATGTACGGAGCCAAGAAGAAAGGGCGGGCCGATTACGGCACCTTCGCCGAATACGACACGCCGGAGTAGGTCGGCGACAGGATTGTTTTCCGGTTTTTTCAGGGGCGTTTCGCAGGGCGGAACGCTCCTTTTTCGTGGCCGCAAAAGTGGAATTCAACTCCGTTGGGGAGGGGAAATGGACGGTTGGAAGCCCGTCCGGCGGGTTTCGGAGCAGAGTGAAGAAAATTACATACTTAGGAGGTGGGTTCTTTACGAAAAAAAGCGCAAGGTGCTTGACTTGCCGCTTTTTTCGGGGCATGGAACTCGTTAATTCTTGAAAATTTTTTTGTTTCAAGATTCCCGCAAATTTACTGCCAAAGGATGGGGTATGCTTTTCGACTGGCTGCATTTTGCAATCGTATTGTTTTTGCTTGGCGGCGTGCTCTTCGCCGTCGGGCCGTTGTTGCTTGCTGTGCTGCTTGCCCCCCAAGCACGGGGCGGGGACATCGGCATGCCGTACGAGTGCGGCATGGTTCCCTACGGCAGCTCGTGGTCCAGGTGGGGCGTATCATATTATGTATACGCCCTGATCTTCCTGGCCTTCGACGTTGACGTCCTTTACCTGTTCCCGGTTTCCACGGCGTATGCTGACGCCGAGGGCTGGGTTCCCTTCGTAAAGGTCTTCATTTTCCTGTTCTTTCTTATTTTTTCCGTCATCTATTTTTGGGCGAAAGGGGTGTTCACATGGCCGCGCAGGATTCAGTAGTGCAAAAGGAGTTCCTGACGGCGGGCAATCATCACATGGACCCGCCGCTGGTCAACATGAAGTTGGCCCAGGACATCATGAACGTCTGCCGGGCCATGTCTCTGTGGCCCATGACCTTCGGACTGGCCTGCTGTGCCATCGAAATGATGGCTACCGGCATGGCCCGGTTCGATATGGCTCGGTTCGGGGCGGAGGTCTTCCGGCCCTCCCCGCGCCAGTCCGACGTCATGATCGTGGCAGGCACCGTGAACAAGAAGATGGCCCCGTCGGTGGTCCGGCTTTACGAACAGATGCCCGGACCCAAGTGGGTCATCGCCATGGGCAACTGCGCCATTTCCGGGGGGCCCTTTAAGATCAAGGACAATTACAACGTGATCCAGGGCGTGGACACGCTCATCCCTGTGGATGTCTACGTGCCGGGCTGCCCGCCCAGGCCCGAGGGGCTGCTCGAGGGGTTCTTTGAATTGCAGCGTCTGATCACTGGTAAACGCTGGTGGCCCGTCGCCGCCAAGGTGGAGGGTTAGCCATGTTGCAGGCTTTGGAAGGAGTGGCGACCCAGTGCGTCGCCAAACAGGACCCGGCGGCCACGGGGCAGGCCTGGTCGGTCTTTCTGGCGCCGGGCCAGATAGTCAAGGCCGCCCGGAAACTGTACGAGGCGGAGTATTCTCTCGAAGACATCTTCGCGTTGGACCTGGAAGAGGGGTTCCTGGTGCAGTATCATTTCAATAGATGGACCATCAACGAACGGGTCGTCCTCCGAGTGCTGATCGGCAAGGACAACCCGGTGATTCCGTCCATCACGTCCGTCTTCGACGGCGCCGACTGGCATGAGCGCGAGACTCGCGACTTCCATGGCGTCGTGTTCGAGGGCCATCCCAACCTTGTGCCGTTGCTCTTGGCGGTGGAGGACCGGGATCTTTTTCCGCTGCGCAAGACCGACAAGGTGCGCAAGTCCATCAAGGACCTGCTTTCCCTGGGAGAAATCGAGTCCTGTTCTGCGGAAGTCGAGGAGTTGTTTGCGGAAGCGGAGGCCGGGGAGGCCTCCGACGCGTAGGCCGGGGCGACCGGTCGGTATTAAAAACCGGACTGAGAGTGTATGTCGGCTTACCAGAATTTAGAACAAATGAAGGGTGATTTCTACACCCAGAAGTTCGAGGCCGGGAAGCAGGACGGAACCCTGATCATCAACTTCGGCCCGCAGCATCCGTCAACGCACGGTGTCTTGCGGGTTATGATCGAGGTGGACGGCGAATACATCGTCCGCGCCGAGCCCGTGCTGGGCTACCTGCACCGCATGCATGAAAAAATGGGCGAGACCCAGACCTGGGGAGGATTTATCCCCAATATGGGCCGCGTAGACTACGGACACGCCATGGCCTGGAACTGGGCCTACGTGGGCGCTGTCGAAAAACTGATGGGCATCGAGGTGCCCGAAAGGGCGGAATACCTTCGCGTCATCATGACCGAACTCAACCGCCTGGCCTCCCACCTGCTGTGGTGGGGCGCCTACATCCTCGACCTGGGGGCCTTTACCCCCATTCTGTACGCCTTCGAAGACCGCGAAATGATCTTGGACATCCTGCAAAGGCCGTCGGCCTCCAGGCTGACCTACAGCAACTTCCGCGTCGGTGGTGTGCAGATGGACATGGACGATAAATGTATCGAACTGATCAAGGCGTTCATCCCGCACTTCCGGGAACGGCTGCCCATGTATCACGATCTCGTTACCGGGAATTTCATCCTGCGCCGCCGCATCGAGGGCATCGGGATCATCGATCAGGACATGTGCCGCCGCTACGGCTGCACCGGCCCCGTACTGCGGGGAGCGGGCGTGCCTTTCGACGTGCGCCGGGACGAGCCGTACTCGGTCTACGACCGGTTCGACTTCGAGATCCCGACGCAGGACACCAGCTGCTCGGCCGGACGCTACCATGTCCGCCTGGCGGAGATGGAACAGTCCCTGCGCATCATCGAGCAGGCCCTGGAGCAACTGCCGTCGGCCGAGGGCAAGTACATCATGGACAAGGCGCCCAAGCCGTCCATGAAGCCGCCCGTCGGCGAGGCCTACTTCTGCGTGGAAGGCGGCCGCGGCAAGATCGGCGTCTACGTCGTCTCCGACGGCGGCAAGGTTCCGTATCGCATCAAGCTGCGCGCGCCCGGCCTGTCCAACCTGAACGCCTTTGTCGAGGCCGCCACCGGCACGCTCATTGCGGACGCCGTCGCCATTCTGGGCAGCCTGGACCTGATCATTCCTGAAATCGACAGGTAGGTGTAATTCATGAACGCATTCTTACAACACCTGATTCCCCTGGTTATCGCGGTCATTGCGGCCATGATATGGCTGGGCCTCAACGCCCTGGTGTGGGTCTACTGCGAACGCAAGTTCGCCGGCCACATCCAGCGCCGGCCCGGTCCCTTCGAGGTCGGTCCGCATGGTATCCTCCAGCCGCTTATCGACGGCCTGAAGCTTATGGGCAAACAGCTCCTCACCCCGGATAACGCGGACGCGGTCTTGTATTGGCTGGCCCCGCTCCTGTCCATGATCCCGGTGATGCTGCTCTACATGCCCATCCCTTACGGCCCGATCCTGACGGGCATGGAAGTCAACCTCGGCCTGCTGCTGATCCTGGCCTTTTCCAGCTTCAGCGCCTTGGCCGTTATCCTGGCGGGTTGGTCCTCCAATAATAAATGGGGTCTGCTGGGTGCGGCCCGCGCCGTGTCCCAGACCGTGGCTTACGAGATTCCGCTGCTTCTGACGGTGCTGGCTATTTCCTTTATGACCGGCACCCTGAACTTGACGGAGATCACCAACCTGCAGGCCGGGTACATCTGGAACTGGTACATCTTCAAACAGCCTCTGGCCTTCCTGATCTTCCTGGTGGCCATGTTCGGCGAAACCAACCGCGCGCCGTTCGACCTGGCCGAGGCCGAGTCCGAACTGACCGCCGGTTTCCACACCGAGTATTCGGCCATGGGCTTCGGCCTCTTCTTCCTGGCCGAATACGGCTACATGGTGGTCATGTGCTCCGTCTGCTCCGTTCTGTTCCTGGGCGGCTATCACGGCCCGTTCCCCGGCGTTGACGGTTGGTGGTGGATGATCCTCAAGACCTTCGCCCTGTTGTCCTTCATGATATGGGCGCGGTGGACCTTCCCTCGCGTGCGCTTCGACCAGCTGCTGAACATCAACTGGAAATGGTTGTTGCCGCTGGCCACGTTCAACCTGTTGGCCACCGCGCTGATCATGAAGTTGTAGGGGTAGAGAGATATGGGTAAATTCAAGGAAAACGTCATTCAGCCGATTCTCGATTGCTGGAGCCTGATCGTCGGACTCAAGATCACGGGCAAGTACTTCTGCAAGCCCCTGATCACGGTCCATTATCCGCGAGAAGTCCTCGACGACGAGAACCTGCGTACATACGGCGGGCATGTCGAACTCATCGGCAAGTCCAAGGACCCGGCCATGCCCAAATGCATCTCCTGCATGATGTGCGTGACCAACTGCCCGAGCAAATGCCTGACCGTGGTCAAGTCGAAGCCTCCCAAGCCCACTGCTGCGGAGGAGGCGGCCATGAAGGCGGCCGAGGAAGCGGGGGAAAAGGTCGCCAAGCCCAAGGCCCCCAAGAATCCGGCCAAGTTCATCTATGACTACAGCCTGTGCTCGCTGTGCGGCACCTGCATCGAAAACTGTCCGGCCAAGTCGCTGAGATTCTCCAATGACATCTATTGGGTGGCGACTTCCAGGAAAGAGATGAAACTCGATCTTCTCGCCCGGCTCAAGGCACAGGCCACGGAACTCTCCGCGCCTGTCCACAAGACCGAGGCTGTTGCGGCCGCGGCGGAGAAGGAGGCGTAATATGGAAGTCTTGGCAAAAATAGCATTCGGCGTGTACACGCTCGTCATTCTTGGCGGGGCCGTCCTCGCCGTGTCGAGCAGCAGCCTGGTGCGCGCCCTGATCGGGCTGATCACCACGCTGGTCGGCGTGGCCGGGATGTACCTGCTGTTGGCCACGCCCTTCATGGCCTTCATGCAATTGCTCATCTACGTCGGCGCGGTCAGCGTCCTGATCTTCTTCGCGGTCATGCTGACCCGGGCGGAGCAGGGCGGCGACGAGGCCGACAAGGCGCCCATGAAGCGCTACATCTTCGGCCTGGCGGCCACCATGACCCCGGCGGCCCTGCTGGGCTGGATGATCATGACCCGGCCCGCAGCATCCGTGGCCGTGCCCGTGGAAGTGCCCATCAAGCAGCTCGGTGAAGGGTTGCTCGGATCCTACTTCCTGCCCTTCGAATTGATCTCGGTCATCCTGATGGTCGCCATGTCCGGCGCCGTCCTGTTGGTCTGGGAAAAGAGGGGGAAGAAATAATGAGCGCATTGACCTTATTCCAACTCGTCGCCCTGATCCTCCTGTGCGCGGGCCTGTTTGGCCTGACCCAGCGCCGGAGCCTCGTCGGCATGCTGATCTCGGTGGAGCTGATGCTCAACGGCGCAGGGCTGTCCATGGTGGCGGCCGCGCAGTTGACCGACTTCAGCGCGGTCATGGGGCAACTCGGCACCCTGTTCGTCATGGGGCTGGCCGCAGCCGAAGCCACGCTGGTCCTGGCCATGATCGTGGTGGTTGCGCGGCGTTTCAAATCCGCCAAATCCAGTGACATCACTACCCTGAAGGAATAGCTATGATGGAAGGTGTAACGACATATAGTCCAATTCTTCTGCCGGTGGTGTTCACGCTCCTCACGCCGCTTTTCATCTATCTCTGTCGGGGGGATGAGAACCGGCGGGAGGCGATCAGCTTCATCGGTGCGTTCCTGACCTTCACTTCGGTGCTCTGGATGGCGCCGAAGGTCCTCTCCGGACAGGTCCTCTATTATCACGTAACCACCATCCTGCCGGGCATCAACATCGCCTTTGCCGTGGACGGGCTGTCCATGGTCTTCGCCCTGATCGCCCCGTTCCTCTGGTTTCTGGTGACGAGCTACAACGTCGGCTACATGCGCGGGCTCAACGAGCACGCGCAGACCCGGTACTACGTCTGCTTCGCGGTGGCCATTTTCGGCGCCGTGGGCGTGGCCCTGTCGGCCAACGTGTTCACGCTCTATCTCTTCTACGAGATCATTACCGTGTTCACCTATCCGCTGGTCTACCACCATGAGGACGCGGAGGCCAAGGTCGGCGCCCGGAAGTACATCGTCTACCTGATGGGTACCTCCAAGCTCTTCCTCCTGCCCGCCATGGTCCTGACCTACGTGCTGGTCGGCAATCTCGACTTCAATCTGACCGACATCCAACACGGTATGTTCTCCGCCCAGGTCATCGCCGCGCATCCCAGACTGGTGACTCTCACCTACTGGCTGTTCATCCTCGGCATCGGCAAGGCGGCTCTCATGCCGTTCCACAACTGGCTCCCGTCGGCCATGGTCGCGCCCACCCCGGTCTCGGCCCTGCTGCATGCTGTGGCGGTCGTCAAGGCGGGCGTCTTCTGCGTCAGCCGCATAGTGCTCTCGGCCTTCGGGACCAAGACCGCCGCGGCCCTGACCATGAGCCAGATCTACATCGGTTCGCCCGGCACCTGGCTCGGCGACCTTAGTATGGGCATGGGCACCGCCTACATCGCGGCCTTCACGCTGACGGTGGCCTCGTTCATCGCCCTGACCAAGGACGACATCAAGGCGCGGCTCGCCTATTCGACCGTGGCCCAGCTCTCCTACGTCGTCATCGGCGTGACCATGCTGGTGGACTCGGCGGTACAGGGCGGCGTCATGCACATCGCCCACCACGCCTTCTCCAAGATCACGCTCTTCATGGCCGCGGGCGCCATCTACGTCGCCTGCCACCTGAAGAAGATCAGTCTCATGGACGGCCTGGGCCGCCGTATGCCGTTCACCTTCGGGGCGTTCGGCATCGCCTCCCTGTCCATGATCGGCATGCCGCCGGTCTGCGGCTTCGTTTCCAAATGGTATCTGGTCAACGGCACGCTCGATGCGCACCAGTGGCCGCTGTTGTGCGCGTTGCTTCTGTCAACGGCGCTCAACGCGGGCTACTTCGTTCCCATCACCTACCGGGCCTTCTTCAAGAAGCCCCGTCCGGAGGCCAACATCGGCCAGTACAACGAGCCGTCCATGACCATGGTCATTCCGCTGTGCATCACAGCATTCATCTCGGTGTTCCTGGGTCTGTATCCGCAGACATTCCTGAACTTCGTCAACGCGTTCGGCAAGTTCTAGGGGGGTATATATGAGTCAACAGAAAGGATTGGGCGAGCTTCTCGCCAAATGGAGAGACAACTGGAAGACGTGGAGGACCATCTTCTTCGTCGTGTTGGGCGTGCTCGTGCTGCTCAACATCCCGTTCGTCACGCACCACCCGCACTTCGGTTTCGACGGGTACCCCGGGTTCTGGGCCGGATTCGGCCTTGTCGTCGGGCTGGCCATGGTCATTATCATGAAGAAGATCGTCCAGCCGTTCATCGCCCGCAAGGAGGACTACTATGGGGACTGATGTTTTTATCCACCCCGCTGCGGGCTTTCTTCTCCTCGCTCTGCTGGTGCCGTTCGTGCCCGCGAGCCTGTGGAAGAGCAAATCCTTGCGGGGCGCCCTGGCGATCCTCGCGCCGCTTATCGCCCTCTATTCCATCTTCACGGTGGAGGCGGGCGCCTACGGTCAACTGCATTACCTTGATCAGGCCCTGATCTTCGGGCGTGTGGACAAGCTGTCCATCGTCTTCGGCCAGGTCTTCGCCATCATCTCCTTTATCGGCTGCATCTACGGCATGCACGTGGAGGACAAGGGACACTATGTCTGCGCCTCGCTCTACGTGGCGGGCGGTTTCGGCTGCGTGTTCGCGGGCGACCTGCTGACGGTCTTCCTGTTCTGGGAGTTGATGTCCATCGGCTCGACCTTCCTGATCTGGCAGGCCAGAACCACGGAGTCCGTTGGAGCCGGTTTCCGCTACTTCCTGTATCACACCGTGGGCGGCCTGTTCCTGCTGGCCGGCCTGCTGCTCAAATACAAGGCCACGGGCGGTTTCGCCTTTGACCTGGTCAACCCGGCCGAGGCCCAGCTGTACGACTGGCTGATCCTGACCGGCTTCTGCGTCAACGCCGCCGTCGTGCCCCTGCACGCCTGGCTGCCCGACGCCTACCCTCGGGCCTCCGTGGCCGGTGCGGTATACATGTGCGCCTTCACCACCAAGACTGCGGTCTATGTGCTCTGCCGCGGCTTTGCGGGCTGGGAGGTCCTGGCCATCGCCGGAACCGTCATGGCGGTCTACGGCGTGCTCTTCGCGTGCATTGAGAACAACGCCCGGCGCATCCTGTCCTACCACATCGTCTCCCAGGTGGGATACATGGTCGCGGGCATCGGCATCGGCACGGCCATGACCATCAACGGCGCCGTGGCCCATGCCTACGCGCACATCCTCTACAAGGGGCTGCTCTTCATGGGCACCGGCGCGATCCTGTACTCGGTCGGCACGGCCAAGCTGGATGAGCTCGGCGGCCTGGCCACCAAGCTGCCCTGGGTCATGGTCTGGTACATGGTCGCGGCCCTGTCCATCTCCGGCATGCCGCTGTTCAACGGCTTCATCTCGAAGACGATGACCATTGCGGGCGCCGCCGAACACCATCGCACCCTCCTTGCCCTGGGCATGGAGATCGCCGCGGTCGGTACGTTCATATCGGTGGGCATCAAGCTCCCATACTTCGCGTTCTGGGGGCGTAAAAAGGAATACGAGGGCGAGGTCAAGCCGCTGCCCGTCAACATGTACGTGGGCATGGCGCTGTGCGGCCTGTTGTGCATCGCGCAGGGCGTTTACCCGCATATGCTCTATAAGTACCTGCCCATGGCGGTGGAAGGACACGCCTTCCAGCCTTGGACCATCGACAAGGTCATCAACTCGGGTCTGTTGCTCGGCTTCTCCGGCCTGGCCTTCTACCTGACCCGCTACATCATTACGCCGCACAAGGCGCTCAACCTGGACTTCGACTGGTTCTACCGCCTCATCGGCAGGGTGACCATGCGCGCCATATGCTGGCCCGCGTCCAAGGTTGACGACGTCTGGACCGAGGTCTACCGGACCGTCGGCCTGCGGGGTCTCATCGGCATGGGCAGAGGCACTTCTTGGTTCGACAAGAAGGGCATCGACACAGTGGTGGACGGCAGCGCCTACACCGTCAGGAATCTCGGCAGGCTGGGGGCCAAGGCCCAAACGGCCAACCTGCAGGACTACCTGGCGATGGCCGCCGTTCTCGGCTTGGGCATCTTTGCCCTGGTTTGGTACTTCGGCTAAGCCGGACAATCTAAGGAGAGCTCATTTTGGACTTCGGATATCCGGTACTCACGATATTGATCGCATTCCCGCTCATTGCGGCGTGCGGACTCTTCTTCCTGCGGGCTCCGCAGGTGGTGAGGTACTACACCATGGCGGTGTCCCTCATCGAATGTCTGCTTGCTGTGCCGCTCATGGGCTTCAAACTGAACGCTGACTTCCAGTTCGTCGAGAAAATCGACTGGGTCCACCAATGGGGCCTTCAGTACTATCTCGGCATCGACGGGATCAGCATACTTATGGTCCTTCTGACCATTGCGGTCCTGCCGCTGTGCGTCATGTGCTCCTGGACCTACATCGGCAAGCGGGAGAAGGAATTCCACTTCTGCCTGCTGTTCATGACCTCGGCGGTGCTCGGCGTGTTTTGCGCACTCGACCTGGTCCTGTTCTATGTCTTCTGGGAAGCCATGCTTATCCCCATGTACCTGCTCATCGCGGTCTGGGGCGGCGACGACCGCAAGTACGCGTCGCTCAAGTTCTTCCTGTACACCCTGGCGGGGTCCACTCTGCTCCTGGCGGCCATCGTGGCCTTCCGGATCACGGGCGGGACCTTCTCCATCCCGGATCTGATGCAGATGAACTTCAGCTTCCGCTTCCAGTTCTGGGCCTTCCTGGCCATGGCGCTCGCCTTTGCCATCAAGGTTCCCATGTTCCCGTTCCACACTTGGCTGCCCGCGGCCCATGTGCAGGCGCCTTCGGCCGGTTCCGTCATCCTGGCGGCCGTGCTGCTGAAGATGGGTACCTACGGGTTCCTGCGCTTCTGCCTGCCGTTGACCCCGGCGGCCTCCCAGTACTTCGCCCCCATGATGATCGCCATCTCCATCGCGTCCATCCTGTACGGCGGAGCCATCGCCCTCGGACAGTCCGACATCAAGAAGTTGGTCGCCTACTCCTCGGTGGGTCACATGGGCTTCGTGACGCTCGGCATCTTCCTGTTCGACCAGCGTGGCGTGGAAGGCGCGCTCTTCCAGATGCTCAACCACGGCATCGTCACCGGCGCGCTGTTCATGATGATCGGCGCTGTCTACGAGCGGAGCCATAGCCGCGAGATCTCGAAGAACCTGGGATTGGGCAAATACATGCCCGCCTTCATGTTCTTCTGGGGCCTCATGGCGCTGGCCTCCCTCGGGTTCCCCGGAACCAACGGGTTCGTGGGCGAAATTCTGGTCTTCATCGGCGCCTTCCAGGTGTCGCCGTTCATCGGCATGTTCCTGGTTCCCGGCGCGCTGCTGGGCGCGGCCTACATGTTCCGCGTTTCCTTGAAGATGGCTTGGGGCAAGCCCAGTTCCGCCAAGACCTGGCGCGACCTCAATGCCCGCGAGTGGATCTACCTGACCATCCCGGCCGTGTTCGTGCTCTGGATCGGTTTGGCGCCCGCGCCGTTCTTCAATATCATCGACCCGTCGGTCGACAAGCTGCTCAATGACTTCGACAAGCGCAAGGTCGCTGTCGTCGAAACCGAACAGCCCATGCAAACAGCCGCCGCAGACGTCTTGGGTCTGCTGGCGGAAAAGGAATAGGGGGCTAACGACGTGAACTTCAACATCACTGCGCTTGTCCCGGAACTGTTCTTCCTCTGCCTGGTCCTGACCCTCATGGTCCAGTCGCTGGGTACCAGGGAGTGGAAACCGCCCGTTGAGCGGTGGTTGCCCTTTGGTGCCTGCGCCGCCTTCTTCGTGACCATCACGGGCTTCCACCTGCACGGAACCATGTTCTGGGATGTCTACAAAGTGGACCTCATGTCCCAGTTCTTCAAGATCGTCATTACCTTCGGGTTCTACGTGGTCGTGCTCAACGCCTCGCGTCAGCCGACGCTTGAAGAGGGCAAGCGGGCCGATTATTACATGTTGCTCGGCTTCTCCACCTTCGGCCTGATGCTGCTCGCTTCTTCCGTGGAGCTGATCACCATCTACCTGGCCCTGGAGCTGGCCTCGTATTCCATGTACGCGGTCATTCCGCTGCGCGCCAAGGACAAGGGCGCGGCCGAGGCGGGCATCAAGTACATCATGTTCGGCGCGGTCGCCACGGCCCTGGCCCTGTACGGCCTGTCCTACATCATGGCCACCCAGCATACGACCTACATCGCCGAGCTCATGAACAAGTCCTGGTCGTTCGCCGACCAGCCCATGGCCGTTGTCGGCCTGTCGCTCTTCCTGGGCGGCATGTTCTTCAAGCTGGCCCTGTTCCCGTTCCACTTCTGGTGCCCGGACGTCTATCAGGGCGCCAGCAACGAGACTGCGGCGTTCGTGGCGACCATGCCCAAGATGGGCGCCATCGTGGTCCTGTGCCGCCTGGCCGTGCTCCTCAAGCCCGGCCTGGAGATCACCACCATCCTGGCGGTGCTCGGTGCGTGTTCCATGACCTTCGGCAACCTGTCGGCCTTGGCCCAGACGGACATCAAGCGCCTGCTCGGTTTCTCGTCCGTGGCCCATGCCGGCTACATCATGGTCGGCTTGGTTTCGGGCACTCCCGAGGGGATCGCCGCGGCCGCCTTTTACGGCATGGCCTACCTGGTCATGAACCTGCTCGTATTCTGGATCGTCAGCCGCGTGGCCTCCGACGGCCGCAACCTCAAGTTGAGCGATCTGAACGGCCTGTACAAAAAGGCTCCGGTCCTGGCGTTCTCGCTGGCCGCCGGAGCGTTTGCCCTGGTCGGCCTGCCGCCGACCATGGGATTCATGGGCAAGTTCTTCTTGATCACCTCGGCCTGGGACCACGGCTACAACTGGCTGGTCATCACTTTGGTGGTCAACTCGGCCATCGCCATCTATTACTACCTGGCCCTGTTCCGGCACGCCTTCACCGAAGAGAAGACGCCCAGCCAGGTGGCCCCGCCCGACAACGGCTGGTTCGCCTCGGCCGGAGCGGGCATGCTCGCCGCGGCTGTGTTGGTAATCGGCATGATTCCGGCTCCCTTGTTCAACTTCGCCATCAATGCGGGCAAGACCCTGTACGGTATATCCGTCACCTTCGCGGGCGGCGGTCACTAGAACAGGCTGCATTACATGTAAGGGGCGGAAGCGGTGCTTCCGCCCTTTTTTAACGCCAGTCGTCCAGAGGGACGGTTTCTGGAGCCTTTCCCGGGGCTTTTTCCCGGGGCGATTGACCGGGACGGGAGGGCGGTCTACAATATTTACCCGTGTATCTCGGGGCGGATGGGGGGCTGTCGGGGGAGTGCGTCGAGGGAGCGCAGTCCGTTTTTTTTGAATGTCTTATATCATTATCTCAACACATAGGAAGATTTCTCATGCACGTCCGATCTCTAAAATTGGCCTATTTTTCTCCCACCGGAACCACTTCCGCCGTCGTCCGCGCCATGGCGCGCGGGTTCGGCTACGACAACGTCGAGGATGTGGACATCACCATGCCGGACGCCCGTAAGCAGATGTTGAAGGTTTCGGGCGAAGACCTCCTCGTGGTCGCTGCGCCGGTCTACGGCGGGCGCATACCCGAGCTTCTCGAACCGTGGTTGCGCGGTCTGGAGTTGGACAAGACCCCGGTGGTCTGCGTTGCCGTATTCGGCAACCGTGCCTTTGAGGACGCCCTGATCGAGCTGGCCGATCTGGTCGCCGAGCGGGGCGGAGTCGTGGTGGGCGGGGCAGCCTTCGTCGGGGAACATTCCTTTTCCTCGGAGCAATATCCGGTGGCCGTGGCCCGGCCCGACGCCGAGGACCTGCGCGGCGCGGAAGACTTCGGGCGCAGGGTGCGCGAAACTCTGGACGCCCTCCCGTCCCTCGACGCGGCCCCTGAACCGGCCATTCCGGGTGATCGCCCCTACAAGGAACGCAAAAAGGGCGGCCCCGTGGACTTCATTCAGGTTGGCGACAACTGCGTGCGGTGTGGCGTTTGCGCCGAGCACTGTCCTGTGGAGGCCATCAGTGCGGAAGACTATGGCCGCACCGATGCCGAGAAGTGCATCAAATGTTGCGCCTGCATCAAGGCCTGCCCCGAGCATGCCCGCAGCACTAAGCCCGGCAGTCCGGTGGAGGGATTCGCTAAATGGCTGGCCGAGAATTGCCGCGAGCGCTTGGAGCCCCGGTATTTCTTCTAGCCTCTGCGGTCGGCGGAGCGCCCGGCCCGGCGCATCGGCTTGCGTCGGGCCGGAAGGCGATTTATCGTAATAGGGAAGGGAGGGAATCCATGCATGAATCGAGTTTGGGCGGCACGCTCCGCGACTATCTTTCCGGCGAGGAGATCGACGAAACCACTTTCGAGGAGTTTCGGCAGCTCCTGGCCCGTCTTCTGGTGGAAGAAAAGGGCTACCCCAAGGATCGGCTCAAGGCCAAAATTTCGCTGAAATATTGCGTGGAAGGCAAGGAGTACGAACGGATCATCGATTTCGTATTCTACGATGAAAAGGGCGTCCCCGTGTTCCTGGTCATGTTTTGCGCGGGCGATGTGGCCACCTTCGAGCGCGAGACCGTGTGCGCGGCCCGGCTCATCGACGGCGGTCCTGTGCCCTATGCCCTGGTCACCGACACCATGGACGCTACGCTCCTCGACGTGCGCACCGGCGATGAACTGGCGCGCGGCATGAACGCCGTGCCCGAGTATGATCGCCTCATGGCGATGGTCGCCGAAATCGAAGTCGGGCCGTTGACCGCCGAGCAGCGAGAAAAGCAGACCCGTGTTTTTCACACCTACTGCGGTTTCGTCTGCGGCGACCACTGTGAATGCTCGTTGCCGCCCATGCCCTCGAAGAAGTAGGTTGAGAGTCGAGCGCACTTCGAATGCGGAAAAGCCGGGCCTGGGCCCGGCTTTTTTGTTGAAAGGACGGTTGCGGGGGAGGCGTCAGTCCACGAAGACGATGCAGCCTTCCGGGCAGGAATTCATGATGTCGCGTACCTCGTCCTCCGTGACCTCGGACCGGGTCACATAGGGCATATCCAAGGCCTCGTCCCATTGAAAAACGTCCGGGTTGAGATCAATGCACCCCTGGCAGGAGCGGCAGTCCCCCAACTCGATGGCCACTTCACGATGCTTGGTACAGGTATTGGTGTTGCTCATATCTTGATAATAGTTACTGCTCCCTGTTTTGACAAGTGGAATTCCGGACTCACTCGTCAGGATTGCCCGCGGTTCCAGCGAGTGCTTGACAGTCATTTGTTTAGGAGCTAAACAATTTGCATGCGTTCCTTTGAAGAAATCCTGCCGCTGCTCAACCGCTTCGGCGCGGCCATGGCAAAGTATGCCCGCGTGGACAGCCACGCCTCCGACTTCGGAGTTGGGGTTGCCTTGTATCCGTCGGAGATACACATGGTCAGCCGGGTGGATCGCCATGACGGGGTAGGCGTGACCGACTTGGCCGAAGAATTCGGCGTCACCAAGGGCGCGGTTTCGCAGGTGGTCACCCGGTTGGTGGACAAAGGGCTTTTGGTCAAGGAGCCTGATCCGCTGAATCGGACGCGGGTGGTCATCCGGACCACAGAAACGGGCCATGTCGCCAGCGAGAATCACCTGAAGTTTCACCGGGAGCACGATAAGGTGTTTCTCGACTATCTCGCGGGCCTTGATGATGCGGATTTCGCCCGGGTCGAGGAGATCGGCGCGCAGCTGAACCGCTGGATGGACGCATATCTCTGATTTTTTTTGAGCAACAAATTTAGTATTAACCCATGGAGGATCCATGCTGTTTCCTGAGCCGAAAACCGATTTCACGCAGTTGAACAACATGATCATGGAGTCCGTGACAGCCAAAGCCGTCATGGCGGCGGCGGAACTAAAGCTTTTCGACCTCCTCTCCGGAGGGCGGCTGACCTTGGCGGATATTGCGGACAAGGCCGGGCTGGTGCCCGAGCGGCTGGAACCGCTTCTCGGCATCCTTGCCGCCGTGGGGCTGCTGGTCCGGGATGGGGAAGGCTACGCCAATGCGCCCATGGGAGAGGAGTATCTTGTCAGTTCGTCTCCGTTGTACCAGGGGGATTTTCTTGCGCTGACCATGGGGTTTTCGGCCTCTGTCGAACAATCCCTCCTGAAACTCTTGGCGGGAGGGGAAGTGAATCGGGAGGGCACAGATCGCGGGTGGTCCGAGGACCGGGCCATGAACGGCTCCGCGCAGGACGCCTTGAGGGGCGGAGCGCGTGCCGTGGCGGATGCGGCCGCTTCCCTTCCCGGGTTCGAGACCTTCCGGGAAATGTGCGACATCGGAGGCAACCACGGCCTGTATACCATGGCCGTGCTCGATCGTAATCCGGCTCTGCGCGGGACCATTTTCGACCTGCCGTCGGTGGTCGAGCATTCCGCCCGGCGTTGCGAGAGGTTGGGCTATGGAAGCCGGGTACGCTCCGTGGGCATGGATTTCCGGGAGGAGACGCTGCCCGAAGCTCGCTACGATCTGGCCGTGGCCTCGCACGTTCTCTATGCTTTCAAGGCCGATCTGAGCGGGGCGCTGCGCAAGATCGCCGACGGCCTGAAACCCGGTGGCTGGTTCATCTCCCATCACTCTTGCGGGAGCGACGGCCCGGACAAGACGTTGCCCGAGGCTTGCCTGGAGCTGGTCACCCGGCTGGCCGGATATGCTTCTCATTTTATCGGCCGCGAAGAGCTCGCCGCAGCTCTGGACGAGGCCGGTTTCGAGCCGCCGGACTTCCGGAGCATACCGGGCCGGGAGGCCCGCCTCATCGCCTGCGCCCGAAAGTGCTAGCCGTCACACGTTGAAACGGAATTCGATGATGTCGCCGTCTCGGACGATGTACTCTTTGCCTTCAAGGCGCGCCTTGCCCGCTTCCTTGACCTTCTTGAAATCGCCGTAGGCCAGGAAGTCGTCGAAGCCGATGACCTCGGCGCGGATGAAGCCCTTCTCGAAGTCGGTGTGGATCACGCCCGCCGCCTGGGGCGCGGTTGAGCCTGCGCGCAACGGCCAGGTACGGCATTCGTCCTCGCCGGCCGTGAGGAAGGAGATCAGGCCGAGGAGCCGGTAGGTCTTGCCAATGACCTTGTCCAGGGCTGATTCGGTGATGCCCAGGTCGTTCAGGAACTCGGCCTTTTCCGCCGGGTCGTCGATCTCTGCCAGCTCGCGTTCGAGCTTGGCGGCCACGGCGATGTGGGCCATGCCCGGGGTGTCGTCCGGCAGCTCCCGGGCCTCCTCCTCGCCCTCGGGGCAGTTCCAGGCATAGAGAATGGGCCGGGCGGACAGGAATTTGAAGCCCTTGAGTTCGGGCAGGGCGCACAGCTCCCCGTCGGTGCGCAGGGGGCGTTCCTCTTCGAGCAAGGCGAGCGCCCGCTTGAGGCCCGCTTCCTCCTTGGGGTCCACCAGGGCCTTGTTCTTCTTCCCGTCGGCCGCCAGCTTTTCCAGCCGCTTCTCGATGACCGCCATGTCCGAGACCATCATGTCCGCCTCCATGGCCTGCCATTGCCGTTCGGGGTCGTTCATGCCCGAGAATCCGTCGAGCACGCCGATGAAGCAGTCATAGGGGCGCACCTCGTTGAGCACACGCTCGCCCAGCCCCGCGCCTTTGCCGCCCCCGCCCGGGATGTCCAGATATTCGATCTCGCTGTGGGTGACCTTTTTCGGGTGGAAGAGTTTGATCAGCGGGTCGAGCCGGGCATCCGGGACCTTGACCATGGCCCGATTGCCCGCGGCGGCGGCCGCAGGGCCAGCCAGGGCGGCGAACAGATCGGTCTTGCCTGAGCCGGAGAAACCGAAGATGGCGGTTTTCATGTCTTTCTCCTTTGCGAAAACGAAGGGCGGGTGGCCGTCCCCGAAAGGCTTTGGCGAAAGATATCAACAATGGGCGGGAATGCAAAGGCGCAACGCTTTGCAAACCGTTGAAGGCGGGCCGGTTTTCCCTTAGGGTGCCTGACATGCACAAGGAGAGGAACATTTTTCTCATTGGGCCGCGAGCCTGCGGCAAGACCAGCGTGGGCCGGGCTCTGGCCGAGCGGCTGGGCATGGAGTTCGTGGATACGGACCAGGCCTTTGCCGAGGCCGTGGGCATGGACATCGCCGCTTTCGTCGAAGCGCATGGCTGGGAGGCCTTCCGCGACGAGGAGGCCGCGACCCTCGTGCGCGAGGCGGCGTCCGGCGGCCGGGTCATCGGTTGCGGCGGGGGCATGGTCCTGCGCAGCGAGAACCGGGCCGTGTTGGCCGAGGGCGTGGTTCTTTATCTCAAGGCCGACCCCGATGAATTGGCCCGACGGCTTTTGGCCGATCCGCTGGAGGCGCAGCGCCCCTCCCTGACCGGCAAATCCGTGGCCGCCGAGATCCGCGAGGTCCTGGCGGCCCGCGCCCTACTGTACGAGGAGTGCGCCCACCATGTCATTGAGGGCAAGGACCTGGCCGGGACCGTCGAGGCTGCCCGGCGGGCCGTGGAAAACCTTTCCTGAGCGTTTTTGACAGGTTGTGCCGTCAAGCATATAAGCGTGGAGAACCATGCGCACTAAAGTCTTTTCGCCGTACTGGATGCCGGTCTGGTTCTTTGCCGGAGCCATCCTCGTCGGCGCACTTATCCTGCACCTGGATGTGAGCCACCCCGGCGGCCCGCTGTCCTTTGTGGACGCCCTGTTTACGGCCACCTCGGCCATGTGTGTCACCGGGCTGGCCGTGGTGGACACCGGTTCCTACTTTTCCACGCTGGGCCTGGACGTCATTCTGGTCCTCATCCAGCTCGGCGGCCTGGGGATCATGACCTTCACCACCCTGGTCATCCACCTGCTCGGGCATCACGTCTCCCTGACCGACCGGCTGGCAGTGGGCCAATCCCTGCTGCACGATCCGTCCTTCAGCTTGCCCAGGTTCCTCATGCGCGTGGTGGTCTGGGCCTTTTCCTTCGAAGCGCTGGGGGCAATTTGCCTGTGGTTCATGGACCCCGTGGGATTCAGCCCCTACTCGGCGGTCTTCCACTCGGTGTCGGCCTTCTGCAACGCCGGATTTTCCCTGTACCCCGACTCCCTGACCCGCTGGGCCGGGGATGGCGGGGTCAACATGGTCTTCATCGTGCTTATCACCGCCGGTGGACTGGGCTTCTACGTGCTCAACGAATGCGGCATTCTGATCTGGAATGCGCTGTTCAAGCGTGGCGGACGCCGGAGCGGACGGCCGAGGATGAGTTGGCATACGTCCATCGTGCTCAAGACCACCCTGACCCTGGTGGTGGCCGGAACTGTGGTCATCTTCGTCGCCGAAGGCGCTGCGGGCAACGCGCCGGACAATTTTCTCGAACACTTCTGGAACGCCCTGTTCCAGTCCGTGACCTGCCGCACCGCCGGGTTCAACACGGTGGACATCGGCGGCATGACCAATGTCTCCCTGGCCTTCATGATGGTCCTCATGTTTATCGGCGGGTCGCCGGGTTCCTGCGCGGGCGGCATCAAAACCACCACCTTCCGGGCTCTGGTGGGCTTTGTCTGGGCCGAGTTTCGGGGCTGGGAGCAGGTCCGCATCGGCCGGTTCGCCCTGGACCAGAAGGCCATGAACAAGGTCGTTTCCCTGGTGACCATGAGCCTGCTTCTGGTCGGCGTGGGGACCATGATCCTGACTTCGCTGGAGAGCGGGGACAGCTCCTATCTCATGGCGCGCGGCGAGTTCATCGCCGACATGTTCGAATCCATTTCCGCCTTCGCCACCGTGGGGCTGTCCACGGGCATGACCCCGCTTTTGGACAACTTCGAGCGGGTCACGCTCATCGTGCTCATGTTCGTGGGAAGACTTGGACCCATCTGGATGCTCTCGGCCTTGCAAAGCTGGCAGACCGAGCGGCGTTTCAAGGTCCCGACCGCCACGCTGCCCTTCGGCTAGATCGATAAGGAGAAACGTTATGGCTGCAAAAAAGGAAATCGCCGTCATCGGCCTGGGCAAGTTCGGCTACGCCCTGGCCAAGGCCCTGACCGAGCTGGGCCATTCCGTGGTCGGGGTAGACATCAACCCCGAGTACGTGCGCCGGGCTCAGGACATCATCGCCCAGGCCTACGAGGCGGATGCCACGGATGAAAAGATGCTCAGCCAGATCGGCATCAAGGAGCTGGATCGAGTCATCGTCTCCACCGGCGACTCCATGGAGGCGAGCATTCTGGTGGTCCTGAATCTTCAGGCGGCCGGGGTCAAGAACATCTGGGTCAAGGCCATCAGCGAGGCCCATGAGCGGGTGCTCTACAAGCTCGGGGTCCCTTTCGTGGTCTTCCCCGAGGCGTTCGTGGCCGCCCAGATGGCCAACCGGCTGACCGCCCCCGGGTTACAGGAGTACTTCGGCCTGGGCAAGGATGTGGCCGTACGGGAAATCATCGTGGACAGCTGGATCGGCAAGACCCTGCGCGATCTGGACTTGACCAACAAGTACCAAGTGCAGGTCATCGCCTTCCGGCTGGCCGGGGATTCGGAGTTCCATTTCGTGCCCCAGGCGGACAGGGCGCTGAAAAATGGAGACGTCCTGGTTCTTCTCGGGCGTACCGAGGACATCATGCGGGTTGAAAAATTTTAGGGAGCGACTATGAGCGGCAATACCTTCGGACGGGTTTTCCGGCTGACCACTTTCGGTGAATCCCATGGCGCGGGCCTGGGCGGCGTGGTGGACGGTTGTCCTGCGGGCATTCCCCTGGACGAATCCATCATCCAGCTTGAACTGGACCGGCGCAGGCCCGGCCAGGGCGGGCTGGCCTCCACGACCCGCAACGAACCGGACCGGGTCAAGATCCTGTCCGGCGTGTTCGAGGGCAGGACCACCGGCACGCCCATCGGTTTCTTCGTGGAGAACACCAACCAGCGCTCCCATGACTATTCCAAGATCAAGGACGTGTTCCGGCCGGGGCATGCCGATTTTACCTACAACGCCAAGTACGGGTTCCGCGACTACCGGGGCGGTGGGCGTTCCTCGGGCCGAGAAACCGTGTCCCGCGTGGCGGGAGGGGCCATCGCCCAGGAACTGCTGCGCCTGGAGGGCATCTCGATTTACGCCTATACTGTGGAGTTCGGTTCCATTCCCGCCGAGGTCAGGGATATCGAGGGGGCTTGCGACCGCCCCTATTTCAGCCCGGATCCGGATATCGTCGAGGCCTGGAACGAACGGGTCGTCAAGGTCCGCGACGACGAGGACACTCTGGGCGGCGTGGTCGAAGTTCGGGCCACGGGACTGCCTGCCGGGCTTGGCGAGCCGGTCTTCGGCAAGTTCGATGCGCGCATCGCGGCGGCGTTCATGTCCGTGGGCGCGGTCAAGGGCGTGGAGATCGGCTCCGGCATGGCAGCCGCGCGCTCGCTGGGCAGCGAGAACAACGATCCCATCGGCCCGGACGGCTTTTTGTCCAACAACGCGGGCGGCATCCTCGGCGGCATTTCCTCCGGCCAGGACGTAGTCGCCCGGGCCTACATCAAGCCCATAGCCTCCATCCTTCAGGAACAACAGACCATCACCACCACGGGCGAACCCACCTTCATCATGGTTGGCGGCCGCCATGATATCAGCGCCATCCCGCGCATCAATCCGGTGCTCAAGGCCATGATGGCCCTGACCATCGCGGATTTACTCCTTCTCGACCGGCGGCTGGGCGTGCGCGACTAGCGGCCGTAACGGCATCGCGATATTCCAAAGGGCCGATGCACTCTGTGCATCGGCCCTTTGGAATTTCACTACCGCGCCGCAGGCCTGAACGGGATGCCGGGGGTGAACTCGGACCCACCGACGATTCCGTGGGGACAGCCGGGGGGAAAGGCTAAATCATCCGTTATGGGCGCGAAGCGGTCTTTCTCCCTCTGCTTTAATCCCCGAGAAGGCGAACAGCACCAATGCGGTGATCGCGCCAAGGGTGTCGCAGAGCATGTCTGTCTGGGCGTCCCAGACGTCCCCTTGGGAACCGAGAAATTCGATGCCAGCCTCGCCGCCCGCGAGCACGGCGTACCACCATTCGACGATCTCGTAGCCCGCGGCCAGGGCCATGATGGCAAACAGGCCGAACAGGTGGACTATTATAGGCTTGGCCAGGTCCTTGCGGGTCAGCAGTTCGGCGATGGGAAAGGCATAGAAGCCGATGGTGTAATGCCCGAGCCGGTCGAAGTGGTTGCGCGAAAAGCCGAACAGGTCGGTGACGAAACCGAACGGCACGTTGGCGAAGGTGTAGTGGCCGCCGATGGTGTGCAGGAACAGCCAGCAGGCCATGAGCGCGTAGGCCGGATTGGAGAAGCGGAAGAGGCGGTAGGTACCGGCCAGGAGCAGGAAGACCGCCATGACCGGGATGTTTTCGGCCCACCACACGTCGCGCATGACCGGGTTTGCGGCCATGATCGTCCAGAAGATCAGGAAGGTCGCGGCCAAGGTGTGGGGAAACCAGCGGGATGGCGCGGACGTGTTGTTCATGGACTACTTGAGTTTTTTCAAACGCACGGCCGTGCCATAGCAGGAATAGTACTTGTCGCCCTCGGGGTGGAAGGCCACGGTCTCGCGGTAACCGACGATGGCGTCGGCGTTGACGTCCACGGCCTGGGCCATGAGTCCGTAAAAGGCGTTGTCGAAGACGTAGCTGCGGCAGACGATGAGCCCGAAGGCGGACTGGATGTCGCGGCCCGGCACGGCCTCGGTGGTGACGATCTTCATCTTTCCGGCCATGTAAATGTCCTTGGCCATGGTCAGGCGGTGGTCGGTGCCGACGTCGTCCCTGTCCAAAGTCTGCTTTCTGGGCGAACCGAATATGAGCGCCATGCGTCTCCCCTCGATAGTGAGTAACTAAAAGTTGTTGCTCAAGATTTGTAGCGCACCACGGGGCAGGGGGCAAGCCCTTGGAATACGGACGGGACAAGGGCGGGGACCGGCGTGGGGCCGATCCCCGGTGGAGGGTTACTTTTCCACGAAGGCGCGGAAGACGATGCCGATGGTGGCCATCTGGGCCGCGTAGGCCGTGGCCTCGAATATCTGTGCATCGGTCCAGCCCGCGAAGCGCGCCGCGTCCACATCGTTTCGGGTTACGCCGTCCGGTTCCCGCACGGCCTTGGCCACGAAGCTGAGAAGGGCCGCGTCCTTTTCCTCGAAGGCCCGGGCCGGGGTCGTGGCGAGCGCGTCGAGTTCGGCCTCGGTCAGCCCCATGGAGGTGAGCAGGCCTCGGTTGAAGGTGGTGCAGAAACCGAAGCAGGCCGTGGATGCGCCGAGGTAGCGCAGAGCGGCCAGCAATTCCGGTGAATAGGCCTCGTTTTGCCTGAGATCTTCGGCGATGGCCGTCTGTCTGGCCAGGTAGCGCGGGCTTGCGCTGTACAGTTGGATCGGGTCGGGTACGGGAATGTGCGCGGGGAACGACGAATAGATTTCCCGTACCGCGCCTTGGGCCTGCTCGGGCCGAACGTACTCAATCATAAACATGTCTTGCTCCTTGAGATGTAGTAGACCGGTCGTCTACTAGTCGGGTAAACGAAAACCGCCACCGGGTTGTGGCGGCGGCTATTTCAGGATTTTGTCGAAAATGAATCGGGTGAAAAGGGCGAGCGGTTCGCCGTCTTTGGTGACCTTCATGCGGATAATCGCGCCGTGCCATGCCTCGACCATGAAAATGGCCGTTTCCCGCGTGTCCATGTCGGCTGGGATTTCCCCTCTGGCCTTGGCTTTGTCCAGGATGGCCGCCAGGCCCGAAGCCATGCCGTCCAAGGCTTGGATGAGCCGGATGCGGAACGGTTCACTCAGGTCGCTCATCTCCTGGGCCAGGTTACCGACAGGACAGCCTCGCGTATATCCGTGGGCAGCGAAGTGGGCGGCGAATCCGTCAAAAATCTTTCGCAGTTGTTCCAGCGGAGTCAGACTCGGATCGTTGCGGGCACCATCGATGATGCCACGGAACATCATACCGAAATAGTTGACCATTTCGATGCCGAAGGCTTTCTTGCTGTCGAAATAGAAATAGAACGACCCCTTGGGCACGCCTGCCGCGCGCAGGATGTCCTTCAGGCCCGTGTTGTTGAACCCTTGCCGGTGCACCAACTCGGCCCCGGCCTCAATGATCCGCTGTTTCGTGTCCTCGCTCATGGAAGTATAATAGACCGGTCGTCTAGTTCTGTCAAGATGGAGTGGCGTCCTTGGCGGACCGAGGGAAGTTCTTTGGAAAAGCCGTCCTTTCGGCTTTTCTCTTCAACCGCTTTGTGCCCTGTGGGCGAGGATCTGCGCGGGGCGTCCGCAAGGGGAGGGGGGCGATGGGGGGGCGCCAACAACAGAGGCCGGTTTTCACCGGCCTCTGTTGTTTCAAGTATGGCGTACCCTACGGGGTGACGGTCATGAGGTAGGCCTTGTCCGGGGTCAGGTACTGGGCGACCATATCCTGGATTTCGGCGGGGGTGATGGTTTGGGCCCGCTTGATGAGCTGTTGCTCGTAGTCGAGGTCGAAGCCGCGCACCTGGAGGCTGGCGGCCTCACGGCTGCGGGAGAGCAGGGATTGGTGGTCCTGGTAGTAATCGCCGGTCAGGATGTTTTGGGCGCGGTCGATTTCGTCCTGGGGCAGCGGCTTGGCGGCCAGGTCGGCCAGGACTTTCTTGAATCCCGCGATGGACTGATCCACCTTGTCCGGCCCGGTGCCGATGTACAGGGCCATAAACCCGGTGTTGCGGCTCTGCCAGAGCATGGCAGTGACCGTGTAGGCCAATCCCTGTTTGTCGCGCAGGTCGCGGAAGAGCAGTCCGGACTGGCCGGCCAGGGCGGCGCGCAGCAGTTCGAGCTTGGCCGAAGCCTCTTGGTCGGTCTTGCCCGGGGTGGGGAAGATCATCAGGACGTGCGCCTGGTTGCGATCGGGCAGGTGCAGGGAATCCTCCTTCTCGGTGCCCCATTCGGGGGTGGTGAAGGCGTATTGTCCGGTGGGCGCGGTCAGGGTTTTGGCGATGCCGGCGGCAAACTTCTCCATGGCCGCCTGATCAAACTGTCCGCACACGGCCAGGGTGAACGGGTGCATGGATTGGCGGCTCCAGAAGCGGATGATGTCCGAGGTAGTGAACCGTTCCACGCCTTCGGGGGTGCCCTGATGGAGCAGAGCGTAGGGGCCGGTCTTGTACAGGAACGGGAAGAGGTGGCGGAAGGCCAGGCCGAGCGGCCGGTCCTCGCCCTGCTTGATGGCCGCGATCTGGTCCTGTTTGGCCCGTTCCACCTCGGTCTGGTTGAAGGCCGGCGCGGTCAGGGTGTCGCCGATAACCGGCAGGACCTGATCCGTGAACCGGGTGGGGAACTTGGCCTCCAGGGCAAAGACGTTGCGCCCGGCGGTGGAGCCGAGGCTGGCCGCGTGGTCGGACAGGAAGTCTTGGAGCTCGGTGGCGGACATTTTCAAGGTGCCACGCGTCAGGGCCGCGGCCGTCAGGGAAGCCAGGCCCTGCCTGGACGCATCGAGTTCGCCGTCGCCGCCGGTCCAGTACATGGACATAGCCGTGTACGGCAGGGTGTCGTCGGGCAACAGGATCAGCTTGGAGCCCCCGGGCAGGGCGATTTCGGCCGGCCCCGTGGCCTGCGTGGCGGCCTGTTTGGCCTCGGTGGCCTTCTTGGAAGGCCAGTTGGCCTTGGTGATTTCGGTCAGCGCGTCGGCGGAGATCGGTTCGTTTTCGGGCGTGAGCACGGCCAAGGCCAGGCGGTCGGGCCGGATATATTCATCGAACAGTCGCTTGAGTTCGGCTCGGTTCACCTGGCTCAGGGCGAAGAGGTAGTTCTTCTCGGCCTGCTCGCCGTTGTCGAAGAATTGGAAATAGCCGAGTTTCCCGGCCAGGCCGGAGAGGGTTTCCTTGGCCAGGAACAGGGAGTTTTCTAGGTTCAGGCGGGCACGCTCGATCTCACGGTCGGTGAAGTTCGCCGGGTCGAATCCAGCCATTTCCTTGTTCAACTCGGTCCAGAATTCGTTCACCTTGTCCGCGTCGAGCACGGCGTGGACGTAGAGCATGCCGCCGCGCTCAAGGGAAAGCGGCGAGATCGAGATATCGTCAACGAGCTGCTTGTCGTATTTGAAGGTCCGGTAGAGGCGCGAAGTATCGTCGCCGCCGAGCAGTTGGCAGAGCATCTCCAGGCCCGGGATTTCGGCCGAGGTTCCATAGGGGATGGGGAAGGCCGCACCCATGTAGACCTTGTTCCACTTGCCGGTCAGTTTGACCACGCGGGGGCCGTCGCCCGCTTCGGGCACGGGCAGGGGCGCGGGCGGGGTGAAGGATCGGGTGTTCTTGAGGGATCCGACCAATTGGTTGGCCTCGGCCAGGATTTGGTCGGGATCGACCTTGCCGACCACGGCCAGCAGCATGGATTGCGGCTGATAGTGGGTGGCGATGTAATTTTTGATCTGCGGCCTGGTGATGCCCGATACGGTCTCGCGGAAGCCGATGATCGGCCATTCGTAGCTGGTGCCCTTCCAGACCATGGACTGGAGGGTCTTGAACAGCTTGCTGGTGGGCGTGTCCTCGCCGCGTTCAAGCTCTTCGAGCACGACCTTCTTTTCGCTTTCCAGCTCCTTGGGAGCGATGGTCTGGTGGAAGGCCATGTCCGTGACCACGTCCATACCGAGTTTCCATTGGGTCTCCGGCACTTCCACGTAATAGACCGTGTAGTCGAAGCTGGTGGCCGCGTTGAGGCTGCCGCCCACGGACTCGATCTGCCTGGCCGTCTCGCCCGGGCCGCGTTTGTCCGTGCCCTTGAAGACCATGTGTTCAAGCAGGTGGCTGATGCCCGCGATGTCGGGCGTCTCGTAGGCGCTGCCCGCGTGGACGTAGAGTCGGACGTTGACCAGCGGGAACCGGTCGTCTTCCTTGATGAGCACGGTCAGGCCGTTTTTGAGCTTGACGATGTGCGTGGCCGCCTGGTCGGAACCGTCCAGGGCGGGAAGGGAGGTCGCCTTGGCGGTTGTCGGGGCCGGTGTCGGGACGGTTTCGGTTCGTTTGTTCATATTTACGGTTTGACAGGCGGCAAGGATCAGTACAAGCCCTGCCAGCAATATCGGTTTTCGGAACATGGGTATGGCTCCATAAATTTGGTCATGCGCTCTGCCACGCGCATCGAATCGGTTGTCTGTACGTCCCATAGGGTAAGTCTTCAAACCGGGATGGCAAGCGGGCGGAGAGGTCCACAGCCGAGGCAGGAGTGCACCCTACCCGAGGCGACCGGAAATGGAAACCGGAAAAGGGGAGGAACGGGACTACCAATTTTTTGTTAACGGGCGGATAGGCGGGAATCCGCCGTTTGACCGTGCAATCAATGCCTTTTTTCTTGTCCGCACCCCCTGTCCGCAAGGCGGAGAGCCAGTGAGATGGCCTTGGAGATATTGACAAATTTCTTTTCCCCGGCCTACGTATTCAGGCAATTGTCTAGGGCGCTTCTGTGTTTAACCAAACGGAGGAATGAATGTCCATTAGTTACGCACCGGCTGGCAAATCCGGCAAGTGGGACGGCGTGCTGGATTGGCTGCAAATGCTGTCCGGCGCCAGCCTGATCTTGTTCATGTGGTGTCACATGTTGCTGGTTTCCAGCGTCGTCATCAGCCCGAGGCTGATGAACGCCCTCGCCGAATTTTTCGAGGCGACGTATATGGCCCAGGTGGGCGGACCGCTCATCTTTCTCGCCTTCCTGCTTCATTTCGCCCTGGCCGCCCGGAAGATTCCCTTCCGCGCCGAGGGTCAGAAGACCATTTGGCAACACGCCCGGATGATGCACCACGGGGACACCTGGCTTTGGGTGGTCCAAATCGTCTCCGCCATGCTTATCCTGGTCATGGGGTCCATCCATATGTGGGTGGTTCTGACCGATCTCCCCATCACGGCGGTCAAATCCGCCGCTCGCGTGCAAAGCGGGTTCTGGGCCGTGTTCTACCTGTGCCTGCTGCCCCTTGCCGAATTGCATGTCGGCATCGGCTTCTACCGCATCGGGGTCAAGTGGGGCTTTATCACGGACCGGGAGCGGGGCAAGTTCAAGCGCGGCGAAAACCTGCTGACGCTCATGTTTATCGGCATCGGTCTGATTACCCTGGTTCGCTTTTTGTTTCTGAGCCTCAATTAACGGAGAATTTGCCATGCAGACTATCTACACCGATTTTCTGGTTGTCGGCGCGGGTCTGGCGGGCGAGCGCGCGGCCGTGGAAACGGCCGAGGCCGGATTCTCCGCCATCTGTCTGAGCCTGGTCCCGGCCCGGCGATCCCATTCCTCCGCCGCCCAGGGCGGCATGCAGGCGTCCCTCGGCAATTCGGTCATGGGCGAGGGCGACAATCCCGACATTCATTTCGCGGACACGGTCAAAGGGTCCGACTGGGGCTGCGACCAGGAAGTCGCCCGCCTCTTCGCCGATACCGCTCCCATCGAGATGCGCCGTCTGGCTCATTGGGGGGTGCCGTGGAACCGCGTGGTCCCGGGTAAGTCCATCTATTACAAGGGCGGCAAGCAGTACGAGAAGGTCGAGGCCGAGGAAAAGGAGGGGCTGATCATGGCCCGCTCCTTCGGCGGCACGGCTAAGTGGCGCACTTGCTATACTNAAGCAGTACGAGAAGGTCGAGGCCGAGGAAAAGGAGGGGCTGATCATGGCCCGCTCCTTCGGCGGCACGGCTAAGTGGCGCACTTGCTATACTTCCGACGGCACCGGCCATGCGGTCATGTGCACCATGGACAACCGTTGCGCCGAAAAGGGCGTGGAGGTCCACGACAAGACCGAGGCCATAGCCCTGCTTCAGGACGGGGAGACCTGTTACGGCGTGGTCGCCCGCTGTCTGCGCACCGGTGAGCTGCGTGTCTATTTGTCCAAGGCGACCATGATCGCGGCGGGCGGCTTCGGGCGCATCTACCCGAACACCACCAACGCGGTCATCTGCGACGGCGGGGCGCATGCCATGTGCCTGGCCGCCGGCGTGGTTCCCATGGGCAACATGGAAGCCGTGCAGTTCCACCCGACGGGCATCGTGCCCACCGACATCCTGGTCACCGAGGGGTGCCGGGGCGACGGCGGCACCCTGCTCGACGTGGACGAGAAGCGGTTCATGCAGATCTACGAGCCCGAGAAGGCCGAGTTGGCCTCCCGCGACGTGGTCTCCCGCTGGATGACCCACCACATGCGCGAGGGCCACGGCGTGAAGTCGCCCTACGGCGAGCACCTTTGGCTCGACATCCGTCATCTGGGCAAGGAGCACATCACCGGCAAGCTTCGCGAGGTTTACGAAATCTGCACCTCCTTCCTGGGCGTGGACCCTATCCATCAACTCATTCCCGTGCGGCCGACCCAGCACTATTCCATGGGCGGCGTGCGCACGGACAAGGACGGGGCCGCCTATGGACTCAAGGGGCTCTTTGCCGCGGGCGAGGCCGCCTGTTGGGACATGCATGGCTTCAACCGTCTGGGCGGCAACTCCCTGGCTGAAACCGTGGTCGCGGGCGGTATCGTCGGCCGCCGGATCGCCGAATACCTGGAAGGGTGCGAGACCGAGTTCAAGACGTCGCTGATCAACGACGAGGTCGGCAGGCAGCGTTCCCGCATCGACGCCTTGATCAACGGGACCAACGGCTCGGAGAATGTCTACCGGGTCCGGTCCGCCATGCAGGAAGCCTTGCACAAAGGTGCCAACATCTTCCGCACCCAGGAAGGACTGGAAAAGTGCGTGGCCGCCTTGCAGGAGACGCTTATCCGGGCCCGGAACGTCGGCCTGCGTTCCAACGGAAAGGGCGTCAACCCCGAACTGGCCGCCGCGCTGAAGCTTGAAGGCCAGGTCAAGCTCGCCCTGATGGTCGCCTACGGCGCGCTCATGCGCACCGAATCGCGCGGTTCGCACAATCGCGAGGACTTCCCGGCGCGTAACGACCGCGACTGGCTGACCCGCACTCTGGCCTACTGGAAAAAGCCGGAGGACACCCTGCCGACCCTTGAGTACGAGCCGGCCACCACGGTGGTGGAGATTCCGCCCGGAGACCGTGGATACGGACATTCGGAAATCATCAGCGCCGACGACAAAAAGGAATAGACCATGTCCAGATTACTCAAACTCAACATCTTCCGGTACAATCCCGAGGACGAGCAGTCCTCGCCGCACATGCAGGCGTTCGTCCTGGAAGAGACCGATGCCATGACCCTGTTCATCGCGCTCAACCGCATCCGCGAGGAGCAGGATCCGTCCCTGCAGTTCGACTTCTGCTGTCGGGCGGGCATCTGCGGTTCCTGCGGCATGGTCATCAACGGCCGTCCCGGCCTGGCCTGTCATACCAAGACCCGCGACCTGCCGGGTGAGATCACGCTTTTGCCCCTGCCCGTCTTCAAGCTGGTCGGCGATCTGTCCGTGGACACCGGCACGTGGTTTCGCGAGATGTACGACAAGACCGAGTCCTGGATCCATACCAACAAGGTCTTCGATCCCACGGCGCTCGAAGAGCGCATGGACAACAAGGACGCCGTGGCCATCTACGAGCTTGAACGGTGTATCGAATGCGGCTGCTGCATCGCGGCCTGCGGCACCGCCCGGCTGCGCGAGGACTTCATGGGGGCGGCCGCGCTCAATCGTGTGGCCCGGTTTCTCATCGATCCGCGCGACCAGCGGACCGAGAACGACTATTACGAGATCATCGGCAACGACATGGGCATTTTTGGCTGTATGGGCCTGTTGGCCTGTGAGGATGTCTGCCCCAAACATCTGCCGTTGCAAAATCAGCTCGGTTTCCTGCGACGAAAAATGGGCATCACTTCATTGAAACGCATTTTCAGGAAGTAGTCTGCCTTCGGCGGCCGGGGGCGACGTTGTATGGGACAACTGTACATACCGTTTATATTTAATAGGTAATGCGTCCGCACGGCTTCGAGCGAAGCGAGCGCCAAAACGTTTTGAAGGGGAGTCCAGAGGGGAAATTTTTTCAAAAGTTTCCCCTCTGGCCGCTGGAGGCGTCAATCGGAGGCTGAACAATGAGAGAGATTCAAGGAACGGACGTGGTGGAGGCCGTGGCCGCCATGTGCATGAAGGGGAACACGGAATTGCCGCAAGACGTGCGCGCGAAGTTGGAGCAGGCCATGGCCGCGGAGGAATCGCCGTCGGCTAGGGAGGTCCTGCGGCAGTTGCTGGAAAACGCGGACCTGGCCCACGAGACCAAACTGCCGTTGTGCCAGGACTGTGGCTTGGCCGTGTTGTTCGTGGAGGTCGGCGACGACTGTAGGATCGTGGGCGGCAACTTGCGCGAGTTGATCAACGAGGGCGTGCGCAAGGGGTATGCCGACGGCTACCTGCGCAAGTCCGCGTGCGATCCGCTGACCCGGGCCAATACCGGGGACGGCACCCCCGCGGTCATCCATTTCGACATGGTCCCGGGCGACAAGCTCAAGATCGCCTACATGGCCAAAGGCGGCGGGGCCGAGAACATGTCCCGCGTGACCATGCTCGCCCCGGCCCAGGGCTGGGAGGGCATCAAGAAGTTCGTGATCGAGCGGGTGGCCGAGGCGGGCCCGAATCCGTGTCCGCCCACGATCATCGGTATCGGCATCGGCGGGACCTTCGAGCATGCGGCCAAGATCGCCAAGCGGTCGCTGTTGCGGAAGTTGGACGACGTCCATCCCGATCCCAAGATAGCGGCCATGGAAAAGGAATTGGAGGAGGCCCTGAACGCGCTGGGCATCGGTCCCATGGGCCTGGGCGGCAAGACCACCGTGCTCGGCGTGAAGATCACCATGGAACCGTGCCACCTGGCCAGCCTGCCGTTGGCGGTCAACGTCCAATGTCACTCCCAGCGGCACGAGGAGGTCGAACTGTAATGGCCGAATACAAGCTGAACACCCCCTTGACGGACGCGGACATGGAACCGTTGCGGGCAGGGGATGTGGTCTTTCTGTCCGGGACCATCTATTCCGCGCGGGACGCGGCTCACAAGAAGCTCGTGGAGTTGCTGGACTCGGGCCGGGAACTGCCCTTTGAGCTCGAAGGCTCGGCCATCTATTACGTGGGCCCGAGCCCGGCCCCTCCGGGTCGCCCCATCGGCTCTGCCGGACCGACCACTTCCTACCGCATGGACAGCTATGCGCCCCGCCTGCATTCGTTGGGCATGAAGGCGTCCATCGGCAAGGGCAAGCGTTCGGACGAGGTCAAGGAGGCCATGAAGAAGTATACGGGTGTCTATTTCGGCGCCACGGGCGGCGCGGGCGCACTGCTGTCCAATTCCATCGTGGAGTCCAAGGTCATCGCCTTCGAGGAATTGGGGCCCGAGGCCGTCCGGGCCATGAAAGTCAAGGATTTCCCTCTGCTGGTCATCAATGACTGCCATGGCGGTGAATTGTACGTCAAACCGAAACTTGACACTGCCGTGTAATTGATTCACGAAGAGGTCGGGGCGCTTAGCGTCCCGCCTCGAACGCAGACCGCATCGAGGTGGATATAGTCCAGGATATCAGAGGTTTGTCATGGAACATGCGTATTTTGAAAACGTGGACTCTCACGATAACGCCGGCACGGACGACAAGCTTTACACTCCGTACCCCGGCGCGGATGAAAAGTATGACGACGGCTCCGACTGGCGTCTCTACAATCCTGAAAAGTATCGCGACCCGAACTGGTCACCGGACAAGGAATAAATGACAAAGGGGCCTTCGGCCCCTTTCTCTTTTGCGTTTGATTCCGTCCGGCGTGCCGGACTCTTTCCCGTCTGCTTTCCCGGGCTCGAAACCGTCCCTAATCGGTGAACATTTGATCGAAGCGGCTGACCCCATGCGGGCCGGTGGCCTTGATTTCCTGCAATGCCCGGTTGAGCCGGGCGATGAGCTTGTCGTCCGTGTCGCGGCTGAAGGCGAAATACAGGGGTTCCTCGTCGAAGGTGAAGTAGATGGTGTAGTCCTCCGGACGCATTCCCATTCCCGCCAGCAGGCAGGGGGCTCCGAGTTCGGTGGACGCGAACAGGTCCACCTCGCCGCCGTCGAGTCTGCGCAGGGCCTGGACGTGGCTCGGACTGCGGCACAGCTGCGTCTCCTCCACGCCGCCCGCCAGCAGGGTCTTTTCGGGGCGGCTCCAGCGAACAGTGGCGATGCGGTAGTCCTTGAGATGTTCCCGGGTGGGGATGAACAACTTGTCGCTTTTGCGGCCGATGAGCACGGTCTTGGCCGTGGTCATCGGGCCGACCCATTTGTACAGATGTTCCGTGTTGGGATTGCGCTGGGCGTTGAGCAGGATGCGCCGCGATTGCCGGGCCGCGCTCTCGTAGGCGTAGGCCCAGGGCATCAGTTTGATTTCCTGTTCCCCAATGGGCGTGCCGCACATGTCCATGATAGTTGTCAGGGTGGATACCGCCATCCCCTTGACGCTCAATCCGTTGCTGATGGAGTAGGGCGGGTAGGGTGCGGCCATGGCGATGAAATGCTCGGCCCGCGCGGAAGATGCGGCGGCTAGACTCAGGACGAGGGAAAACGTGATGATTGCTATGTGTTTCATGGGATCCTTGTGTGCTGAGGTCACTTAATGAATCCTTCTCGATTAAGCAATATATATTCCATCCCCGAGCGGGGTGGTTTTTGGGGCTGGGTTTCTCCTGTCGAATGAATGTGAAAAATGTGGAATCGGCTTGACATATTTTCGATAATAGTTACTTTTGATGTGCAATCGTCGTTACCCCGGACGGAGTGTTTTCGGGCGGAGCGTGACGACTGGACCGCATGGTACATGCATATTCTCCTCTTCTTGCCCCTTGAGGACCGGATTGATCCCCGGTCCTCTTTTTTTGTCTTTCCGCGGCCAAGAAACACGGCGTGGACTTTTGCCCGGCTTGGTTGGCGCCCCCTCTTGCAAGGGGGCGTCTTTCAGAGTATCCCAAGTGGCTTGGAGGAAAAAAACATGTCCCATCAATTCGCCCGGAGAATGAGCACCGTGCATCGCTCGTTCATCCGGGAAATCCTGAAAGTCACGGCTGATCCGGAAATAATTTCCTTTGCGGGCGGCCTGCCCAACCCCGAACTTTTCCCCGTCCCGGCCATGGATGTAGCGGCCCACGAGGTCTTCGAGAATATCGGAGCCAGTTCCCTGCAGTACTCCACCACCGAGGGCGACGCGGGGCTCAGGGCAATCATCGCCGAGCGGTACAAGAAGCGCGGCCTGACCGTGGACCCGGATACCATCCTGGTAACCACCGGCTCCCAGCAGATTCTCGACCTCGGGGGCAAGGTCTTCTTGGACCGGGGCGACAAGGTCGTCATCGAACGGCCCGGCTACCTCGGAGCCATCCAGGCCTTTTCCCTGTTCGAGCCCGAGTTCGTGGCCGTCTCGCTGGATGATGACGGCCCCAACCTCGAAGAGCTTGAGGCGGCGTTCAAGGATGGGGCCAAGTGCTTTTACGCAGTACCCAACTTTCAGAATCCGTCCGGCGTGAGCTACTCCCTGGAAAAGCGTAAGGCCGTGGCCGCCCTGACCGACCGCTACGGCGTGCTCTTCGTTGAGGACGATCCGTATGGCGAACTGCGCTTCCTGGGCAAGGATCTGCCGAGCGTCTTTTCCTTCTGCGAGAAAAAAGGGCTGCTTTGCGGTTCCTTTTCCAAGATCGCCGCGCCGGGCTTTCGCATCGGTTGGGTGGTCGCCCCCGAGAAGGATATCTACGACAAGCTGGTCGTCGCCAAACAGGCGGCCGACCTGCACACTTCCACCGTTTCCCAGGCGATCATGCGGCGTTACCTCGAAACCAACGATATCGAGGCTCACGTGGCCCTCATCCGCGAGCGCTACGGCCGTCAACGGGAGTGCATGGTCGAGATGATCGACCGGTATTTTCCGGAGTCCGTGACCATCACGAAGCCCGAGGGCGGCATGTTCCTGTGGGTGACCATGCCCGGGAATTGTTCGAGCATGGAGCTTCTGGACATGGCCATCAAGGACCAGGTCGCCTTCGTGCCCGGTAGGCCGTTCTACGTGGACGGCTCGGGTGAGAACACCCTGCGCCTGAACTTTTCCAATTCGGACGAGGCTCGGATCGAGGAGGGCATCAAAAGGTTGGGCAAGTCCATTCAGTCGTTCCTGAAGTAACGCTTTGGGCGCGAGGGACGCCCCGGGCTCAAGACACCAAGGATTGGTTTTATGTCTCAGCACATCGTAGTCATCGGCGGCGTGGCCCTCGGGCCCAAGGCCGCCTGCCGTTTCAAGCGCCTGGAACCCGAATCCCGGGTGACCATGATCGACCAGACCGCCATGATCTCCTATGGCGGGTGCGGCATTCCCTATTACGTGTCCGGCGATGTTTCGGACGCGTCCGAACTGTCCACCACCAGTTTTCACATGTTGCGCGACCCGAAGTTCTTCAAGGAGGTCAAGGGGGTGGACGTTCGCATCCTGACCAGGGCCACGCGTATCGACCGTGAAAACAAGTGCGTGGAGCTGGAGAACGTCCAGACCGGCGACAAGGAATGCATTACCTACGACAAGCTGGTTATCGCCACCGGCGCCTCTCCGCGTCGGTTGGGGCTGCCCGGCGAGGACCTGCGGGGCGTCAATTATGTGGCAAACCCCGGCGATGCCACGCGCATCCGTGAGGCCATTTCCAAGGGCGAGGTGGGCAACGCCGTGATCATCGGCGCGGGCTTCATCGGTCTGGAAATGGCCGAGGCCTTCGCCGACATGTGGGGCGTAGAGACCTCGGTGGTGGAGATCACCGGACAGCTCATGCCTCGTCTGGTCAGTCCCACTTTGGCCACCATGGGCCAAAAACATATGGAGGAGAACGGCGTTTCCTTCTACTTCGGTGAGACCGTCAAGGCCCTTGAGGGCGAGGATGGCGTGGTCAAGCGCGTGGTCACGGACAAGCGCGTCCTCGACGCCGACGCCGTGATCATCTCGGCCGGAGTCATCCCCAATTCGGATCTGGCCAAGGAAGCCGGGCTGGCCGTGCATGAGCGCGGCGGGGTGTACGTGGACGAGTTCATGCGCACCAACGACCCGGACATCTATGCGGGCGGCGACTGCTGTCTCGTCAAGCACCTGATCACCGGCAAGGACGCCTTCCTGCCGCTCGGCTCCATGGCCAACCGCCAGGGCCGGATCATCGGCACCAACCTGGCGGGCGGGTCGTCCACCTTCGACGGCGTGGTCGGCTCCTTCGTGGTCAAGCTCTTCGAAACCTCCATGGCGGGTACGGGGTTGAGCCTGGAATCGGCCAAGGCGGCCGGGTTCGACGCCATGAGTGTGCTGCTTATCCAGCTGGATCGGGCGCATTTTTACCCGACCAAGGAACTGATGACACTGGAGATGGTCGTGGACAAGCCCACCCGCCGCGTGCTCGGTGTACAGGGTTTCGGCTCGGCGGGCGATGCCATGGTGGGCAGGATCAACGCGGTAGCCGCCATCCTCAAGTCCGCCCCGACCATCGACGATGTGTCCAACATGGAACTGGCTTATTCCCCGCCTTTCGCCGCGGCCATGGACATCCTCAACACCTTGGCCAATCTGGCGGACAACGCTCTCGCCGGTATCAACCGGGGCGTCGGCCCGGCCGGGTTCAAAGAGTTGTGGGACAACCGCGAGAAGGACGCCTGTTTCTTCCTGGATTGCCGGGAAAAGGGTGACGCCGCTTCGTTCATGGAGCGCAACCCGGAGTTCTGGCACAATGTTCCACAGGGCGAGATCTATGACCGCCTGGACGAAATTCCCACGGATCGCCCCATCGTGTTGGTTTGCAATACGGGGGCGCGTTCCTACGAAGCGCAGATCATGCTCGACGACAAGGGGTACAAGGATGTCACCAATATCCACGGCGGCATGGCGGCCATCAAGAAGTTCGGAGTCAATCTCTAGTCCGGATGCGATGCGGGCGCTGGAGGCCCTGTGCGGTTTCTGATCGTCGATGACGACGAGAGCATACATCTCTATCTGCAGGTCATCCTGACTCCCTATGGGGAATGCGTCACGGCCAAGGACGGCGCGCATGCAGTGGAGATGTTCTCGGACGCCCTGGCCGAGGGACGCCCTTTTGATGCGGTCTTCATGGATATCCTCATGCCCGGCATGGACGGCCATCAGGCGGCGGAGCGCATGCGCGCCCGCGAACGCGAGGCTGGGGTGGTCAAAGAGAAACGCTTCAAGCTGGCCATGATCACTTGTGTGGTGGACGATACCAGTGTGGACCGAGCGTTCTTCAACGCCAAGGCGAGCCTCTACATCGTCAAGCCCCTGGACCGCGACTTCGTGGTTCGCGAACTTCGGCAGCACGGAATCATCTAGCCTCCCGACAGAAAAAAACGGCGTACCGTTACGGTACGCCGTTTTTCTTTTTTATGTTCGTCGAGGGCCTATATCCGGCCTTCCTCAACGCCGTGACAGGCGACCACGGTGCCGTTGGCGAGGGTGTGCTGCTTGGGAATTTCCCGGGAGCAGCGTTCGTTGGCGTGTTGACAGCGGCCATGGAAGACACAGCCGGTAGGCAGGTTGATGGGAGTGGGGACGTCGCCGGACAACCGGACGTGCCCCCCTGCCATGCCGCCGAGTTTGGGGATGGCGGACAGCAAGGCCTGCGTATAGGGATGCTTGGGGTTGGAGAACAGCTCCTTGGCCGTGGCCAGTTCGCAAACGCAGCCGAGGTACATGACCAGTACGCGGCTGGATATGTGCTCGACGACGCTCAGGTCATGGCTGATGAACAGATATGTCAGGCCGCGCTGCTCCTGGGCGTCCATGAGCAGGTTGAGGATCTGGGCCTGAATGGACACGTCGAGCGCGGCGATGGGCTCGTCGGCCGCAATGAATTCTGGGTCGAGGACCAGGGCGCGCGCAATGGAGATGCGCTGGCGCTGGCCGCCGGAGAATTCGTGCGGGAAGTTGGTGGCCCAGACCGGATCCACGCCTACCTGGAGCATGACCTCGGCCACGCGGTCGCGGACCTCGTCGCGATTCATCTCCGGGTTGTGGAAACGGACCGGCTCTTCAAGGATCTGGCGCACGGTCATGCGCGGGTTCAGCGAAGCGTAGGGGTCCTGGAAGACCATCTGCATTTTGGTTCGATAGGGGAGCATCCGGTGGGAGCTGAGGTTGTCGATGCGCGCCCCCCTGTAGTGGATTTCGCCCTTGTTGGGTCGGTACAATCCCATAACCGTGCGGGCCAGGGTGGACTTGCCGCAGCCGGACTCGCCGACCACGCTCAAGGTCTCGCCCGCCTGGACGTCCAGGGAGACGCTGTTGACCGCCTTGACCAAGGTTTTCCGGCGGGAGAGTTTACCGCCGGAGAGGTGTATCTGGTCGATGACCGAGCCGGAGATGTCGAAGTGTTTGTCGATGTCCTTGACTTCGAGGATGGCACTCATGGTTATTCGCCTCCTTCGCATTTGAAACAGGCGGCCTGCGCTCCGTTCTCTAATTCATGGAGTGTGGGGATTTCGGTCTTGCAGCGTTCATAGCTTACGGTACACCGGGGTTCGAAGGGACACCCCTTGGGCATGTTCAGCAGCGAGGGCATCATGCCTGGAATCTGGTTGAGCCGCCGCTTTCCGCCCGCCATCTGCGGCAGGGCCTGGATGAGCCCCTTGGTGTAGGGGTGCTGCGGGTTTTTGATGAGCTGGTCGGCCGCGCCGAGTTCGACCACCTTGCCCGCATAGAGCACGGCGATGCGTTGAGTTACCTCGGAGACCACAGCCAGGTCGTGGGTGATCAGGATGAGCCCCATGTTTTCCGTTTTGCAGAGCTCCAGGAGCAGATCCATGATTTCGGCCTGGATGGTCACATCCAACGCCGTGGTCGGTTCGTCCGCGATGATCAGCTTGGGGCTGGTCAGCAGTGAGATGGCGATGACGATGCGCTGACGCATGCCGCCGGAGAACTCGTGCGGGTACTGCTTGAGCCGTTTCTCCGGGGAGGGGATGTAGACCTTGTGCAGCTTGTCCAGGCAGATGGCCTCGGCTTCCTTGTCCGAGACGTCCATGTGGGCCAGGATGGTTTCCTTCATCTGGGTGCCGATGGTCAGCACCGGGTTGAGCGTCATCATCGGGTCCTGGAAGATCATGGAGATCTCGTTGCCCCGAATGTGGCGCATCTGGTCGGCGTTGAGCTTGGTCAGATCGCGGCCGTCGAAGATGATCTGGCCGCCGGTGATCTTGCCGGGCTTGGAGATGAGGTTGATGAGCGAAAAGCCGAGCACGGATTTGCCCGCGCCGGATTCGCCGACAATGCCGAGGCGTTCACCCTTGTTGATGACCAGGCTGACGTCGCGCACGGCCCGGACCCTGCCGGATCGCAGCTCGAAGTCAACGCGCAGGTTCTTGATGTCTATGAGTTTTTCCACGCCTTACCCCTTGTAGAGTTTGGGGTTGAGGAAGTCCCGGACCCAGTCGCCCAGGAGATTGATGACCAGGATCAGGGAGACCAGCAGGATACCGGGGAAGATGGTGATCCACCAAGAGCCGGAGAATATGTACTCGAAACCGGCGGTGATCAGGGATCCCAGCGAGGGCTTGGTCACGGGCATGCCCAGCCCCAGGAAGGACAGGGCCGCTTCGCTCATGATGGCGTTGGCCACCTGGACGGTGGAGATGACGAGAACCGGGGAGAGGGTGTTGGGCAGAATGTGCCGCCACATGATCCGGGACTTGGACAGGCCGATGACCCGGGCCGCCTCCACGTACTCCTTCTTGCGTTCGGCCAGCACCGAGGCACGCACGGTGCGGGCGTACTGAGGCCATTCGGCCAGGCCGATGATGACGATGATCAGCGGCACGGCGACGCGGTCGTACCCGGCCACGCCGAAGGCGGTCTGGACGATGGCGCCGATGAAGATGGCCACCATGTAGGTGGAGAAGGAGAGCTGGACGTCGGCGATGCGCATGAGGATGTTGTCCAGCCGCTTGATGTATCCGGAGAGCAGGCCAACCACGATGCCGATGAAGGCCTGAAGGCAGACCGCGCCGATGCCGATGATGATGGACACGCGCATGCCGTAGAGCATGGTCGAGAGCATGTCGCGGCCCTGGGCGTCGGTGCCGAGCAGGAAGTCGGCGGTGCCGCCGTGTTCCCAGACCGGCGGGATCTGGGCGTTCATGATGTCGATGGTCTTGGTGTTGTATGGATCGTGCGGGGCGATGATCGGCGCGGTAAAGGCGGTGATCACCAGTATGGCCAGGATGATGAAGCAGGTCATGGCCATGGGGTCGCGCAGGAAGCTGTAGAGCATGTAGGATTCTTTGAAGCGTTGCCAGCGGGTTCTCATTCTACTGCCTCCCTGCCACGCGGACCATGGGGTTGACCAGGCCGTAGATGATGTCCACCAGCGTATTCACCAGCACGAAGATGATGCCCACGAAGACCAGGTACGCGACCATGAGCGAGGTGTCGGAACGCTCCACGGATTCTATGAACATGGAGCCCATGCCCTGCCATTGGAACACGGTCTCGGTCAGGATGGTGAAGGCCACCATGATGCCGAGCTGGACGCCGCCCACGGTGATGACCGGGAGCAGGGTGTTCTTGAAGGCGTGGACCAGCCAGACACGCCAGGGCTTGATGCCCTTGGCCCAGGCGAATTTGACGTATTCGCTCTCCAGGACTTCCATCATCTCGGAGCGGATGAGCCGGATGAACAGTGGAAGCATGATGGAGGACAGGGCGATGGACGGCATGATCAGGTGCTTGAGACCGTCCGCCGTGAACAGGCCGCTGTCCCACCAGCCGAACAGAAGCACGGTGTCACCCCGTCCGTAGGAGGGCAGCCAGTGCAGTTCGACGGAGAATATGTAGATGAGCAGAATGGCCGTGAGAAAGACCGGCATGGAGACGCCGACAATGGACCCGCCCATGATGAACTTCGAAAAGAGGCTCTTGGGGCGGATGGCCGAGTAGATGCCCAGCGGGATGGACAGGAGCACGATGAGCAGCGCGGCACAGAAGACGAGCTCCAGGGTGGCCGGGGCCTTCTTGATGATGACCTCGGTGGCCGGTTTTTTAAAGAAATAACTCTGGCCCAGGTCGCCGTGCAGGGCGTCGCGCAGAAAACGCACGTACTGTACCGGGAACGGGTCGTTCAGCCCGAGGCGATCGCGGATTTCGGCCCGCTCGGCCGCAGTGACCCGCTGCCCCACAAGGTCGCGGATCGGATCGCCGAAGTTGTGTTTGATGGCGAACCCGATGAAGCTGATGATCAGCATGACGATCACAGCCTGGAGGATTCGCTTTACGGTGAATGCAAACATGTTGACTCGTTGACTTTATGTTTTCCGGTCACAGGATTGTGGACCGGCCAAAGGGTGGACCGCAACAGTTTCGGCCTCAGGACCGAGATTTTGTATGAAAGGGGGGAACCCCGGTAAGACCGGGGTTCCCCTGTATGATCACTTCACGATTGATGCAAATGATCTGGGCGTTAGTTGATGACCAGGTCGCCGAAGTACGGGAAGTTCATGACGTTCACGATGTCTTCGGTGTTCATGTTGGACTTGGAGGCCCAGGACAGGTTCTGCCAGTGCAGCGGGATGAAGCCCGCTTCGTCGTACTGGATCTTTTCCACTTCCTGCAGGTCGGCGGCGCGCTTGGCCAGATCGGTCTCGGTCTGGGCGGCCAGGGTCAGCTCGTCAACCTTGGGGTTGCAGTAGTTGCCGGAGTTGTACTGGCCGTAGCCGGTCTCGGCGTTGCGGCACATGGACAAGAACTCGGAGAAGTTGCCGGAGTCCTCGGTGTCGGAGTGCCAGCCGATCAGCTGGATGTCGGCCACCTGGGCGTCGAACTGATCCCAGTACTGCGCCTTGGGCATGGTCTTGAGCGAGATCTTGATGCCGATCTTGGACATCATGGAGGCGAAGGCCTCGGCGATCTTTTCATCGTTCACGTAACGGTTGTTCGGGGCGATCATGGTCGCTTCGAAGCCGTTGGGGTAGCCGGACTCGGCCATGAGGGCCTTGGCCTTTTCCAGGTCATAGCGGGGCACCAGGGAGTCGAGGTGTCCGACGTAACCCTTGGGGGACATCTGACCGGCCGCGGTGGCGAAGCCGTTCATGATCTTTTCGACAACGCCCTGGTTGTCATAGGCGTAATCCATGGCCAGGCGGACCTTGGGGTCGGCTAGGGCGGGATTGCGCTTCTGGTTGAGCTGGAAGGTGATGATGCGCGAACCGGACATGGTGACCAGTTGCAGACCGTCGGTGGACTTGATGCGGTCCAGATCCTGGGGCGGCACGGGCATGACGAAGTCCACGTCGCCGGACATCAGCGCGGCGGTGCGGGTGGCGTCGTTCTTGATCGGGGAAAGGATGATTTCCTCGACATTGCCGGTGTCCTTGTTCCAGTAGTCCTTGAACCGGGCGAAGACGGTCTTCACGCCCTGCTCACGGCTGGTGACGGTGAAGGGACCGGTGCCGGATTCGTTTTCGTTGGCAAAGGAGTAGTCGGTCTTGACGATGGTGTCCTTGGGTTTGCCCTTGTCGTCGGTACCGGTGTAGAATTTGTGGTCCAGGGGGAAGATGTAGGTGGCCATGTTGAGCACCAGGCCATAGGGCTTCTTGGTGACCAGGTCCACGGTGTGATCGTCCACGGCCACGGCCCCGGAGAAGGGCTCGAAGAGGCCCTTGAAGTCGTCGGACTTCTTCAGGCGGTCAAGCGTGAAAACCACATCCTGGGCGGTGAAGTCGTTGCCGGAGTGGAACTTGACGCCCTTGCGCAGGTGGAAGCGCATGGTCAGGTCGTCGATGCGTTCCCAGCTTTCGGCCAGACGGGGCACGAAATTCATGTTCTTGTCGTAACGGACGAGCGGGTCGAAGACCAGGTGAGAGAATTGCAGCATGCCGCCGGACAGTTGGACCTGCGGATCAAGAGATACCGGGTCGGCATCCATGGCGAGCTTGAGGGTGACTTTTTCAGGTGCAGCGGGGGCGGCTTTCTCGGCTGTCTCTTTCTTTTCCTCGCTACTGCAACCGACCAGCATCAGGGCGGCTACGAGCAGTGAGAGAACGAGCAGGGAGAATTTGCCGGCGGTTTTGAACGTCGACACTTTCATAGGTTATTCCTCCATAAATTAATCCGATTGCGCCAGCACTGGCGCGTTCCATACCTCTCTTGCGCCGCATGGACGCAGCCCGAAAAAACCGGCTTTCCCGGGGGTTGCATGAACCCCACGGGACAGCGTAGCTTGAGCGGGCGAAAACGAAATAGTCATACACGCTTCGCTTGGCTTTAACAATAGCGTAATGAATTTGATGATGCACATAGGGGAACGAATCTTGTTCAAAAAGAATCTGTTTTTTGTGTTTTTTACGATTTTTATTCTGGTGTTTTCCGCATGCTCCGGTTCTTCTTCGGTTAATGGCGGGTTGTCCCCGGCTGAAACAATTGTTTTAGACGACGGCTACACCGCTGCGCTGGGCGTGGAAAAAGGCGATGTCTTCGCCCTGGACATGCGCAGGCCGGAGGGCAAGGGGTTTCGCATCACCGGAGCGGCCTTCGATCCGCAGATGCTCCGCATGGAGCGTTATCTGGAGTATGACGACGACGGTGAGCCCCGGGCGCGCTATCTGTTCACCGCCCTGGAGGAGGGCGCGACCGATGTGCTCATCCGTATGGCCCCCGAGGGCGGGGGTGAGGTGGACGTCTACCGGCAGGTGACCGTAACCGTGGGCAAGGGCGGCGGCTGGTTCGGTTAGGCCGTAGCGTCCTCTTCCGGCGCGAACCGCTGTTCCGTTTTAGTCAGCCCGAAGTCCATCGGCCCGGCGTTCGCCATGACCGTCGCGCACAGGGTCAGCGGGCTCATGTATTGCTCCCGCCAGTCCAGGACCAAGGTCAGGCCGTCCTCGGTCTCGACCGCTTCCCGGACCATGGGACGCAGGTCAACCTGCTTGGGCTTACCCTTTTTGGTCTTCTTTTCGATGAAATGGTGTTCTTCAGCCATGAATGCCCGCCACTGCTCCCGGCGAAGCGCCTCATCGGCCGGGAAGCGCAACTCGTAAATTTCCTCCACGGCCTGGGACTGCTTGCGGCCCATGGACAGGCTGTCCGCCCGGTAGGGAGTCAGCCCACGGGGCATGGTCCGCGCCAGCCGTTCAACCACCTCATCCGGGCCGAAGTCCTCGCGCAGGAAGACGTTGATCCATTCGCACCGGCTCTCGACGCCCACGGGCAGGGCCTTGCCGAAGGACAGCCTGGGCATGGGGTGGAACCCGGCGGAAAAGGTCATGGGCAGTCCGGCCCGGCGAAAGGCGCGTTCGAACACGGCCTGGAGCTCCAATTGGCTGAGGAAGGCGGCCGATCCTGTCTTTTCATACCATATCCGGAAGTGTGCCGCCTTGCCGGTCAGATCCGGCTTTTCCACGTTGTAGGGCGGCTGCTCACTCTCCTGGTCGCGTTGGTGGAAGACCAGCCTGGGGCGGATGTCCTTGTCCCCGGCCTGTCCGGCCAGGGTGGAAATCCGGCCGTCGAATTGGCAGACTCCGCAGTTGCGGCATGCGCCGTAGCGGCAGTCCTCGGTGATCTTGCCGCCTAGGGCGCGTTCGCGCTCCTTGAGCAGGAACCGTTTGGTCACGCCGCTGGACAGGTGATCCCAGGGCAGCGGGCCTTCGGGATCGCGCGAGCCGGTGTACTCCTCCCAATCGAGCCCGGCCTCGGCCATGGCTTCCCGGTACGGTTCGAGGCGCAGGTGATCCTTCCAACTGGAGAAGAGCGCGCCTTTGGCGTAGGCCCGTTCGACCACTTCGGCCAGGCGGCGGTCGCCGCGCGAGAAGACGCCTTCGAGCGAGGTCATCTCGGGTTCGTGATACTTGATGGAAATGCGTTTGTGCGGCCGGAAGATGTCTCGAAGGTGGTTGATGCGGCGGTAGATTTCATCCAGCGGAATCTGTGGTTCCCACTGGAACGGGGTGTGCGGCTTGGGCACGAAGGGCGAAACCGCCGCCGTGACCTGGAGCCGTTTGATGTGCCGGCCCGCGGCGTCGCGGACCTTGAGGCAGAGGTCCAGGATGGCGTCCAGGTCCTCGTCCGTCTCGGTGGGCAGACCGATCATGAAATAAAGCTTCACTCCCTGCCAGCCGTTGTTGAAGAGCAGCCGGACGTGCTCCAGCAGTCCTTCCTCGTCAACGCCTTTGTTGATCACGTCGCGCATGCGTTGGCTGCCCGCCTCCGGGGCGATGGTCGCGCCCGTGCGACGGATGGAGGAGATGCGCTCCATGATCGGCGCGGACAGGGAGCCCACGCGCAGGGACGGCAGGGAGATGGCGATTTGTTCAGCCGCGCATTTATCGAAGCTGCGGGTGAATAGGGAGTCCAGCCCCGAGAAGTCGCCGGTGGACAGCGACAGCATGGAGGTTTCCTCATAGCCGGTCTCGGCCAGCCCATTGGTCAGGATGGCGTCGAGCCCGTCCAGGGAGCGCTCGCGTACCGGGCGGTAGATCATGCCCGCCTGGCAGAACCGGCAGCCGCGCGTGCAGCCCCGGGCGATTTCCATGGTCAGTCGGTCGTGGATGGCTCCGAAGGGAATGGTCTGGGCCGTGGGGAAGGGCGTGCGGTCGAGATCGTCCACCACGGCCTTTTCCACGCTCTCGTACCCTTCGCGCAGGGGGGTCGGCGTGCCCGCTCCCTGGTCTTTGAAAAACGACGGAACGTACAGCCCCGGAATGGCGGTCAGGCTTTCGAGCAGTTCCACTTTGGACAGCCCCTCGCTCTTGGCGCGGTCCACGGCGGCCAGGACTTGAACCATGGCCTCTTCGCCGTCGCCGATGACCATGGCGTCGAAGAACGGGGCCACGGGCTCGGCGTTGAACGCCGCGCCGCCTCCCGCCACGATGAGCGGCAGGGCGGCTTCCCTATCCGCGCTGCGGAAGGGAATTCCGGCCAGGTCGAGCATGTACAGGATATTCGTGTAGCAGAGCTCGTGGGTCAGGCTGAAGCCGACGACATCCATGTCCGCCAGGGGGGTGTCCGACTCCAACGTGGCCAGTGGCGCGCCGTGCTCACGCAATATGGCCCCGGCCTCCTCGTCGGGTGTGAAGACCCGCTCGGCCCAGTAGCCGGGGTGGGCGTTGAGCGCTTCGGACAGGATTTTCTGGCCGAGGTAGGACATGCCCACCTCGTACATGTCAGGGAAGGCCAGGGCGCACCGCACGGTCACGGTGGACGGGTCCTTGAACACGGCGCCCCATTCGCTGCCGAGGTAGCGGGAGGGGCGGGGGAGGATGGGCAACAGTTCTTTCATTTTTGTGGGGCTGTCGTTGAACGGAAAGGACGGGGTCGGTTCTTCAGAACCGGCCCCGTCCGGGATAACAGGTTTCGCGCGGGTCGGCTAGCCGAGGTCGAGGCCTCCGCCGCCCATGCCGCCCGTGCCGCCCATGCCGGACAGGTCGAGTCCGCCGCTGGACAGGGAGATGTTGGTTTTGGCTTCGATGTATTTGGTCTTCAATTCCTCAGGGCAATTCTTGTACTCGAAGAGCACGTGGTCCTGGGCGATTTTGCCATGCATTTCCTGGTCGAAGGGATAGCCGTACGGCAACAGGATCATCTGGGTGCCCTGTTGGGTGGGCATGGCCTGCAAAATGGCGGGCTCCTCAATGTCGCTGCCGACGAAGTTGCCGACAACCATTTCGCCGCTCACGAGCTTGACCAGCCGGATATCATAATTCATGTCGCTCTCCTTGGAAGTTGTGGTGCGTCCTTAAGTAGGTACCCCCATCCGTTGTGTCAAGAAAAGCCTCCGGCATGCCGCTTCCGTGCCCGGGGCATTCGCGCGGGCTTTGGTATCGGGGGCATGGGGGCCTCCACGCTGTTTTTCGCTGGGGCATTCCTCATCCTCCGTTTTCGTGGCAGGCGAAACGCGGGCTAATCGATATGGATGCCGTCGTCGGCCAGATACTTCCTGAAGTTGGCGGAGACATCCTCGGAAGATTCCTTGATGGCGGTCGAGAGGGTGTTCAGCACCTTGTTGAAAGCCGTCAATTCGTCAACGTCATATCGCGACAGAGACGAAATGATCTTGTTGTTTGCGATGTCGTGTAACGCGGTGTGTACGTCGCAAGCGAATTCGCCATCCGCCGTGAGAACGTAGTATTGCGATTTCTTGTTTCCCTCGATTCTTTCGGATTCAATCATCCCCTTGCTTGCCAGGCGGGCGGCCATCTTCGAGACGCCGCCTTTGGTCAGGCCTATCTTTTGCGTCAGCATGGTCCCATTGATGGGAGCGAACTCGGCTACCGCCGAAAGAAAATGGATTTCCGCAAGCGAGAGGTCGCAGAGGGGAGATTCTCTCCCGGACAGGGCTATCTGTTTGAGGATTTTTCCCATCAGGGAGTCCACAACGGCGAATTGGCGCATCAGCGCCGTGAGCCCATTGAACGTGTCGCGGTGGATTGAATCGTGGGAATTGTCCGTATTTCGCATTGTCGCCAACCTTTTCTTTCAAGTTCGGGCCATCCGTTTGCCTCCTCTCTTCGAATTTGTCAACGAGGAAACATTTTGGTTGACGTGGAAATAAAATGAAAATAGTTTCCCTGTCAACAATAGTGGCGTCTCGCCATTAACCTCAAAGGAGTTTTCATGCAGCGCATCGATTTGACATTGCCGCTTGATAATGCGGCGATTACGGCCGTGGAGTCTTTCACAGCAAAAAACAGACATGTTCCGAAGGTGGACTATTTCGGGCATCTCGGCACCCATCTGGACTTGATGGGCAAGACGTATCCCGATGCGTATTTTACGCTTTCCGGACAAGTCTTCGACGTGCGTTCCGTCGCGGATCGGGACATCGAGGCGGACGACATCGACCTGGCCCGCGTTCGGGAAAGGGATTTCATCTTTTTCCTCAGCGGATGCCTGGCGTCCCATCCCTATGCGTCGAAAGAGTATCTGTCCGCGCCGATCCAGTTGTCGTGGGATCTGATCGCCAGATTGCTGGAGAGAAAGGTCGCCATGATCGGCATAGACTTTGCCGGAGTGCGCAGGTCAAAAGAACATCGCGAAGCGGATATGCTGTGCGCGGATGCCGGCACCTTCGTGGTGGAGAACGTGTTTGCGCTTGAAAGCCTTGCCGCCGAAGCGGGGCGCGATGCGTTCGTGGTGCATTGCTATCCCATGCGGCTTGTTGACGCCACGGGCCTGCCGTGCCGGGTCATTGCGGAAGTATAATACGGCAGGGGAACAGGGCTTTCCCAAAGGGCGGGGCGGCGTCGAATTCCATCGACGCCGCCCCTTGTGGTGAAATGGTGTAGGAGTATTACGCTCTTTCCGGACCGTGAAGCAGGGCCATGACTTCCATGGTGTCGGGCGGCAGGGCGGCTTCGCCCTTGGCGGCGTATTCCATTTTGGAGACCGCGTAGATGGCGATGAAGGTCAGGATCATGACGAATCCGCCGGGATTGTTGTACTGGAGGAAGTGCGGCAGCATGGATTTGCCGAGGATCATGAAGAACGAGCCGATGATGCCGGTGACCAGGCCTGCGCAGGCTCCGCCCTTGGTCATCTTCGGCCACCACACGCCCATGACCAGGACCGGGAAAAAGGTCGAGGCGGCGATGGCGAAGGCCAACCCCACGAGGATGGCGATCTGCATGGATTCGGCCCAGAAGCCCAGCGGGATGCCGAGCAGGCCCACGCAGATGGAGGCGATGCGGGCGACCTTGACGCGGGAGCGTTCGGGCATGTCCGGATTGAAGACATTGACCACCAGGTCGTGGCCGATGGCCCCGGCGCAGGCGATGATCAGCCCGGCCACGGTGGACAGGATGGCGGCGAAGGCTCCGGCCACCACGATGCCGAGCAGGACCTGTCCGCCGAAGTGGGAGCCCGCCACGGGCACGGCCAGGTTCTTGCCGTTGTCGGCCAGCCACTGCATGAGGTGCGGGGACACGCCGAGCGCGTCGCCTTGCAGGAAGACATAGCGGATGACGTGGCCCACGTAGGGACTCATGATGTAGAACATGCCGATGAGCAGGAGCACATAGATGACGGTCCTGCGCGCGGCCTTGCCGTCCGGGGCGGTGTAGAAACGCACCAGGATGTGCGGCAGCCCGGCGGTGCCGAACATCAGCGCAAGCAGCAGGGACAGGGTGTCCTTGAGGCTGGTCAGCCAATAGGCGGGATCGGTGTAGGCCGCGCCGTCGAATTCCTTGCCGGTGATGGGCGTCGGGCCCTTGAATTCATGCAGGAAGTTGACCACGTCCGTGTAGGTGTAGCCCTTGATCATGAAGGGGATGAAGGCCAACAGGAACATGGCTCCGAACAGGATCCAGAACTGGACCAGCTGGTTGACGGTGGTGGCCTTCATGCCGCCCACGGTAACGTAGAAGGTGATGATGCAGGCGATGATGATGATCGACGTGGAGTAGTCCAGATTGAGCAGCAGACCCATGACCTTGCCCGCGCCGAGCATTTGCGGGGCCATGTAAAAGAGGGAGATGAACAGCACGCCGATCACGCCGAGCACGCGGGCGGGCTTGGAGTGGAACCGCTCCGAGACGAAGTCGGGCACGGTGTAGCGCCCGAACTTGCGCAGGGGGCTGGCCAGAAAGAGGAGCAGGGCGATGTATCCCACGAAGAAGCCCAGCGCGTAGATGATACCGTCGAAGCCGAACAGGAAGGCCACGCCCGCCACGCCGAGGAAGGAGGCGGCGGACAGGTAGTCCGAGGAAATGGCCGAGGCGTTGATGAACGAATTGACCTTGCGTCCGGCCAGATAATAGTCGGCCGAGGTTTTCTGGCTCCGGAACATGAAGGTGGTGACCACCGTGAAGGCCAGCATGCAGCCGATGAGCAACAGGGCCGTGACCGGTATCTGATATCCGAGTTCCATGTTATTCTCCTTCGACGGCGTCGGCTATTTCGTCTTCGATTTGATTGGCTTTGCTCACGTACCAGATAAACAGTCCCCAGGTTATCGGATAGATGGCGATGGCCACCAGCCAGTAGTGCAGGGGGAAACCGAGAATGGAGATGCCGGTTACCCATGCGCCGGCCAGGTAGACGAGCAGGAAGATGCCGATGACGAAGGCGAAATAGGGCACGCCCACGCCGAGCGCGAATCGCAGTTGCCGTTTACGAATCCTTTCGATCTGATCCATGGTGAATACCCCCATTGCGGTTGCAGGTTTGCCGTTGAAGCCCTTTTACAGTAGGGGAAACAAAGGGAGCATCCGTTTTCAGGTAAGCGGTCGAACCCGGACGGTCGTGGGCTCAGGACCTTTCGCCTCGGCGGCGAATGGACGGTTTTTTCCGGTCAACGGTCGGACTTTCAGCCATGGAGCGTCAATTTGGAGGATAACTTGAACGGCAAGGGGCCCGTGAACGGCGATTTCGGCGTCCCGGAAGGTCTCTTGGACGAATTGCGGCTCATGGCCCGCGAGGGTAGGCTGGCGGCGGTGCGCCGGACGCGGCTCGAACTGGTCGAGGAATGGCTCGATCGGGGAGCGTCCGCCGAGATCGCATGCAAGCGGCTGACCCGGTTCAACCACGACGTGATTTCCGCCGTGCTTGAGGCCCACATTGCGGAATATCCATGGCTCGCCCAATGCGCCTTCATGGAATTCGGCTCTGGCGGCCGGGAAGAGATGGTGCCGGGGTCGGACCAGGACAACGGCCTGCTCGTGCCTGTCGCGGTGGACGAAGCGGAGCTGGACGCCTGCACCCAGTCCATCGTCGTTGCCCTGGATGGGGCCGGGCTGCCCCTGTGTGACGGCGGGGTCATGGTCAGCAATCCCGAATGGCGTGGAAATTTCGACGCCTGGCTGGCCCGGCTGACCGGCTGGTTGTCCAATCCGGCGGAAAAGGGACCATGGCAATCCGGGCTGATTCTCGACTTTCGGGCCGTGTTCGGGGCAGGCGACGAGGTCCGGCGCATGCGCGAGCGGCTTTGGGAATACGTGCGCACCAAGCCCATCGCCCTGTCCCTGCTGGTCCGCGAACTGACCGACTATCGGCTGCCCCTGACCTTGTTCGGAGCGTTCGTCACCGAGCGCGACGGCCCGTGGCACGGGTTCCTGAATATCAAGAAGTCGGTCCTGGCCCACCTGACCAACAGCGCGCGCATCCTGGCCCTCAAATACGGTGTGCGCCCGCACAATACCTGCGATCGCATCCGCGCCCTGGGTGGGGCTGGGCATATCGACGGACATCACGCCCGGGCTTTGTTGGGTGGCTGGGAATATCTGCAACGCAAGCGGCTCGATATAGGCCTGGAATGCGACCGGTCCGGGCTGCCGCCGCACAACTACGTCAACCCCGCAGCCTTGGATCAGGGGGAGCGCGTCCGGCTCAAGGCGGCCATCCACGCGGTGGAAAAGCTCGTTCGCTTGGTCCAGGCCGGTTCCGGCCTTTGATTCGGCTCTTTTTTTGCAATAATGGCGCGACCCGGCGGTTTTTCGACGGCGCACCCATATATAAGGATTTGGCTCGTGAACGTCCTGATCATCAATTTGACTCGCTTCGGCGATTTAATCCAGACCCAGCCCGTGATCACCGGTTTCAAGGAGCGGGGGTGCAGGGTGGGGCTGGTCTGCCTGGCCAATTTCGTCTCGGCGGCCACCCTGCTGCGGGACGTGGACCGGGTTTTCGCCTTTCCTGGCGCGGGGCTGTTGTCCGGGCTGGACCGGGACTGGCGGCTGGCCGTGCGCGATCTCGATGGGTTCCGCCGGGGGGTGCTCGACGCCTTCGCTCCCGATGAAATCGTGAACCTGACGCCGTCGGTGGCCTCGCGTCTCCTGGCTTACGGCCTGACTCCGGAGTCGGGCCGGACCACGGGATTCACCGTGGACGAGCTCGGCTTCAACGCGGATACCTCCTCCTGGGCGGCTTTTTTGCAAATGGCCGGGGCCAACCGGGGGGCCAGCCCGTTCAACGTCTGCGATCTCTTTCGGCGGGCCGCCGGGTTGGGGCATGGGGGCAACGGCCTGATCTTGGCCGATCCCGGCGACGAGGCCTTGGGCCGGGCGGATGAACTGCTGGCCGGGCACGCCGGGGCGGAGGGATTCGTCGCCCTGCAACTGGGGGCCAGCGAGGAGCGCCGCCGTTGGCCCGTGGAATATTTCATTGCAACCGCCCGTATGCTTTTCGAGTGCGACGGCCTGGTGCCGGTTCTGCTCGGAACCGAGGGCGAAACCGGGCTCGGCGCGCGTTTCGCAGAGGGCGCGGATTTTCCGTTCATCGACTGCATGGGCAAGACCTCCCTGACCGAACTGGCCGGGGTCCTGGTCCGGTGTCGGGCCTTGTTGACCAACGACACCGGAACCATGCACCTGGCCGCTGGGCTGGGGGTGCCTCTGTGCGCGGTTTTTTTGGCCACGGCCCAGCCTTGGGATACCGGGCCCTACCGGGCGGGAAATATCTGCCTGGAGCCGGACATGGATTGCCATCCGTGCGGATTCGGCAAGTCCTGCCCCCATGGGGAAGCCTGCCGCCGGTCCGTGACCCCGGAAACCATGTACGCCTGCGTCCATGCCCAGATTTCCGGCGGCGAGCCCGGCCCGGTGACCGGCGCACGCATCTGGCGCACGCGCACCGGCGAGGATGGGCTCATGGAACTCGAGTCCCTGTCCGGGCACGACGGTACGGACAGAGCCCTGTGGATCGGATTGCAGCGGGCGCACTTCAGCGCATTTTTGGACGGCAGGCCGGACGCGGGCCGGACAGGCCTGGGCGCACGGCTGAGTCCGGCCATGCGGCAGGAGTTGTTCAAAACTTTGACGAGCGCGCGGGACATGCTCTTTTTGCTCTCCCAGCAGGGCGCGTTGTTGCGCGTCAATCCACGACCCCAGGCGAAGGCCAAGTTCCTGGCTTCCTGGCAACGTGTGCAAAACATCTTGTCTTCGAATAATTCTTTGAATATATTGGCATTATTGTGGATGTTCGAAAGTCAGCGTCAAGGTGACCATCTCGCCTCGCTTCTGGCTGTGGCCGAGCGTCATTCCGGGCTGCTCGGCGGGTTGCTCGCCGATTTGGACTGATCGGCACGGATTTTGAATTATCTGGTTCGCACCGGAAAAATCGGCAAATTTTATCTACTCACGGAGGAGAAGGTCAGCATGATTATCATTGATGGAAAACAATACGATATCGGGGTCCAGAATTTCGAGAACCTGGAGCAGGTCTTCGATAAGATGGTCGAGGATGGTCACCTGGAAGACCGCATCGTGACCGACGTCATGATCAACCAAGAGCCGTTCACCGAGATTTATCCCCACCAGGCCGAGGACATCGACATGTCCGAGGTGGAGTCCGTGGAGATCGTGACCATGGCCACCGAGGACATGGCCGTGGAGATCACCCTTGAACTCTACAAGGTGGTCAATCTCATGAGCGAGGGCGGCAAGCGCGTGGCGACCCTGTTCCGCCAGGCCGACGACGCTGAAGCCCTGGAAACTTACCAGGATCTCATCGACGTCATCCGCAACTTCCTGAACATGATCGGTATCCTGCGCGATGAATACTCCCTCAAGGACCATCCGGCCTACCTGGAGAGCGCCGAGGAATTCAATTCCATGTTCACGGAAATGAGCTCCGTGCTCGAAAACGAGGATTGGATTCTTCTGGCCGACCTGCTCGAATACGAATTCCTGCCTGCGGTGGAAAAATGGAAGAAGGTCATCAAAGCCCTGCGGGACGACATCCGTATGGTGAAGAAATAGACATGGCCAGTCGCGCCCATATGCTCGATGAAGCCATCTCCATCGGGCAAAAGGAACTGCATTCCCTGCAGGCCGGGGACGTCTTCGAGGCCGAACGGCTTGCCCGTTCCCGCGAACGGCTCCTGGACGAGGCCGTGAACGGCCTGTCCGGGGAACATTTGAAACAGTTGGCGGACAAGCTCGTGGAGATGAAATCCCTGCACGACAGGATCACCGGCGAGGCCAGGAGCCTGCGGCAATCCTTGAAGCAGGACCTGGGCAGCATGAAACGTCAGAATCGGCGCATCGCGGGCTACAGCTTCGGCGCCGGGAACATGCCCCGGCTGGCCAAGGAAAGGTTTGTGAACAAGAAAGGCTGATCTTTCCCCAAAGACGATGCAAAAGCCCCGGCCACACGGTCGGGGCTTTTTCTTTGGGACCGGCATTATGTAGGAAATGCACAAGACAAAACTGATAGGTGTCATCGCTCCGTGTGGTTCTTGTATTGCTAAACAATTCAATTCGTTATTGTCAAAACTACAAAGCCTTCTTTCTCAGCCTCCCTAAATACGCTGAGTGTCCTTTTGAAATACTCAGGGATTACTTCTTTGGTTACTGAGGCATCCTCCCAAACAATGTGGGATGGAGTATCTATCCAACCTGTTAAGCAATCCCACAAGGCATCCAGATTTGCCCCGTAGTAATCAGGTAAATCCAGTTTTTCCTTAAGTTCTGCATGAAGTGTCTGACGCGTTAACATCTTCTTTCCATTTAGTATTACTTTGATCATTCATACACCTTTGTCGCTAATTTGTAGCATCTCCCACATTCCCCGGATGGTGATGACATAGCCTGACCGAAAAAAAGAGTCGAGTAAGAATGAACATGGCGACCGCCAACATAAATCTATGCCAAGCGTATGAGAATGCGTAAGTGATTGGAAAAAAGAAAAAGATAAACTCTTCACCGCGATTTCAAACACTTATGGCAAAACATTGCCATCATTGACTTTTTTATTAATTCGTGTCATATAATAGTCATCGAAGTCTCTCGGTGACTATATGCATAATCAACACTTCCTGCTTGAAGCGCAGGCACGCAAAATATCCCTTCCGGAAGTCGCGGAATGGGATGACGAAACGGTTCGCGCCACGTTCCAGGAACTACGGTGGCCCGAGACCGACGGGGAATCTGTATGCCCTGAATGTGGGTGTGTTGATCCCCACTACTACCTGCAAACCAGGAAACAATGGCGGTGCAAGGGGTGCGGCCACACCTTCTCCTTGACCAGCGGCACCTGGCTGGCATCCACCAAGCTGCCCTTGAAGAAGATCCTTATGGGCATCGTGGCTCTGGCCAATGCGGTCAAGGGGATGTCGGCCTTGCAGCTCATGCGTCACATGAACGTCCAGTACAAGACGGCCTATGTATTCTACCATCGTTTGCGAGAAGCCTTATATGCGGCGCGGCCTGAGTTCCCGGCATGGACCGGGAAGGTCGAAATCGATGGGGCGTATCTCCACTCCTCCACCCGGCTTTCCAATCGCGCAAAGGACCGCAAAACACTGTCCAAGAAGTCTCCGAAGCCATCCAAATGCATCTTGGTGCTTCGCCAGCGGGGCAACCCCGGCGAGGGGGCCATACGCACCCTGACCTATGTCATCGACACGGAGAACTCGGCTGACATCATGGATATCGTGGAGCAGCAACTGGTGAAGGGATCGGAAGTGATCACGGACCAACATGGTTCCTATACGGATTTGATGGCATATTTCGACCACACCCAGGTCAACCATGACATCGAGTTCGTCGGCCCCAGCGGGGAGAACACCAACCAGGCCGAATCCTATTTCAGCCGTCTACGCCGCTTCATCCGTGGGCAGGTCCATCATCTCAGCGTGGAATATCTGGACCTGTATGCCAATGAAATCGCCTACCGGGAAGATGTCAGGCGCTGGAACAACCGGCGTACGTCCTTCGACATGATCACCAAGCTCCTCACCCTTGTGAAGTCAAAGCCCCGGTTCCGGGGCTATTGGGACCGGACAAGCCGCAGCGGCGATGCACAGCCGTCCTTGGCCCTGGCGGCCTGCCCCTTCAACGCCCACAGCGATTCGCCGGATTCCGTCTTGCCGACCTGGATCGTGATCCGGTACCGCATCAGTGCCCGCTTCACGTGCGGACGGTAATCCTGCAACAGCTTTTTGCGTCTACGCACTTCATCTGTGACCTGCCGTGTGGTCATGGGGGCATTCGCGTTCTTCAGAATATCCAAAATCATCCGTTTCAGTTCGCCATAGCCGAATGTTCGTGTGTAGACCTGCCTGGGGCGGGCCAATTCCATGTCGCACGCGATGCCCAGCATCAGCATGGTGCAATCCAGTGTGTCGATTTCGGTCTGCTTGTCAGCTATCTGTTTTTCCAGGTCCAATAGTTCACGGGACAACAAAGACCGCTTCTTGGAAAGTGCCACTAATACCGGTGATCTACGTGTTCTATAAGTCATGCCCCCATCTTACGACGGGGCATGTTCTATCTCAAGATGAGCCTTGTGCGGCTCCTACATAATGCCGTTTGGGACTCATCCCGTCGGCTTCCTTATTGCGAAGGGTGGACAAAGGGGGCCGCGTCGGATCGCAGTCCGTCATCGAAGGGTGGAGAGAAGGCTGTCGATCATCGTTTTTGCCTGTGGGCAGACGGACGGCGTTTTGGCGGGAATCTTTCCGCCGCCTACAGGGCGATCCAGTGCAGGCGCCCGGAATCCCCGTCCGCCCGGGCTGTGGCGGTGAATGCGATGCCCATGCGCGTGAAGCCGGGGCGACCGTCCTCCAGGGTGCGGACCTCGCCCGCGTACCAGTATGGCTTGAAGGTCTTTTCCCGGAAATTGAACATGAACAGATTGATGACCACCGGGGTGGATACGGTGCAGGTCTCGGGAACGAGCCGGTTGAGCACAGACAGTCCGAGCCCGCCGTCAGAGATGTTGATGACCGCGTTGGCGCCCTGCCCCGGGCCGTCCGTGGCGAATGAGTTGACTCCGATCTGCGGGGCCGCGTCCTCGAAGGTCAGGTCCGAGTCCTGCGGCGAGGCGGTCCATAGCTTGACCCGGATGAACTGCTGGTCGGCCACGCGCTTGCGTTGGTGCTTGCGGCGCGGGATAAGCGCGTAGTCCGTGGGGCCGGCAAGGACCAGCCGGTCCGTCTCGCGTCCCGCGCGATCCGATTCCATCAGGGTGGCCGTGAAGGAATTGATCCGTCCCTTGCGCGTCTTCATGGGAGCGAACACGCAGACCAGGTCGTGGCCCGGCTTCGTCCGGAGGACGTCCAGCCGCTCGATGATCTCGCACTGGATCTTGTTGGATTTGGCGGCCGTGATCACGCAGCGCACGGCCACGGACTCGTCGTCCGGTCCGGCCAGCATGTCCACGACCGCGCCCTTGTGCTGCAGGGTGCGCGGGATGCCTGTACGCGTGGATGGCGGGTTGTGCCGGGGGCGGCGCAACAGGCGTAGTCCGATGAACAGCAGGATGAGCGCCGACAGCCCGAGGAGTGTGCCGCCGATCATGCGAAGCTGGTCCGGAGACGCGTCGGGAAGGAGTAGGGCGATGAGCCGCTCGAATTGTTCCTCGGCGGATGAGAGGAGTTCCTGAAGGTTCATGGCGTGCGCTGACTAGAAGTTGACGAATTGCTTCTTGGCTTCAAGAACCTTGCCAAGGTAGCGCCGGGTTTCTTCGAAGGGAAGCTCCCTGCGCAGCTTTGCGTACACGCCCGCAGGTTGCAGGGCGTTGATCTTCCCCGCCGCCCGGGTTTTGTCCGTGTCGAAGGTTTGGAGTACTCCGCCCGCGCCGCCGTTGTATCCGGCGATGACGCAGTATTCACGCGATACGGGGTTGGTGATGGCGCTCAGGAAGCGGGTGTCCAGGAGGTGCAGGTAGGCCGTGCCGTAGGTGATATTGGTCGGCGGCTCGAACAGGTCCCCGCGCGAGGGCTGTCCGGCCTTGCCGTGCAGCAGCCGGTATACGTCGCTGCCTGCCGTGGATGGGACCACCTGCATCAGCCCCACGGCCGAAGCCCCGCTCACCGCGAACGGGTTGAAGTCCGATTCGACCTTCATGATGGCGTAGATCAGATTTCGGCTGACCTTGAACCGTTTGGCGTTTTTTGCCACCAATTCCCGGTATTTGGCCGCACGCACGTTGAGATGGTCCCCGACCATGTGAAAGGTGACGGAACGGGCGGTCCGGCCCTCGACTTTGCGCGTCTTGAGGGCGTTCGCGATGAGGTGATCGGCATATCGCTCGGCCCGCCATGCCCAGCGGATGTCCTTGCCATCCGCGTCCTTGACCTCACCGAACAGGAATGGGGTCTCCCCGAGTTTGATGGTCTTGGCCGAATAAAGGTCCACGGCGCGCGGGTCGCCGGGCGTGAGCAGGGTGGTCACGATGGCGTTGCGCAGGCTTTTGAGCGGTTCCTTGTCGGCCACGGTCTCGACCACGATTTCCCCGGTGTCGAAATCCACGCTGGCCCTGGAAAGATAGTTCTCCGTGTACTTGACGTATTGTTTGGGCGCGGGTACCCGGACGTTGTCCGCGCCCCAGACGCCGCCGACGGTCTTGATGAAGTCTTCCACGAGCTTTTGGAAGTTTTTCAGGTCGTTGCCCAGGGCTGCGGGGTTGCTCGCGTAACCGATGGCCTTGTTCCGGGCCAGGGATTCGGCCGCGGCCGCCGGGTTGCCCGTGGCGGCGGCGCGGGCGATGCGCAAGGCATCGTATCGGGAACAGGAGACGAGCAGGCAGAGCAGGGCCAGAATGGAAATGATTCGTGTCATATTGTTGTGATGATTGTTTTGTTTGACACCATGTTGCCGATCCTTAATGTCCCGCTGAATCATACGTTTAACTCTTCAAGTGTTCAACCAAGTGCAGAGGGCTGCACCAAGGATATCTTCATGCCTACCCATCCGGAGGTCGAGCGGATACCGCCCGATCTGGAACAATTGCTGGATCGATTTTTTGCCGTGTCCCGAGATGATCTCCAACGGATGCGCAACGCCTTGCATGTCCGGGATTTCGAAACCCTGGTCCGCCTGGGCCACACCGCGCGCGGGACCGGCGGCGGTTACGGTTTCAAGGGGATGGGCCGCATCGGACACGACATCGAACTGGCCGCCCAGAAAGGCGATTCCGACGCTCTGGCAAAGCATATGGATACCCTCGCCCATTACCTCGATACCGTCCAGGTCGAATTCGACGGCTAGAAAAAAAGGTCTCCGGGAGTGGGCCGCGACGGCTTGAGGGCTGTTGACTTGCGGACGCCGCGCGCTTGGCCGGCGTAACTTTCGGCGGCGTTTCCCCTCTTCATATCTTTGCGACAACACCGCATGCACGCGTTCACTCCCGCGATGGGTGTCGAACGTTTCAAGAAAAGACGGGGACGGGGGAAGGCAAAGCCCCCTTCCGAAGGGTTTTGCCTTCCCCCGATCGCCGGAGGCTCCTTTTAGAGCAGCTCCATGGCGGCTTCGACGGTCCAGTCCTGGTGGACGACCTTGTTCAGGGCGGCCACGATTTTGGCCGGGTTGGGATGCTGGAAGATGTTTCGGCCCACGGACAGGCCGGAGCCGCCCGCCTGGATGGAGTCGTGGACCATCTGGACGAGGTCGCGTTCGGAGTCGAGCTTGGGGCCGCCCGCGATGACCACGGGCACGCAGCACCCTTCAACCACGCGGGAGAAGGTCTCGGGGTCGCCGGTGTAGTTGACCTTGACGATGTCCGCGCCGAGTTCCACGCCCACGCGGGCGCAGTGGGCCACTATCTGTGGATCGTATTCGTTTTTGATCTTGGGACCGCGTGCATACATCATCGCCAGGACCGGCATGCCCCATTCGTTGGCTTCGGAGCAGAGCGCGCCGAGGTCGGAGAGCATCTGCGGTTCGGTTTCATCGCCGAGGTTGACGTGTATGGATACGGCGTCCGCGCCGAGTTTGAGGGCGTCGGTGACCGAGCCTACCATGGTCTTGGCGTTGGGGTGGGGCGACAGGGATGTGGATGCGGACAGGTGGATGATCAAACCGATGTCCTTGCCGCCCGCGCGGTGGGAACAGCGGGGAATGCCTTTGTGCATGAGCACGGCGTTGGCCCCGCCCTCGGCCACCTGGTTGACGGTCTCGCGTAGGTCCACGATGCCGTAGATGGGGCCCACGGTTACCCCGTGGTCCAAGGGGACCACGATGGTCCGGCCGTTGTTGCGGTTCATGATGCGTTCCATCCGAATGGCTTTCCCGAGATGCATGACGTCGCTCCTTGTTGCTTCCGGCTGCGGCGCGGCCCAAAAAGAAAGAGGCCGCGGACTATGCCCGCGGCCTCTTGGTTTGTTCTTCGTTGTTTATGAACTAGCGCACACCAAGACCGCAGACGTTCCTGATAAAGCTAAAAAAGAAAAAGAAACGGGCGGTATTGCTGTGCATGCGTTTCAAGTAGCCGTTTTATGCAAGCTCTGTCAAGCGACGTTTCCGTGACGTGATCAGTCGATGACGGCCACGCACTTGAACTCGACCAGGCCGCCCAGGGGCAGGGCGGCCACCTGCACGGCGGCGCGGGCGGGCTTGTGTTCGGGAAAATACTCGGCATAGATGGCGTTCAGCTCGGCGAACCGGCTCATGTCCATGATGAACACGTCCACGGCCAGGACCTTGTTCAGGGAGGATCCGGCCTCTTCGAGGATGGTTTTGATGTTTTCCAGGGCCTGGCGGGTTTGGGCTTGGAAACCCTCGGCCAGCTTGCCTTCGGCCGGGATGATGCCGAGTTGCCCGGACACGTACAGGGTACCGTTCACGGCGGAGGCTTGAGAGTAAGGACCCACGGCGGCCGGGGCCTTGTCGGTATGGACGAGTTGGATATCGGACATGATGTTCTCCTTGTCGGTGGTTATTTTCCGGTCCACAGGTATGCGGTGCGGGCGCGTTCTGGCACGCGGCGGACGATCTGGACGATGATGGTCATGGCCAGTATGGCGAAAATGAGCCGCCCCCAGAGCACGCCGCTCAGGTGCCCGCCTATAAGTATGATCAGCAGCGTATCCTCGATGAGCGAATGGCACAAGCCCATGAAGGTCAGGGAATAGAAGATGTCCTCCTTGCCCAGGCTCCCGTTGCGGGCCTCGCTGATGATCAGCCCGCCTCCGTAGGAAAGTCCCATGGTCAGCCCGATGACCGTGATGGCCGAGGCTTTGGGCCCGATGCCGATGAGGTCGAGCACGGGTTTGAGGATGCGGTTCATGAGGTCGATGGCCCCGATGGCGCCGAGGACGCGCATGATGGAGATCAGGGCGAAGATGATGCAGAAGATGGACGCCAGGTTTCGGATTTGGCCCAGGGCCCAGGAGGCGATGGAGCCGGTCCCGGCCGTGGGGTCGGTCTGGAAGAGCATGACCGCCGGACCGCTCAGGGTGCCGGAAGCCGAATAGATCAGGTGAAGCAGCCAGGCCAGGACGAAAGCTCCGGTCATGCGCACGAAACATTGAAAGAGGAAGCGGGCTCCGGAACGGTCGGCGATGGCGGTTTCCACCGGCAGACCGTGGGCCACGAGCATAAGCACGCCGAGCACCGTGGCCTGGGCGGCGGTCAGATGGACATCGCCGATGAGCGAGGTCAGGACGATCATGCCGGTGTAGATGTTGTTGATCAGGGTGGTGGCCCAGACTAGTCCCATCTCGGCGGGCAGACCGAGCGCGCCCATGATGGGTTCCAGGGGCCAGGCCAGATACCGGATCAGGCCAAACTCCTGGAGAACCTTGACCAGGACGAGCACCGGAATCATGATTTTGAACAATTGCAGGCAGGCGTCCACGGTCTCGTGGAAGATGGCCTTCAACGTCGTGAAGAGTTTCGTCACAGCGGGGCTCCTTTACGGTGCGGAGGATAGGGTATTGAAGTGCAAAAGAAAAGAGTCCTTCTCCTCTTTTCGGTACGCCCGCTCGGCTTTTCCAACAGGAAAGGGCGCCGCATTCGCGGCGCCCTTTTTTATGGTGATGTGTCGGTCGGGCGTTACAGGAAGGCCTTGGCGACGTTGAAGCCGATGACGGCCATGACGTAAGCCAGACCGGTGGAGCCGACCACGCTGAAGGCGGCCCATCGCCAGCTCGATTCGCGGGCCATGGTCACCACGGTCACGAAGCAGGGCGCGTAGAGCATGGTGAAGATGATCAGGGCGATGGCCGTGGCTGCGGAGAAGTCCGGGTCGGCCACCAGCCGGTCGGACAAGGGCTGGGCTTCCTCGGCGTCCACTTCGCCCAGGGAGTAGGCCGTACCCAGGGTGGAGACGATGACTTCCTTGGCCGCGAAGCCGCCGGTCAGGGCGATGTTTACGCGCCAGTTGAAGCCGGCCAGTTCGGAGATCGGCTCCAGAGCGGTGCCGATGCGGCCCGCGTAGGTGTGGCGGATGGCTTCCTCGGCCTCGGTGTTGTCGATGGTGGCGATCTGCTCCTCGGACTGGGCCGCGGCGCGTTGGGCCTCGTACTGGGCCACGCGGTCGGCGGGCAGTTCGGGGAAGGTCATCATGGCCCAGATGAGGATGGAGATGCCCAGGATCACGGTACCGGCTTTCTTGGCGTATTCCCAGGTGCGTTCCCAGGTATGGATCAGCACGCCCTGGAGAGTGGGCATGCGGTAGGGCGGCAGTTCCATGACGAACGGGGTGGACGCGCCCTTGATGACCGTGGAACGCAACAACCGGGCCACGAGCAGGGCCATGGCCCAGGCGGACAGGGTGATGATCAGCATGATCGCGGCCGAGTCCTCGGGGAAGAAGGCGGCGGCGAGCATCAGGAAGACCGGAACCTTGGCGCCGCAGGTCATGTAGGGGGCCACGAACAGGGTGGCCAGTTTTTCCTTGGGCGAACGCAGAGTACGGGTGGCCATGACGCCGGGTACGGCGCAACCGCCCGCGATGCCGCCGGAGACGATGAAGGGCAGCACCGAGGTGCCGTGCAGGCCGAATATCTTGAAAATGCGGTCGAGCATGTAGGCCATGCGGGCGATGTAGCCGGAGTCCTCCAGGGCGGAGATCATCAGGAACATGAACATGATCAGCGGCACGAAGCCGAGCACGCCGCCAACGCCGTCGATGATGCCGGAGACGATGAGCGATTGCAGATGTCCCTCGGGTATCAGGTTGGTGGCCGTGTCGCCGAGGAAACCGAACAGGGCTTCCAGCCAGCCCATGGGAATTTCACCCACGGCGAAGGTCACCTCGTAGATGAGGTAGACGACGGCGAGCATGATCAAGGGGCCGATAAATTTGTGGGTCAGGACCTTGTCCATCTTGTCGGACCGGCTGATGCGGTCGGCGCTGGAGGCGGGGTAGGTGACCACGTCCTTGATCATGGCGGCGATGAAGCCGTAGCGGTAGTCGGCGATGAGCGCGTCGGGCCGCATGTTCAGGGTCTTGCTGGTGTGGTCGGCCACTTCGCGGGCCATGGCCTCGAGCTTTTCCGAGAGCGTGGTGTTGGCCAAGCGCCCCTTGACGATGACATCCTCGTCGCGTTCGAGGTACTTGATGCCGACCCAGCGGGCGGGTGCCTTGTCGGTCAGGAATTCGGCTTCCTGGATCATCTTTTCCATCTCGCACAGGACCGGGTCGAGGTCCGGGCCATAGGAGATGTTCAAGGGCTTCCATTCGCCGCCTTTCTTTTCGGCCACTTCAAGGGTGGAGCGCAGCAGCTCCTGGGCCCCCTGGCCGGAGCGGGCCACGGTCTCGACCACGGCGCAACCGGACAACTCCTCAAGGCGCGCGCTGTCGATCCGTTTACCGGACTTGCGCACCTCATCCATCATGTTCAGACCGAGGATGAGCGGTACGCCGAGTTCCAGGATCTGTACGGCCAGGTAAAGGTTCCGTTCAAGCGCGTCGGCGTTCATGATGTCGATGACCGCTTGGGGGCGGTCCTCCACCAGGAAGTTCCGCGCGACCAGCTCTTCTTGGGTGTAGGCGGTCAGGGAATAGGTTCCCGGCAGGTCCACGAGCTCGACGGAATCGGCTCCGACATGGATATGGCCGACTTTTTTCTCGACGGTCACGCCGGGCCAGTTGGCCACGTGCTGACGTGCCCCGGTCAGGGCGTTGAACATAGTGGTTTTGCCGCAGTTCGGGTTGCCTGCGATGCCGATGGTGTATGTACCCATGCGTTTAGTCCTCCAGAGGGGTGACGGTGATGTGGTCAGCCTCGCTGTTGCGCAAGGTCAGGGTGAAGTCGCGGAGTCTGAGGGCCACGGGGTCGCGCAGGGGCGCCTTGCCGATGACCGTGACTTCGGTGCCGGGGATAAGCCCCATGTCGCGGATGCGGCGGCCGAGTTCCCCGTCTGCGGTTACCGTGCGGATTTTGAGTTTCTGGTTGACCTTGGCTTTGCGTAAACACATGTCTTGAGCCATTTTTTTATATCCTCGAAAAGCGTTTGTTGAGAATTGTTCTCAATGGTTGGTCAAAAAAAATTACCTTGAACCGCAGCAGTCGTGCTTGCCTGGGCCGTCCTTTGCGCCGGAGCACGAACCGGATTGTCCGCACCCCCCGCAACCGCATGAGGGTTGCTTGGCGGTGAAGGATCGCAATAGTCGACGGCCCACGAAAAAGGCCGCAATGGCAATTATGGCCCCGACAATGATGGTGTCGAGCATATGAATTCCCCCAAAGTTTTTTCCGGCAACAACGCCGGACAACCACTTGATAGTGATGTTGAGAATCAAAGTCAAGTAAAATGCCAAAAAAAAGCGGATCGGTCGGAGCGTTTGAACAGCCCGGTATCCCTTGTCTTCCGCTGTGTTTTATGGTCAGATGCCGTTGTTTGCGCGCGTATAGTAATGATATTGTCAGCGCTCGGCAACCATTAACACACGGAGATCCCCATGGATGATGACGGAAGGGAATTCATGCAATGGATCGATGTCCTGGCCAAGGGGATCATCGCGGGCGCGGCCATCGGCTACCTTTTCAGCTTTACGGATATGATGGCTCCGGGCAAGGCCGTGGCTCTGGGCGGCCTGGCGGGCTGTCTGGCCTCCATTACCTTCAAGAACCGCCAGGATGACCGCAAAAAATAGGGCGGAGCCTGCAACGGCCGCGCCTGACGAGTCCGCTCAAAGATAGGCATGAACGTCTCCGCTTCCGCATTATTGTTTTCGCCTGCTGCGGCCACTGGAGCCCGTTTGAGGGTGAGAAGGCGGCCTTCATCTCGTTTTTACCTGAACCGTTTGATTGGCAGGTTTCCCGCCCGGGATCCGGGGGCGGACGGGGTGTGCTTTTTTCGACGGGATCGGCTATCAGACAAACGGCAGTGATCGGGATCAACCGTAAACGCATCAACAACTGGACAGCATACGTCGTCGGCGCATATGGCTTGCCGTGGCTTGTGCGTCGTTGGGCTCCCGGTGTTTTCCGCATTGCTCCGCGCCGGACCATGTCGAGTGCGGATGCCGTCGTCCTCGAATCTAAAGGGTTCGGGATGCGTACCGACGAATATCGATTGGGGAAGGCGGCCTGGTATTGCGCCGAGGCCGTTTTGCTTGGAAAAATAATTTGCCGCCCATGGGGCCCATGACAAAAGACAATAGCATCCATATCCACCCGAAGCGCATACTTGTCTGTCAATTGCGACAGATCGGCGACGTGCTGCTTTCGACTCCCTCCCTGCGACTGCTCAAAGAGAAGTACCCGGAAGCAGAGATCGATATGCTTACCGAGAAGAAATGCGCTCCGGTGCTGGAGAACAATCCGCATTTGAGCCGGGTTTGGCCCATTGACAAGAAGGCTTTGAAAAATCCCTTCACGGCCTTGAGCTACTATGCGGAAATTGGCAGGGTGGAGTACGACTTGATTGTGGATTTTCAGCAGCTTCCCCGTTGCAAATGGGTACTGCTGTTTTCCCATGCCTCGGTAAGGCTTACATATACGCCTCCATGGTATAATAAATTTCTGTATACCCATTGGTCGGACATGACCCCGGGGTATGCGGCCCTGGCCAAGGCGAGCGTTCTCTCTCCCCTCGGAATCAAGTGGGACGGGCAGCGGCCGGAAATTTTCCTCACCGACGAGGAGCGCGTCCAGGCGCGGGCTCTCCTTGAGCGGGAAGGGTTGTCGGGGGTGCCGTTCATCACCGTGGGGCCCAGCCATCGCCGCGAGACCCGCCGATGGCCCGCGGGGCATTATGCGGGCCTGTTCAAATTACTGGAGGACCGGTATCCGGCTTTGAAGGTCCTCATTCTCTATGGGCCGGGGGAGAAGGATCTGGCGGAGCAGATCCTTTCGGAAAGCGGCGGCAACGTCCTGCTCCCCGAAGCGATGCTGACCCTGCGCCAGATGGCGGCGGTCATGGAAAAAGCGGTGCTGCATCTGGGCAACTGTTCTTCCCCCCGCCACTTCGCAGTGGCGGTCAATACGCCGAGCGTGACCATCCAAGGAGCAACCAGTACCGCCTGGCGATTCCCCAGCAGCGACCATTTGAGTCTCATCCGGCAGGAGGGATGCCATATGTGCAACCGGAATACCTGCAAGCTCGGGACATTCGAGTGCCTTCGGGAGTATGCGCCCGAGCGGGTACTTTCCGAATTTTCGGACTTTCTCGACACGTGTTTGGAACGCCGTGGAGGCGATCAATGAGCGATTCTCTCTTGATGTCGTTCACATTGTCGGCGGGTTGCCGTTTGGCGGAGTGAGGGACCGACTCTTCAACTTGGCCGTGGCTCCTCTGAGGGCGGCGTATGTTATTACGAAGGTTTGCTCGTGACGCATGTGGAAGGGGTGTTCTGTGGCCTTCCGGCGGTGATTTCGGAACATGTCCCGTCCATTGAAATCGCGGCCCCGTCCTCGCTGGTCTGCTCCACGCGGGTTGAGGACGTCGCGGCTAAATTGCTGCAGGTGTTGTCCGATCCGCAACTGCATGACACGCTCTCCCAGGCGGCGCTTTCCATCGCTCCGGAGTATTCCATGGAGAAGTATGTCGAGAAGCTGCTGGCCATTTACCGGGAGTTTCTCCAGGCGGGCGCGTAGCGGGATTCTTTTCCCGTCGATCGGAGGGGAGGCGGCGGGCGCGATTCGTAGACGTTACCCGAAAAATGCAATGCCCCGAAGGGGGTGTGATCCGGGCCGGAGGGAAGTCCTTTTCCTCCGGCCCGGTTCTGTCTGGTTATGTTCTGTCCCGTTTGCGGGGGGCCGTGCGGAGGTCCATCGGGATGGACCTGATTCCGTAAAGCCTTTTCGCCGGGTATTCTACAATATCTGGCTCAGGAACAGCTTCGTCCGCTCGTTTTGCGGGTTGGTGAAGAAGTGTTCCGGGGTGCCCACCTCGACGATCTTGCCTTCGTCCATGAAGACCACCTGGTCGGCCACTTCGCGGGCAAAGCCCATTTCGTGGGTGACCACGACCATGGTCATGCCCTCCTTGGCCAGGGTCTTCATGACGTCCAGAACCTCGCCGACCATTTCGGGGTCGAGCGCCGAAGTGGGCTCGTCGAAGAGCATGACCTTGGGATCCATGGCCAGGGCGCGGGCGATGGCCACGCGCTGCATCTGGCCGCCGGACAATTGGCCCGGATAGTTGTCCGCCTTGGCATGGATGCCGACCTTGTTGAGCAGGGTCATGGCCTTTTCCGCGGATTCCTTCTTGCCGCGCTTACGCACCGAAGTTTGGCCCACGGTGACGTTTTCGAGCACAGTCAGGTGCGGGAAGAGGTTGAAGGACTGGAAGACCATGCCCACCTCCATGCGCACCTTGTTGATGTTGGTCTTGGGATCGAGAACATCCACGCCGTCGATCATGATGTGTCCGGAATTGGCCTTTTCCAGCCGGTTCAGGCAGCGCAGGAAGGTGGACTTGCCGGATCCGGACGGGCCAATGACCACGACCACCTCACCGGGGTTGATGTGGTAGGACACGTCGTGCAGGGCCTGGACCTCGTGCGGGACGAAGAAGGTTTTGAAGACGTTTTTGACATCAATCATGGCTAGGCCTCCGCTGTCCGTTTTTCAAGGTGTTGGACGAACATGGACAGGGTGAAGGTGATGACCAGGTAGAGCACGCCGCATACGAACCACAGTTCGTAGGGCATCAGGCTGGTGGTGACCGCCTCGCGGGTGGCCTTGGTCAACTCGCGGATGGCCATGACGCCGAGCAGCGAGGAGTCCTTGATCAGGCTGATGAATTGGCCTGCCAGCGGCGGCAAGATGCGTTTGAAGGCCTGGGGCAGGATGATCCTGCGCATGGCCGTGACCTTGGTCATGCCCAGCGAGCGCGCTGCCTCCATCTGTCCCTTGTGGATGGATTGGATGCCCGCGCGGACGATCTCGGCCACGTAGGCCCCGGCGAAAATGGCCAGCGAAGCCACGCCGAACCACAACTCGGGAATTTGGAACAGGCCCGCCTTGATGAGCAGGTTATTCAGGATGGTGCCGAGGACGAAGTACCAGATCATGATCTGGACCAGGAGCGGGGTACCTCGAATGAGTTCGATGTAGGTGATGGCCGACATCTTCAGGAACGGGTTGCTCGATATTCTCGACAACCCGGTGAACAGGCCGATGAGGATGCCGAAGAAGATCGAGAGCACGCTGACCTCGATGGTGATGAGCGTGCCTTCCAGCAACAGGCCGATCTTGCCTTCGGTATATGTGCCGAGGGTATCGCCCATGAACACGGTCTCGCCTTCGCTCACGTTCAGGTTGGAGTCCGGGACCGTGTAGTATTCCGAATTCGTGCCGTCGGAGACGATGACCACGGAGTCGTCGTCTTTCCTGGTGATGGAGGTCACGTCGCCTTCCATCTCGGCGTTTACGTTGACGGTGTCCACATAGTAGAAATATTTGGGAATGCGGTTCCAACGCCAGATATAGTCGGTCTGGGTGGTGGCCCAGTAGAAGCCCAGGCACACGACGATGAGCGTGACTGCGTATGCCACTTTCCAGAACAGATTCCTGTCGAACTCTTTCTTGGGTTCGACCTTCGCGGTTTCATTCATTGTAAGCTCGATGGGGTAGGTGCGCGAAAAAAACCGGGGGTCGCTGTGCGCGACCCCCGGACAATCGTTCGGTGATTACTGGATGTTGTTGTACCAGTCGTTGGAGCCGAACCACTTATTGTAGATCCGCTCGTAACGGCCGTCATTCTTGATCTGGACGATGAAGTTGTTCAGCCAGTTCAAGAAATCGGGATCACCCTTGTTGATGGCCCAGCCCAGCGGCTCATAGGTGAAGGGCTCCTTCAGGAGAACCATGCCTGCATCCTTGCCGTGCTGGCTGTAGAAGATGGAGGTCATGGGCAGGTCGTAGACCGTGGCGTCGGCTTTGCCGTTCATGGTTTCCAGCATGGCCTGGTCCTCCATCTCGAAGGATTTGTAGGTGGCCTTGGGGAAGAGGCGCTTGGCGGCCTGTTCGCCGGTGGTGCCCAGCTTGGAGGTGATGACGACGCCCGGTTGGTTCAGATCCTTCCAGGATTTGAACTTGTCGGCGGACTTCTTGGCGATCAGAGCGGTCTGGCCGACGATGATGTAGGGGGAGGCGAAGTTGACCTTCAGGTTGCGCTCCTGGTTGATGGTCATGCCGGAGGCGATGAGGTCGTACTTGCCGGAGAGCAGGCCGGGGATGATGCCGTCCCAGGCGGTGTTGATCAGTTCGAGCTTGACGCCCATGGCTTTGGCCATTTCTTTAACCATGTCGACGTCGAAACCGACGATGTTGCCCTTTTTGTCAGTCATTTCAAAGGGCATGTAGCCGGCTTCGAGGCCCACGCGCAGGGTGCCGCTTTGGACGATTTGCTCCAGGGTGGATTTCTTGGCGAGTTCGATGTCGGCAGCCTGAGCGGACATGGCGGCGCACAGCAGCAGAGACAGCACGGCCACAAGGGTAATAATGCGTTTCATCCTTTCCTCCAATGAAACAGTAGGTTGGTTGGTGGTTGGTATCCTCGGCCCCTGGTTCCGTCCGGGTACACGGCCTATGGGCTTGGGTTCCTCTCCGTCGAATCCGTATTGAACGATTTTGTTCACAGAACGACAGTCCTTCCTACCCTCAATGTCCGGAAATTTCAAGATGGTTCTCGGTTGGCGACGGTTGCCGGGATCTCGTTTTGGGCCGAATATTTTGCGGAGATTCTGTTAAACGCAGAATAAGGGTCTGAATTGTCCGGGAATAAATCCCGCATGCAGGAAGTCTGTTCGGTCGTTTCGGAAAAAGATGAAAGATGCCGCCCGGAAAAATATATTTATCCTTTTTTTGGGCGCAGGATCAGGATAGGAAAGATACAGAGGTCAAAACGATCCCAAGATGAGCTTGCAACGGAGAAAAACATGCCCACAAGCAAGATATTGGTCGTTGAGGACGACGCTCTGGCGCAATTGGATATCAAGCTGGCCCTGGAGCGGGCTGGATATGACGTGGTCGGCATGACCTGCCGGGGGGAGGAGGCCTTGAGTCTGGCCGACCGGTTGGCCCCGGACATTGTACTCATGGACATTTTGCTCGAAGGCGACATGGATGGTCTTGAGGCTGCAGGTGAGCTGCGCACTCGTTTCGACATTCCCGTCATATTCCTGACTGTGGTGGTGGACGAGGAGACCCTGCACTGGGCCACGGTGACCGGTCCTTTCGGTTATCTGGTCAAGCCTGTGGACCACATCGAGCTGCGCGCGGCCATCGAGGTCGGGCTGTACAAGCACCAGATGGAACGGGAGCTGCGCAAGGCCAAGCAGGCCGCCGAAGCCGCCAGTCGCGCCAAGGCCTCGTTCCTGGCCACGGTCAGTCATGAACTGCGTACGCCCATGACCGGCGTGCTCGGCATGACCGAATTGCTGCTTCTGTCCGACCTGGGCGAGCCGTATCGCGAGAACGTCCGGCTCATCAAGGAATCCTCCATGGGACTGCTGTCGGTACTCAATCAGATTCTCGACTACTCCAAGCTGGAGGCCAGCTCCCTGACCGTCCGCAAGGTGGACTTCCGCATCGAGGACCTCGTCACCGGCGTGCTCTCGCAACACCGCCGGGCGGCCCAGGCCAAGAACGTGCGCCTGGAATACTCCATTTCCCCGGATATCCCGGACTGGGTGCGCGGTGATCCGTCCAAGCTGCGCCAGGTGATCGGCAATCTTGTCGCCAATGCGGTCTCATTTACGCCTTCGGGGCAGGTCTTGGTGGATGTTTCTCCGACGGCGGGGGAGGGGGGGGCGTCCTCGCCGGATGGTGCCTTGGCCGTGCAGGTCCTGGTCCGGGACTCGGGTGTCGGCATCCCCGGCGACAAGCTGGAAGAAATTTTCGAGAGCTTTCATCAGGGCGCGGACCATCTTCATCACGCCACGGGCGGCCTCGGCCTGGGGCTGGCCATCGCCAACCGGCTGGTGGAGTTCTTGGGTGGCACCCTGCGCTGCTCAAGCGAGGTGGGCAGGGGCAGCGTCTTTGCCGTGACCGTACCGCTGGAGCGCAGCCCCTATGAGGACTCCTCGCCGTCCGCCTCGGTTCTGGGCGAGGATTCGCCTCTTGCGGGCGTCAGAGTCCTGGTGGCCGAGGATGATCTGGTCAACCAGCGTTATCTGGTGCGCCTGCTTGAAAAGATGGGCTGCGCGGTCGTCCTGGCCGCGGACGGCGCGCAGGCTGTGAAGGCCCTCAAGGAAGGGCCTTTCGACATCGTGCTTATGGACGTGGAAATGCCCGAAATGGACGGCATTGAGGCTACCCGGCGCATCCGGGACCCGGAAATCGGCTGCCTGGACCCGGCCGTGCCCATCGTGGCCCTGACCGCACGGGCCATGTGGGGCGACGAGCAGCGTTGCCTGCACGCGGGTATGGATGATTATGTTTCCAAGCCGGTTGACGTTGACACCGTCGCCGCAATCATACAATCAACCCTGAAGAAGGAACAATTCCGGCCCTGCCGCCCCTTCCACGGAGCTTGAACGAAATATGAGCGAATCGAATGGTCCGGCCCCCCTGATCAGCGGGGGCATCTACAAGGTATTCCTGATCCTCCTCCTGCTGTTTTCCCTGTACCTGGGGTTCTCGCTGGTGGAACCCTTCATGCATACCATGATCTTTTCCACGGTGTTGGCCGTCCTGTTTACTCCGGTCTTCAACTGGGCCTTGAAGTTGTGCAAGGGACGGCGGACCTGGGCCTCGGCCCTGACCGTGGGGATTATCGTCTTCGCCCTGGTTCTGCCCTTGGCCTTCCTGTTCATGGCCCTGATCAGCCAGGGCGTGGAGTCTTTGGTCTCCCTGAACGCCTGGATCGCCCAGGGTTCCTACAAGTCTTTCCTCAGCCTGGAGATGCTCGACAAATACGCGAATCTTCTCCATGAGCAGTTGCCGTTCCTGCGCATTGACGAGGTCCAGATCCAGGCGGGTATTCTCCAATATTCCCGCGAGTTCGCCCAGAACATGCTGTCCTTCGGAACGTCTCTGGCCCGGGACGGGGCCAAGCTGGTCATGCATTTTCTGCTGATGGTCTTCATCCTCTTCTACTTCATGCGCGACGGCACCAAGATGGTCGCCTACATCAAGCGCCTCTCGCCGTTGCGGCCCAAGCAGGAGGATTATATCATCGACAGCCTGAAGCGGGTGGCCCGGGGTGTGCTCATGGGCTGCCTTCTGGTGGCCGTGCTCCAGGGCTTCGCTGGAGGGGTGGGGCTGGCCGTGGCCGGCATCCCGGCCTTTTTCTGGGGCGGCATGATGGCTCTTTCCTCGCTCATTCCCGTGCTCGGCACCGGTTTGATCTGGGTGCCCGCCGTGGGGTATCTGTTTCTCTCCGGGCAGTGGAAGCCGGCCCTTTTCCTGGCCCTGTGGTGCGGCATCTTCGTCGTCGGCATCGACACCATCCTGCGGCCCATCTTCATGCGCGAAGCCTCGCGCGTTTCGACCTTTTACATCTTCATCGCCATCCTCGGCGGCATCTACTCCTTCGGCATGCTGGGTATCTTTTACGGCCCGCTGATCCTGAGCTTCGTCATGGTCATGCTGCAAATCTACCTGGAGGAATACGCCGACGACCTGGACGATCACGAAGAGGCGATTTGATGATTTCCCGAAATTCGCTTTGCGTTTTGGCCTTGCTGGTCCTGCTCCCGCTCGCCGGTTGCGTGACCGAACCTCCCGCGCCGCAGCCCGTGCCCACGACTCCGGCTTATGTGCCCGTGGACGTGCGGGCGGCCAGGGGACTGACCTCCGCCTTGTCCCTCAAACCGCAGGGCCTGGCTTCATGGAAGGACCTGCGCCCCGGCATCACGGACAACCTGCGCTACATACGCTCCCGGCCGCAAGACGCGGTTTGCGTCAAAAAGCCGGGACTGCTTTTGACCTGGGGGCAATTGTACGATTCCGTGAGCGAACTCGACGCGTTGCTCGATCGGCTGGACGAGGATCCCTCCCTGTTGGCCGAGCGGTTCGCCTGGTTTCGGCTGGAGCCCGGGACATTGCTGACTGGCTATTACGAGCCGTGGCTCAAGGCCTCGCTGACCCCGGACGCGACCTACAAGTATCCGTTGTACGGCGTGCCCGGCGATCTTAAAGTAGCGGATCTGGGCCGGTTTCATCCGCGTTGGGCCGGACAGCGGCTGGTCTATCGTGTGGAAGGGGACACGATCAAACCGTACTACGGCCGCGCGGACATCGACGGGCAGGGCGCTTTAGCGGGCAAGGGTGACGAGATCGCCTGGGCCGCCGATCCGGTGGATGTCTTCTTTCTCCAGATCCAGGGGTCCGGCAGGCTGGATCTGCCCGACGGGACCTACAAGCACATCCTCTATGGCGGCAAGAACGGCCGCCAGTACGTATCCATTGGCCGGGTGCTCATCGAAAAGGGCTACATTCCCAAGGAAGAGATGAGCATGCAGCGCATCCGCGAGTTTCTGAACGCGCACCCTGACGTTGCCGAGGACATCCTCTTCCGCAATCCGAGCTACGTTTTTTTCCAGTTGGCGGACGAGGGGCCTTTCGGCTCCATCGGCTCCATCCTGACCCCGCGCGTTAGCGTGGCCGTGGACCGGCGCATGATTCCGCTGGGCAGCGTGCTCGCCCTGCGAACCTCGCTTATGGATTACGGCACCGGCGAGGCCGATCCGTTCTTTTCCCTGGTTCTGGCCCAGGATACGGGCGGAGCCATCCAGAACACGCGAATGGACCTCTTCTGCGGCACGGGCCAGGAGGCCGAGTCCCTGGCTGGACACCTGCAGGAAGGGGCCGAGGTCTTTATGCTCCTGAGTAAGCGGGTTATTGCCTCCCTGCCGGGCTGCATCGAATAGATTTTTCAACTCTGTTTCATCATCAAAGGAGGCGGCGGATGCAATACGTAGCCCTGTTCGAAGAGGAGAAGCACGGCGTGTCCGTGACGTTCCCGGATTTCCCGGAATGCACCAGTTTCGGCGAGGACCTGGACGAAGCGGTGGATAATGCCCATGAAGCCCTGGCCATGTTCGTGGAGGATCGTCTGGAACAGGGTGAAGTCCTTCCGGCCCCCTCGAAAAAGAAGGTTTTGCTCGCGCAACCCGAAAATATGGACAAGAAAGCGATCAATATCTCGGTTCAAGGGGATGGGAGCGACTTCGAAGAGTTCGAAATGGTCATGCACGTTCATCTCCTGGCCAGAATTGAGAAGTATTGCCGTCAGTATGGAGTTTCTCCCGCCGATTTCCTGGCGGCCGCGTCGCGTCTGGCGATCAAAACCGATATATTCGCTGTCTGACCCCCCTGAATCCACCATTCCGTAATTTTTTTCAGACTCGTCTCGTACGCGGATGAGAATTTAATTCTCCTGTCATTCTTGGGGACTAGGGCGACGTTTTTTGCGTCGCCTTTTTGTTGTTAACAAAATTGACAAATGCCATGAATGCGTTACGGTTGCACGTTCTCCCGTTTTGATCTAGGTTCACCTTCCGGGGTTTGTATAAACTTATTATACAATGCAACGGTGAACAGCTCCTTGGAAGTTGCATTATTGTGAAACTCTTGAGCCGGAGAGCCTGCCGCGATCGTTTTCCCGGTCGCAGAGCAGGCTTTTTTGCCCCTTGCGGGATGCGCGTTTCCTCGGCTTTGGAATTTTGGGAATCATTGGATTTTTGTCCGGTGTCCGCCATGCGCGCCGCCGCTTTTTCGCGGCGGGGCGAAGGAACTTTAACTGCGGAGTGAATCGAGACTATGTGCCGTTTATTTGCGCTCACAAGTCGTGACCCGGTGTCACCCATGCGCGCCGTCGATGCCCTCAATGTCATGAAGGAAGGGCATGACGGCTCCGGCGTGGGGTTGTTCCTCAGCGGTCTGGGAGGACCGTGGGAGGAACTCAAGGAATATCCCATACTGTCCGGCATCTTTACCGACGCCGGGTTGGCGCGGATGTCGGAATACATGACGAGGAACGGATTCCAGTCCAAGTATTCCGCAACCTTCAAGCCGGACGTCGAACCGCCGGTCGGGACGCCGAAGCGGGGGACCTACGCCTCCATCGCCTTCAGGATTCCGGACGAGTGGAAGGGGATGACCCAGGCCCAGGTGGATTCCAATCTGGTTCAGATGCGCCTGGACCTTCGCGCCATGGGCGAGGAGAAGGGCGACATAATGGTCTTTTCCTTCTGGCCCGATACGATCATGATCAAGGAAGTGGGCGACCCCTTGACCATCGCCGGGTATCTCAGGCTCGACCGCGAGGAGCTCTACGCCCGCCATATCCTGGCTCAGGGACGGCAGAACACCAACTACGCCATCAATCTGTATGCCTGCCATCCCTTCTTCCTCGAAGGCATCTCCACCATGACCAACGGCGAGAACACGGCCTTCGTGCCCATCCGCGAATACCTCACATCGCGCGGGGTCACCGGCTACCGGGGCTACCAGTCCGATTCCGAGGTGTTCACGCACATCGCCCACTACACCACCAAGCGGCTGGGCCTGGATATCCGTGCCTACAAGCACATCATCACACCCATGAACGACGACGAGATGCGCGACCATCCCGACCGGGAATTCCTGGCCGACCTCAAACGCTCCTGTCGCAAGCTGATCATCGACGGACCCAATTGCGTCATCGGCTGTCTGCCCGACGGCTCCATGTTCATGGCGCAAGACCGCAAGAAGTTCCGTCCCGGCGTGGTCGGCGGCAATCCCGAACTCGGTATCTACGGATTTTCCTCCGAGATTTGCGGGCTCAACGCCGCCATCCCCGAACGTGACAAGACCAAGGATTTTCAACCTATGCATCTCGACACGGCGATCGTCGGACCCGATTGCCGGGAGGTTCAACAATGCTCGCAGAACGACCCGTTACGCCTTCAACTTTAAGCCGCAAGGACCTGCCCTGGCAGATCAAGTGGGATATCAACACCTGCACCAAGTGCGGCCGATGTACCTCGGTTTGTCCGGTCAACGCCATTGAACTGGGCGTGTTCCGCAAGCGGGACGTCAAGCCGCCCATGGGCCTCTCGGCCAAGCCGACCGCGGAGTTTTCCACTTTTTACGGCATCCGCCAGCGCACGGATCCGGCATATGCCTGCATCGGCTGCGCCATGTGCAACATGGTCTGCCCGAACAACGCCATCGAGCCCACCCGCCAGTATGACTCCACCACGCTCCAGTTCCAGAGCAACCGGGGCGGACAGCCCAGGACGCGCGGCGGTCGGCGGAACAATGCCGAGTCCCTGCTGGACCAGATCAAGTTCATCCGCATCTCCATGCTTACCGACCCGGCGCTTGACGCGGGCCGTCATGAATTCGATGTGCGCACGTTGCTTGGCCGGGTGCTCTCGCCCGAAGCCGAAATCACGTGTCATCGCGATCACGGCTGGAAGCCCCCGGTCCGGGAGATCTATCCCCTGGTCATCGGCGGCATGTCCTTCGGCGCGCTTTCCCCGAACATGTGGGAAGGATTGCAGATGGGCGTGGCCTACCTGAACGAGGAAATGAACATGCCGGTGCGCATCTGCACGGGGGAGGGCGGCTGCCCGCCGCGCCTGCTGCGCTCCCGCTTCCTCAAGTACGTCATTTTGCAGATCGCCTCGGGATATTTCGGTTGGGATGAGATCATTCACGCCATCCCCGAGATGAAGGAAGACCCCTGCGCCATCGAGATCAAGTACGGCCAGGGTGCCAAGCCGGGCGACGGCGGCCTGCTCATGTGGTACAAGGTCAACAAGCTCATCGCGGCCATCCGCGGCGTGCCCGCCGGTGTATCCCTGCCCAGCCCGCCCACGCATCAGACCAAGTATTCCATCGAGGAGGCCGTGGCCAAGATGATCCAGTCCATGTCCATGGCCTGGGGCTTCCGCGTGCCGGTCTATCCGAAGATTTCCGCTTCTTCGACCTCGCTGGCCGTACTCAACAACCTGGTCCGCAATCCCTATGCGGCGGGGTTGGCCCTTGACGGCGAGGACGGTGGCACGGGCGCGGCCTACAATGTGTCCATGAACCACATGGGCCATCCCATCGCCTCTAACCTGCGCGACTGTTACAAGGCGCTGTGCGTGGCCGGAGCCCAGAACGAGATTCCGCTCATCGCGGGCGGCGGCATCGGCAAGCATGGCAATCTGGCCGCCAACGCGGCGGCCCTGATTATGCTCGGCGCGAGCATGGTCCAGATCGGCAAGTACGTCATGCAGGCGGGCGCGGGTTGTCTCGGCAGCGAGAAAGATCGCTGCAACGTCTGCAATATCGGCGTCTGCCCCAAGGGCATCACTTCCCAGGATCCGCGCCTCTACCGCCGTCTCGACCCCGAAAAGGTCGCCGAGCGGGTGGTGGACTTCTACCTGAGCTTCGACACGGAACTGCGCAAGGTCATCGCGCCGCTGGGCCGGTCCACGTCCCTGCCCGTCGGCATGTCCGACGCGCTCGGCATCTCGGACAAGGACGCGGCGGAACGTCTGGACATCAAGTACGTCATCTAATCGCAGCCTCAGGATATATCGGAGTACGCAATGGCAAAGAAAACACAGCGCATAGACGGACACGAGAACGGTGTCCGCGTGGAATCCCGCATCCTGGAGGAGCGCATCCAGAACGCGGTCCGGCAGGGCGCGCGCCGGTTGGAGATCGACGCCTGGGGCCAGCACGGCATTGGCGGCAGGCTCTGGATTTCCAAGGAAGAGCCCATTTCCGTAACCCTCACCGGCTCGCCTGGCCAGCGCATTGGTTCCAAGGGGTTCCCGGGCACGACCATCCAGGTCATGGGCCCGGCCTCGGACGACGTGGGCTGGCTGAACGCGGGCGCGGAGATCATCGTCAACGGCAATGCATCCAACGGTGTGTGCAACGCCATGGCCCAGGGCAAGGTTTTCATCGCGGGCAACATCGGCTCGCGCGGCATGACCATGACCAAGACCAACCCCCGTTTCGACCCGCCCGAACTATGGGTCCTGGGGGCGGTGGGCGACTACTTCGCCGAGTTCATGGCCGGAGGCACGGCCGTGGTCTGCGGGCATGAGGCTCAGAATCCCGGGAACGTCCTCGGCTATCGTCCCTGCGTGGGCATGGTCGGCGGCCGCATCTTCGTGCGCGGCCCCATTGACGGGTTTTCCCAATCTGATTCGCTCATGGAGCCCATCGACGATGCGGCCTGGGGCTGGCTGGTCGAGAATCTCGAACAGTTCCTCAAGAAAATCAAACGGTCGCGGTTGCTGAAAAGATTGACCCGCCGCGAGGAGTGGCAGCTCATCCGGGCCAAGACTCCCTTCGAAAAGAAGGGCAGGGTACGCCGCGCCATGCATGATTTCCGGGCCGGAACCTGGGACGCGGAACTGGGCAGAGGAGGTATCTTCGGCGACCTGACCGACCTGGACCGCTCGCCCATTCCGCTCATCGTGCACGGCGACCTGCGCCGCAAGGTACCCGTGTGGGAAAACCGCAAGTACATGGCTCCGTGCCAGGCCAGTTGCCCCACGGGCATGCCTGTACAGAAACGCTGGCAGCTTGTCCGCGACGGACTGGTGGACGAGGCCGTGGACCTGGCCCTCGCCTATACGCCGTTCCCGGCCACGGTCTGCGGTTACCTCTGCCCGAACCTGTGCATGCAGGGCTGTACCCGCTCCACGCAGCAGAACATGGCCGCCGTGGACATCACCAAGCTCGGCCGCCAGGGCCACAAATCCAAGGCTCCCGAGCTGCCGCCCTTGTCCGGCAAGCGTGTGGCCGTCATCGGCGGCGGCCCGGCCGGCATCTCCGTGGCCTGGCAGATCCGCATGAAGGGGCATGAGGCCGTGGTCTACGATATGGCCAAGACCTTGGGCGGCAAGATCACCGCCGCCATTCCCTACAATCGCGTACCCAAGGAGATCGTCGAGGCCGAGGTCGAACGCGCCGCCAAGGTCATTCCGCACGTGCACCTGCAACAGCAACTGAAGACCAAGGAATTCGAGGAACTCAAGCAGGAGTACGACTTCGTCATTCTGGCCATCGGCGCCCAAAAGCCGCGCATTATCCCGGTGCCCGGCCACGAGCGTATCTATCCGGCTCTGACATTCCTCAAGGACGCTAAGGCGGGCACTGCCAAGATCGGCAAGCGGCTGGTCATCATCGGCGCGGGCAATGTGGGCTGCGACGTGGCTACCATGGCCGCCTCAGTGGGGGCCGAGGATATCACCCTCATCGACATCCAGGAACCGGCTTCCTTCGGCAAGGAACGCAAGGAGGCCGAGGCCGTGGGCGCTCGCTTCAAGTGGCCCTGCTTTACCAAGGAGATCACCGACGAGGGTGTCCTGCTGCAATCCGGGGAACTGCTTCCGGCGGACACGGTCATCATGTCCATCGGCGATCAGCCGGACGTGGACTTCCTGCCCGACAACATCGCTCTGGATCGCGGCCACGTGGTCGTCAACGACGACTACCAGACCACGGATTCGAGGGTCTTCGCCATCGGCGACGCCGTCCGGCCCGGTTTGCTGACCCACGCCATCGGCCACGGTCGCCGGGCTGCCGAAGTCATCGACGACATCTTCAACAACCGCCGTCCGCAAAGCGATACTCGCGAGATGATCGACTATACCCGCATGACGCTCGAATATTTCGATCCGCGTGTCATCGAGTTCAGCGACGCCAACCAGTGCGGCGCGGAATGTTCCAGTTGCGGTTCCTGCCGCGATTGCTACATCTGCGACACCCTCTGTCCGCAAAGCGCCATCAAGCGCGTGGAGCTGCCCGACGGCGGTTTCGAGCGCGTGGTCGATCCCGACAAGTGCATAGCCTGCGGCTTCTGCGCCGACGCTTGCCCTTGCGGTATCTGGGACATGAAAAATCCGGCCCCTATGGAATAGGGCGGGGTGGAATAAATACGAAAAGGGCGGCGAGATTCTCTCGCCGCCCTTTTTTGATATCCTCGTCACATGACCGGGGATGCGGTGGGATGTCCGGGACTAGGGGTAGCGGCCCATGTTTCGCTGTTGCTTGAGGCCGTGCTGGGTGAGTTTGTCGTAGGCCACCTGGTCTCTCTTCATTTCATCCATAATCCTGCGGAGTTGAGCCTTGATTCTGTTTTTGAATCCGGAGCAGTCGCCGGGCGGGGTCCGTTCCAGAGTGTCGCTGAGTTTGTAGGCCGCCTTGGTGGAAATATCGCCATGGATGCGTTCATGTTTTTCCAGTTCGCGGGAGAATTTCTTCCACCATTTGCGGGTTTCGAAATCCACGCTGTGCTTGAGCTTGGGATAGAGATAGATCAGCCGGAGATGGACGACCACGTTTTTGATCCGGCACCGGTCGCCCCGTTGCTCGATGTTATAGGTGGTCCGGATGTCCGTGCGTGTGTTGGCCTGGTAGGTCGTGGACCCTTCGTTTACGGGGGAGCTGTTTTTCAGGCTCGCAATGATGGCCGGGGGAGTGGTTCCGTCCACCTCGTAATATTCGGTGGAGACCGTGCGCACCACATCGGCCCAGGCCGGTGCGGCCATGAGCAGAAGGGCGGCGAGGACGATAAGCGGTCTGCGGATCATGGGGCTGTCGTTTTTGTGTCGGTTCCGTCGCGTTACGGGGCGGGATGCCGTGCCCCGTGTTGACGGGCGCGAGGATTGCTTCGCGATTGTCGTTCGTTCTGAGAGTAATCGTTATCATTTATTGTCAGATCGGTCGAGGATAAATCGGCACGGCCGGTGCGCTCCGGGGGGAATGCGGGTGGTTTGCGCGTGTACGGACGGGCTGCACGGGGGCGGCATGTTGCCGATGCGTCGCGAAGGACACAATGGAGGGAAAGGGTTGGGACGTGTTCCGGCTTTGTGGATTGCCGACATGAAAGGCGTTTTTTGCGGCCGCAAGTCTTTAGTTTGCCTTTGGCGGCCCGCCGCTTGGGAAAGGGTTTCCATGCGGCAAACGGAAACCCTTTCCCCGCAGCCGGGGAGGGGATGGAGGAGACTCCCTAACTGCTCTGCGGACAGTAGCGATTCCAACCCATGAGGCTGGCCGCTCCGGCAATGGTCGTGCCGTAGAATAGCACGGGTTTGCCGGTGAGAAAAAGGTCGATTGACGAGTTGGCCAGGGTGGTGCCGGTGACCAGAAGGAGGTCCGCCCAGTCGATGGCGTCGTTGGTCGCCTCGCCGCCTTCAATGAGCACGCCGCGCTTGGTCTGCCCGATGTTGTCCGGGTCCAGGTCCACCAGCCGGACCTCGGTCCCGCTGCTTACGGCCTGAGCCAGGGTGGGTTGGAAACCGATGATGGTTACGCGTCCCTTGCCGTAATAGTCGTCGATATATTGAAAGACGCCCCGGGCACATTCGGCCGGCCCCGTGTCGCGGCAATGAACCGTGTTCCGGGTCATCCCCAGGGAGCGGCACACCGCGTTCATGGTCGAAATGAACACGGCCCGATGATAGTTGTTTTCCAGAGGAAGTGCGGCGATCTCACGCAGTGTTCCGGCATAATTGCCATAATTGTCAGTGAATGCCTGGCCGCGCGCATCGCGGAAATTGGCCTCCATGAGTTTTTCCTTACCCTTCTGAATGGGAAAGTCAGTGCCTTCGGGCGTGCCGATGGCCTCTTTGACGCTCAGGGGCGCGGCGGTCACGGTAATGGTTTCGTCGAGAATACCTTCCTTGGTCCAGAGATCCAAGGCTTTTTGGTGCACGATTTCAAGGATGGAACGCATTTCGTCTCCTAAACGGCGGACAATTTTTTTAGAGCGGCGAAGATAGTCAGCGAGAAAAGACCGATGACCACCGCCAGGACCATGGCCCGATCGAATTCGCCGCTGAAGACCGCGTTATAAATTTCAAGCGACAGCGTGTTGGTCTTGCCGATGATGTTGCCGCCGAGCATGAGCGTCACTCCGACTTCGCCCAGGGAACGGCCCAGGGCCAGAAACCAGCCTGCGGTCACGTTGCGCCGGATGTTGGGCAGGAGCACCAGCCAGAAGGTCTGCCAGTCGCTTTTGCCCAGGACCTGGGCGATCTCGCCCAGCCGTCGCACATCGCCCTTGAGGGCCGCCTCCACCGGTTTGACCATGAGCGGCAGGCCGGACACGAATGAGGCCAGGACCACGCCGGGGAAGTTGAAGACAATGTCCACCGGCGAGAACCGTCCCAGCCACCCGGCCCGTCCCAGGAGCAAAAGCAGGATGAACCCGGTGGCTATGGGCGGAAAGACCAGGGGCAGGGTGACCAGAAAGTCCACGATCGAACGCAGTGGTCCCTTGCCCGAGGTCAGATAGTAGGCGATGAGTACGCCGACCACAAGGTGCAGCACGCCGGACACGGCCAGTGCCTTCAGGGTGAGCCGGAGAGGATTGATGGTTTCCGGCTGGGCCAGGATGCCGACGAAGTCCATATTCCTAGAGGCCGTTAGCCCTGACTATGGCCTGGGCCTCGTCCGTCTTGACGAAGTCGAGGAACGCCTGCGCCTTGTCCTTGTTCGGGGCGGAGGTCAGGATGGCCGCGATGATGCTGATGGGGGAGTAGTCCTTCTCGTCCAGAACCTTGTAGCCGCCCAGCTTGTCCTTGACGTTCAAGGCATGGGTCAGATTGATGAAGCCCATGTCCACCTCGTTGGTGGCCAGATAGGAGAAGACCTGGGGCACGGTGGCCACTTCCACCAGGCGGGGCTTGATGCCGGGCAGTCTGCCGGTGTTGGTCAGGTATTCCCGGGCGGCCTTGCCGTAGATGGCCTTGCTTGTGTCGGGCATGGCGATGCGCCCGGCTGCGGGATCGTCCAGGTCGGCGATTTTGGAGAATTTGGATCCTTTGGCGAAGGCCAGGACCAGCTTGCCTCGGCCCAACTCGGTCTTTTCGGTCACGGGCAGGGCCGCGCGTACCAGAAGAAACTGCTGGTCGCCCAGAACGATGTCCACCTTGCCGCTTTCCTTGGCCAGGGTCGTCACCCGGCCCATGTTGCCATAGATGAGGTCCATGGTCTGCCCGGTCTTTTTCTCATAGGCGGTGTTCAGGGCGTTGACCATTTTTTTATAGCCCGCTCCGGCGGCCAGAACCACATTGCCGTCGGCCCAGGCGCTTGCCGGAAGGGAGAGAAGCAGGGTGAGCATCAAAGTGCAGATTCGGATGAAATGCATGGGGGCGTCTCCTTGGTTTCTCCGCGCGGGGCGCGGTGGGATGTGCGATTGTCGAACAGGTTGTGTCCCGTCCCTAAATTCCCTATGTTCTGTGCTGTTATATCGCAACCAAGTCACGCGAATAGATAAAAGCGTGATAACCCGGCAGGTGGGTCATTAATGCAGGAAATCAAGCCTTCGGGCCGGATGTGTCCACGCGAGTTTTTCAGCGTTTCGGATCAGGTCAGCTACCTGGAGCCGTCGCAGATGCGCGCATTGGAAGAATCTTTCAAGGGATGGAGGGATGCGGCTCGGCGCATGGACAGTGTCCGGGCCCGGACCCGGCTCTGGCTGCTTTTTCAACTCGTCCGGCATACAGGCGCGCGCCTGGGCGAGATCCTCTCCCTGGATGACGCCGAGGCCTTCAACGCCGCCGGTCCGTCCGTGCGGCTGGGCAGGGAGGACCGCATCCGTGATGTCCCGTTGCCCGAGGATTTCTACGTCGAGCTGGCCGATTTTCTGGAGAGCCCCATGGGATACGGTCTGCGCGGGGAGGTCTTCCGGGTGGACCCCGGTTATTTCCGGCGCGTCTGCTACGAGCGCGGCAAGGACTGCGGCCTGGCCAAGGATCTGGTCTGTCCCAAGTCCCTGCGCAATACCCGGGCCGTGGAGATGTTGCGCAGCGGCGTGCCCATTACCATCGTCAAAGAAATTCTTGGCCAGTCCTCCCTGGACCTGACCGCCAACTTCCAGCAATTTTCGCCGGGTGACGTGGAATCCATCGTGCGCACCGCCCATGAGGCCATGCGCAAGCGTACCTCGGCGCGCAACTCCTTTCTGGGTCACGTCGTCGAGGTGATCACGGATCCGGTCATGGCCCAGGTCGTCCTTGAGACCCGTTCCGGCATCAAAATCAGCGCGGTCATCACCATGGACTCCCTGCGCAACCTTAGGCTTCGCGAGGGCAGCCCGGTCGTGGCTACGGTCAAGGCCCCGCTGGTCAACGTCCTGCGCCGTGCGGGACGTCCCATGGGCAGCGCGCGCAATCGCCTGGAGGCGGAAATCATCCGGATCACCGACACGCCGGTCCTGGCCGAGGTTTTGGGCCGGTTGCCGGACGGCTCCGACGTCTGCGCCCTCATCTCCGCCCTGAGCGCCCGCGACCTGGCTCTCGAACCCGGCGACGGGGTCGAGTTCTGGTTCAAGGCCATGTCCGTGGTCCTGAACACGGTGCAGTTGTAGGGACACGTCCCGGACAAGAAAAGGAAAAACGGCCCGCAACGCATGCGTTGCGGGCCGTTGCTTATCTGGTACCCGGGGCGGGATTTGAACCCGCACGGAGCAAGCTCCAAGGGATTTTAAGTCGCAATCTAGTAAGCTGGTATTGTTGAATTTTTTATACAACTATTTGAATTCATTTAATATGGATTTGGATAGATGCATATCGTTTTGTTCCAATCTATACGCTGAGTGGAACAAAAATGGAACAAATGGAGCAACAAGGGTAATATGCGCCAGTTGCACAAATCCTTTGATTAGAGGCTGTTAACAATAGCCCCTCTGTAATTGCTCGGTTTAAGTCCCCGCCTCCCTTTCGCTTTATTCTCGACTTCAGATTGACTTGTTACCAAATGCACAATATCGAGAGTGTGTCTTGCAAGGACTGTCTTGAACGGAAACGGGAGAAGGAGATGATAGATTACTCGAATTGGGAATTGAGAAAGTTGTCAGTAGATGCTCTGCAATTGGACCGAGAAAACCCGCGCCTGCCCGAGGAAATGCTTCAGCAAAGTCAGTCAGCAATAATTCATTTCCTAGTTGACGAGTTTAAGGTGCTTGAAATCGCAAAAAGCATCGCCCAAAACGGCTTCTTCATCAATGAAACACCAATTGTGGCAAAAGTTGGCAAGAAGTTTGTTGTTGTGGAGGGCAATCGGCGTATCACAGCCCTAAAACTTCTCAGGAATCCTGCCCTCGCTCCTCCGCGCAAGAAGTATTCATATATCCGCCTTGCAGAAGATATTGATGTCTCTCAATGGGAAAAGCTGAGTGTCTACATTGCGCCAAGCAAGGATGAAGTCGCACCTATTCTTATTGCAAGACACGGATCAGAGATGACCTCGCCGTGGCAACGCATTATGAAAATGCGTTTCTTGGCAGGTGAAGTCCTTCGAGGGGTCAATCATGAAGAGATCGCTGACCGGTATTCGGTAAAAATCGCTGAAGTCCGCACAGCGGCTATTACAATCCTTTTGAGGGAGATGATCCGAGGAGCTGACATCCCTGATACTGTGAAGGACGCTTATCTTCACGAAAAATTCCAAACATCTACCCTCTCCAGAATTTTTGAAGCTAAGCGTTTCCAAGAGCTCGCTGGATTGCAGCTTGTTGGTTCAAAGCTTACGTACACAATTCCTCAAGATGAATTTTTGAAGGTCATTCTGCATTTATGCAAGCTAATCGTGGACGGTAAGCTTACAGCTAGGACGCATAAAGATGTGGATCAACGTGCCAAATTCATTGAAGATGTTTTCATCAAGTTTTCAAGTGGCAAATCAGGAGAGTACGAGTTTGAAGCACCGCCAACTGAAGATGGGGGCGAGAAAAAGGAAACGCGAAAACCAAGACCTCGTCGGAAGAAGGAGCGCCTTGTCCCTGACACTATGTCTTTCAACACTGGGATGGGGAAGCTGAACGAGTTGCTTTCGGAAGGCCATAAAATGTCTGTCGGGTCCTATCCGCACGCAAGCGGGATGTTGTTGAGGTCGATCCTCGACCTTTCCGTCCAGCGTCTTTACGAGATCAATGGGAAGCTTGACGAAACCAAGAATGAAGATGGCAGGACCAAAGGTCTATCTAAGCGGATTAACTTCTTAGTCTCGAATCATGCAGATTGGTTCCCTGATCGTTCTACCTGCGTTAAGTTCAAACGATTTACAGCGAAAGACAGTGAGTCGTTTGTGCATATTGAAACCTTAAACGATTACGTCCATGGCGACTATGGAAAGCCCACAAAGGACGACCTCCGAAACTTCTGGGGGCACGTCGAACAGATCATTGATCTACTTCTACAAGATTAAGCCAAGCCATAGCTAACCGCTACTTCATTCGGAAGCTTGAGACTAGGGGGAGTGATGAGCAACTCACTCCCCTTTTTTGCATGGTGGGCAAAGTAGTTGAGCGAGTATGTTAAAACCGTTCCGGCATCATACATACCACGTATCTCGGGTGCATCATCATAGGTCAATACCCAGAGTTCATCTTTGCATGTAGAGGAAAGGAGCCATGCTAAGTTTTCATGGTCTTCATGATTATAGGCGTTCATGTATAACTGCTGACCCTTCATATAATATGGGGGGTCGAGGTAAATAATCTTTGGCCCAGATATCGAAGGCACAACGGACTCAAGCAGTTCAATTGCGTCCTTTTCATGCACAATAATATGGTCCTTATACCTTTCAATGTGCTGAATTTTTTCTATCAAACCTTCACGGTTGAACCGAGCATCCAAGGTATACGAGCCATTTTGCAGCTTCCCTCCTATCGGGCCTGCCTTAAGAATTCCAGACCGGTTGCATCGATTGAGATAAAAGGCCGCAAAGCCTAGATCAAACCGAGATGCTGTTTTCTGATTTGCGAGAACTGCTTTTTGTCGATGCCATTCTTCAATATCCAACGGCACATTGGCGACCATTTCGAGGAATCTTTGCGTCTCACTCAGTAGTGACTTCCAAAAGGACGCCAAGAGGGGATCATAATCGTTAATTACGATCTGTTGAACAACGCCTTTCAAGAGTAACGCCAGAGCTGCCCCTGCCCCCCCTCCGAATGGTTCAATATAGGTTCCGCCCTCGACTCCGTTCAGCTTGACAACCTCTGTCAGGAATGGGGCAAGGGATGATTTCCCACCAGGATATCTCAGAGGGCTGTAAGTGAAACCCATGTTCGCGCTCCCTTGAACGGTGTCCTCCCCAAAGGGATGCCGCCGTCTAGTTCTATGATATGTTCAGCCTGTCTCTGTCCAGTGTCTTTAGGACCTGAACTATAAAAAACGAAGCAGAATGACCTTTACGCTAGCAAGTCGCTTTTTATCGTTAGCCCCTAAAACCGACAAACCGAACCGTCAAGTCAATATGATCTAGCCAAGTGGCATGTCGGACGAAAAAATGATGCAACCTCTATAACAATATTAAAAAAGTTCAATATATACTTATATTACACTGTAATAGTTTGCAAAGTTTTTTTCAGTGGTGGCTCTGATTATAAAATTCCAATTTTATACATATAACGTTTGAATTTAGATTAAATCTAGAGATTTGTTCTGCAAATTATTGCACAATTTTCTGCAGATTTTTTCACATTTTCAAAATTTACCTGTATAACGTTTGAATGGGATAACTGGCTGACTTGATTTGATAAAAAATAAAAATAGCGTATGATTTGTCTCAACTTGTACTCGTAAACACAAGGCTGTTTTATGAAAGTTGAAGACAAATTAATTGGCGTAATCGAGCTGGCCAATATCCTTGATCTGTCAGTCCATACCGTAAGGACTTATTGTTCAAAATCTCCCCAGCTTTTGCCCCCTTCGGTGAAGATAGGTCGTTCTGTCCGCTTCAGGCTTTCTGATGTGAACGGATTTCTGGCCTCTCTTGATGCCGGCCAAATGCCAGTCAGGCGCGGTCCAGGTCGGCCAAGGAAGCGGTAACGATGAATCAACGTCCTGCTTTCCAGTTCTACCCCCGCGATTGGCTAAATGACCTCGATCTGCAGGGCTGCTCTCTTCAAGCTCAGGCCATCATGATAGCGTTCATATGTGTGACTCACGATTCGCCTGAGTATGGCGTTTTGTGGGTGGCAGGAGAAAAACGAGATCCATTTTCTGATCAAAATTTCGCAAAAAAATGTTCTAAAATATTTAGGATTACGCCGAAAAAATTTCAAAAAATACTTCGCGAATTAGTCGATTCAAATGTTTTAAAACAGGATGATGAAGGTTGCATATATTGTGCGAGAATGTTGAGAAATCAGGCTCTTAGTGAGGTGAGGAGTGCCGCTGGGAAGTGTGGTGGCAATCCATATTTGATTAAGCAAAGCACCAAGCAAAATCCACCCCCTTTAACTACAACTACTTTTTCTCCTTCTTCTTCCCTTTCATCCAAAACACCACCCACAACATCTCCCTCTGTGCAAGAACAAGGTGGTTGTGGTCGTGTACTCTCTGCGGATGAAGAAGACTTCATCCGGCTCTATGCCAAGTACAACACCAAAACGAACAAGGCTGGTTTAGTCGAAACGTTAAAAAAACGAGCCCTGCTGGGAACGCTTGATCTATCGTGTCTGGATGCTCTCCGTTCCAAAGAACGGGAAGATCTCCGCATAGAGCGAGCGAGAGAAGCGTCAATTCAGCGAGTTAAGCAGGCTGAGGCAAACCAAAAGCGAAGAGAAGTAGAGCAACAAGCCGCTGAGGCTGAGCGTCAAAAAGAGGGGCGCCGAGTAGCGGAGAAGTTCCGTGCTCAGCGACTTGCCGCTCTCGCTCAAAATGGTGAGGAGGAACCTATGATTTCGCTATCACAATCTGCCGATTGTGATGCTCATCCGGTTCCTCCTACGCGGAGGGCGGAATGAGAAAACCAGGACCAAAAACTAAGTCGGAAATTGAGCTGCGGCGGCACCAAGTTAATTGCCGTTTGACTTCAGCGGAGCTTGCTGTGGTCGATTCCCGGCGAGGAGCCATTTCTCGCGCGGCCTGGTTGAGAACTGCGGCACTGCAACGACCACCGAGAATAATACCAAAAATTAACCGTGAAGCCTGGGCTTATCTTGCGCAGGTGGCTGGCGGGCTAACTTATTTGGTCGAGGTGGCCAAAGTGGGAGGTCGTCCCTCTTTTGATCCGGCCATGCTGACAGAGTTACGCAAAGCAATAGCAGAATTGCGGCGTCAGCTTATCGGAGTGTCTGATGAGACCTAACGTTGTGCGTGGATCTGGATTTCGTGGCGTACTCAATTATGCCCTTTCTGCCAAAAAAGGAGCGGTGATCGTCGGAGGCAATTTAGATGGGGTAAATCCTCGGGAATTGGCTTCTGAATTTTCAATATCGCGGCAACTTCGACCTGAATGTGGCCGTCCTGTGTGGCATGTCAGCTTAAGTGCTGCCCCGGGGGAACATCTCACAGACCAACAGTGGAACAAGGCTGCTGAGATATTGGTGGAGTCAGTAGGGCTGTCGTCTGCTAGCCACCAATTCGTCGCGATACGCCATCAGGACACAGAGCATGACCATATCCATGTAATCGCTTCCCGCATTGGGCTTGGTGGGGAGCTTTGGCACGGCCAGCATGATGCTGATGCAGCGCAAAAAGCATCAGACCTCATCGAACGTCAGCTTGGCCTGGTTGTCACCAGAAATCGCGACTCATCAAAATATCGACCACAAAAGACCATCAAATGCTCGAAACGAGAAGCTGAAATGTGGTTGCGCAAAGGGGTTGAAATTCCGCCCAAATTTGTCATTGCCGCAGCTATCGACGAGGCTTTGCTGAAATCGAAATCTTGGGAGGATTTGACCGCAGGTCTGTCTTTGAGCGGGATCGAGTTGAAGAGGAATGCCAGAGGAGCAGGCTACAGGCTCAACTATGTCGAGCCTACGACAGGCGAAGAGTGCTCTTACAAGGCCTCCGACATTGGTAAATCATATTCTTATAAGCAGGTTGCGCGGGTGCTTGAGGAGAACGTGAATGGGCAAAATAGACCAAATGAAGGAGAAAGCTCGGGCGCAGGCCGGGAAAGATCGGCTCAGCGAGATACTGGAAGGCCTCGCCCGAACGAATCGACGACAGGGAGAAACTTTATCAATCCTCAGGACGTTTTCCAGTCCGCCGGCTCAGGCTCAAAGCCCAAAACTGAAACAGATCCTACTGTGCAGTCTCTTGATGGGCATGATCTTGGCGCTGGGCACCATTGGGTGGATAGAGGTCCGGTTCAACAACCTCGCAATGAAAGCGTCCAATTGGGACAGGGTAGTGCAAAAATACCAAACGATGCCCCCGGAATCTCAGCAATGGGTGCGTCAAAATCTCTTACAATAGAGGAGGATACAAAAATGGATAGAGAGAGCTTACAAAATCAGGTTCGGGCAACAATCAGCGAAATTATGGACCAAGAAGAAGAGCGGATTGAATTGATGGATTTCGCCGCCGCTTTGAGAGAAAAGGGTATTGAAGCAAAGCTTCACTACAATGAAAAGATTAAAAAAATTATGGGTTTCGGTCTTGATTGTGAAGGTGAACACTTTCAAGGCCATGAGGTCGGTATCCCCTGGCAGTCGATTCGACAAAGGATCATTTTGCCCGAGCCCATGAAGAAGCTGGATAAACCCATATTCATTATCTCCTCCGCAGAAGACGATGAGGGAGGCCTTCCAACCCCCACATGCTCCCGTCAAGAAGCCCTTGAAGCTGCGCGGAATCGTGCCGCTGAGCTGTTTGAAGGCATTCAGATGGAAGAGGAGGAAGACGGCTGGGCCTTGTTCTCTAATGAGCAGGGAGAAGTCCAGTTCTATGAGCAGCCGGACGGAAGAAAATTATACGTAAATCAAGACAGTTATGAGGCGGTTGCGGCATCCCTCATCTATGGAAATGCTAGATGGGGTGAAGGCAATGTTATGGTGACGAGTAAGAGTCCGAGATTCATTGAGAAATGTCTTCGAGCAGCCGATGAGTATGGCATCCAAATTGCCAATAGAGAGGAGTTGGAACGGATTATCAATGGAGATATTCAATCCAAACCGTCTCCCAATCCCAAAGATGCCCCCAAGGTTCCATTTGCTGCATATGCAGAAACCTTGGAGAAGTTAGTTGAATTTGAGGGGTATGCGTCCCTCGGAGACAACGAGAAAATCAAGGCAGATCTTCGGGGGAAGCTTGAAGATATGTCCAGAAAGGGAGTCCTGGTGGAACCCGGAGAGTTGAAAAAACTGGCTGAAAAACTGGCTGATCAGATTGATCAGATTGGATATCCCGAGCAAGCTGAGGCGGCTGAAAAGTATCTTCATGGAATTGGTTATGAACCAAAATTTGAAGATCAGGATAGGCATCGTCCTGGAATGGACTGGTGACGGCATGCAGGATCAGGAACAGCAACTTTGGGAATTCGTATCAAAGGCTGATGATATGGGGCCTTTCTGCAAGCTTACTGAATTGAAGAATTTGCTTGAAACGGCCCATGATGAAATAAGAGAAACTCCGCTGTATCACTATTTACATGGTGTACTTGACGCGAGATGTTTTTGGGACAAATCATTCCTGAATGATCTTGAAGAAGGATAATGATATGAGGCAGTTTAATAATAAAGAAAGGAAAGCGCTGAAACAACAGCAGCGACAGATGGAAGAGCAATGGAGTTATTTATCCTCTCCAAGTTATGTGGAATCAGGAGGAGGTTTCTTTTCATTTTTTTTTAAAGTCGTGGCGTTTCTGCTCGGAGCGATGTTGTTTGCGGTCCTTTTTATGTTTGGATTTATTGCTTCAGTTCCATAGATAAATTCAAAAGATAAGAAATAAGAAAGCCCCCATGTGGGGGCTTTCTTATTGGCCAATGAGAGCGTCGTGATGATGCCGTGTGTAGTACAATATGTGGAACGAATCGTTGCTGAATTCGTGCGCGGCAATATGGCTCAACTCAAGCCCTCCTTCGTCGGGAACGTCGAAAGAGCAATCCTGGGGCTGCCGCCCCCTGGTCCCCCGCTTTCTAGCTTCACAAGGTCAAGCGTATTTTTGTCTCGCTAGAAAAGAATCCTAAATCCGGATGAATCATCAAATTGATAAGCCTTCCTTGTCTCCTTCCCTAACGGCCACAGAGTGCATGAACGTTTTTGGGGATATTGCATGAATGCTATTCAGGAAAAATTGAAACTGTATTATAGCGAAAGAAAAGGGAGGTAGCTATGGCTCTTTATCTAGTCACTGTCGTGATAGCTTGGTTAGTGATTTTCTTTTGGTATAAGAGCATAGGCGGTGAAGTGGATGGAATGGTTATATGGTTCATAACCTTATTCGCTTGGGTATGGCCCGGTACTTTGCTTTATTGCTTATGGGGTAAAGGGCTTGACGCTGCTCTAAGGAATAAAGATTGATCAAGAATTATTGGTGGTTGTATTCATTAGGTGTTGCTCGCTAGGCTTTTAACCAAGTCAACAGCCCTCAAATGGGTATACCTCGCCAGCATCTGCAATGTTTTGTGGCCAGTAATCATCTGGATCTGCATGATGTCCAGGTTGGTTTTTTCAAATAGTCTGGATACGGCTTCATGTCTGAGGTCGTGAAACCTCAAGTTCTTGAGTTTTGCGCCAGCTCGGGCCTTCTTCATAGCCTGAGTGATTTCATCAGGCGTCAACCTGAACACCGATCCTTTTATGTCTCTTGGGAGCTCCTTCAGCACATTTAACGCGGCCGGAGAGAGTGGCACTGTGCGTGCCGCTCCATTCTTCGTCTTGGGCAAAAATAAGGTGCTTTCCTTGAGCTTGACGTTTTCCCAGCGTAGGCTGGCGATCTCGCCGCGCCTCATGGCCGTCTCAAGGGCAAACTGGATGATAGGCCTGAAGCCCTCCGGCGCATGCTTGAGAAGCTTCTCTTCCTCACCGTCCTGGAGCCGACGTTCTCGTCCCCTCGATATTTTAGGCTTTCTGGCCTTCTTGACGGGGTTGTCTAGGTATTCCATGCCCCAGTCTTTGCGGGCTGTCTCAAAGAGGCGAGAGAAGGTAGCTAGGTCGAGTCTGATCGTGTTGCCGGCGACTCCTTCGGCTTCGCGCTCCTTGATAAAGGCTGCAATGTCCATCCCTCGAACTTTGGCCAATGACATTTGGGCGATTTTTCGCTTTTGAAGGAACTTGGCCCGGTTGACCTCGCGCTGATGGTCAGCAAGGGAAGGGGCATATTCCTTGATGTAGCGATCAAGGGCCTCGTGGAGGCTCGTCCGTTCGGCTTCCTTTGTACAGAGGAAAGCTCCCTTGTCCATTTTGCTTTCGACATCACGAGCCCAGGTCTCGGCGTCTTCGCGTTTTTCAAAGGTGGCTGTTTGGAGGGGGTAGCCCTTACGCCTGATCCGGACATTCCACTGCTTGGTGCCGCGTTTGTTTATGCTCGCCATTTTGATGCTCCTCTGACTCTTAGTGGAACAAAAATGGAACAATAATTCAAGTGGAACAAAAGAAAAGGAGCCATGTTTACACATAACTCCTTGTGATTATTGGTACCCGGGGCGGGATTTGAACCCGCACGGAGCAAGCTCCAAGGGATTTTAAGTCCCTGGTGTCTACCAATTCCACCACCCGGGCTTGAGGGTTGTTTCACTATCGTGCAATCCGGTAGTGAGTCAATGGTTTTGGCCGGTTGTCGGTGGGCGCGGGAGGGCCGGGGGGCGGTTCGCTTTATTCTTCCGGGGGATTAGGCTATCCTGGCCGAGTCCGCCGGATTCCGGCGGACGGGATGTCCGCATACAAGGCCCGAGGGGGCTGCCTTCAATCTGCAACCAGGGCGAATCATGGTTTCGAAAGACAATAAAATGGGGCTGTGGGGAGCCGTGTCCATCGGAGTGGGCGGCATGGTCGGCGGCGGTATTTTCGCCGTGCTGGGATTGAGCGTGGAACTGGCCAAGGGCGGCACGCCCGTGGCCTTTGCCGTGGCCGGGGCGGTGGCCCTGATCACTGCGGCATCCTATGCCCGACTGTCCGTGCGTTATGCCGGGCCGGGCGGCACCGTGGTCTTCCTGGACCGGATTTTCGGCAATTCCATGCACGTGGGCGCGCTCAACGTCCTGCTGTGGTTTTCCTATGTGGTCATGCTGGCCCTCTACGCCCACGCCTTCGGCTCCTACGGGGCGGTCTTCTTTCCCAAGGGGGGCGGCGCACCTGTGCTCCACGGGCTCATTTCCCTGGCCATCGTCGTGCCCGCTGTCTTGAACCTGGCCAGTGCCAAGGTGGTGGGCAAGGCCGAAACCTACGTGGTGGTCATCAAAATATCCATCCTGCTTTTCTTCCTGGCCGTGGGCGTCAAGGGCGTGGAGCCCGCTCGGCTGGCCACGGATACCTGGGTGCCCTTGCTTCCCCTGGTGGCGGGAGGCATGATCATCTTTGTGGCCTATGAGGGATTCGAGCTCATCGCCAATACCGGAGCGGACATCCGCAATCCCGAGCGCAACCTGCCGCTGGCCTTCTACATTTCCGTGGGGTTCGTGATTCTGCTCTACGTGGCCATCGCCATCGTGGTGGTGGGCAACCTGCCGCTGGGCAACATCATCAACGCCCGTGATTACGCCCTGGCCGAGGCGGCCAAGCCATTCCTGGGGCAGTCCGGATTCACCCTCATCGCCGTGGCCGCGCTACTGTCCACCTTCTCCGCCATCAATGCCACTCTCTATGGCGCTTCCAGGTTGTGCTACACCATAGCCAAGGAGGGGGAACTGCCCTCCCAACTGGAGCGGCAGATGTGGGGCGCACCCGCCGAAGGGCTGGTGGTCACCACCGTGCTTGCCCTGATTCTGGCCAACGTGGCCGACCTTTCGGCCATATCCACCCTGGGCAGCGCGGGCTTCCTGTCGATCTTCGCCGTGGTCAACGCGGCCAATTTCAAGGACGAGGACGGTTGGGGCGCAGGACGTGTCCTGTCCGCCCTGGGCGTGCTGACCTGTACCGGGGCCTTCGTGGCCATGGTTTGGCAGAGCGTGGGCACCAACCCGGCCACGGCCTGGGTCTTGCTCGCGCTTTTCGGCGGGGCGGGCGTCCTGGAGGTCTTCTATCGGACCATCGGCACCAAGGGGCCGCGCAAGCGCCGCCGCCAGGCCCGGGTTACGCCTTCGCTCTGAGGTAGTTCCGGTACAGTCTCGGGCTGATCCGTGAATATTGGTCGAAGTCGGAGATGATCTCCAGCCCCGGGACCAGGGCCCGGATCACCGGGATGTTCAGGTCGCGGCGGGTCAGGTCCGCATAGGCGGCGCGGTAGCCGTTGGCCGCAAGCGTTCTTTCCAACACAATCACATCGCCTTCGGCACTGCCGGTGGACAGGTCAGGCAGGTCTTCGAGCCTGCGCACGGGCAGTCCTTCCGGCACCGGACCGCTGGCCGGACCGGGGTAGGGATAGGCCGTCTCGGTCATGGCCGAGACCAGGGCGGACCTGCCGTTCAGCGAACAGCCGCCGCCTTTGTTCACGTCGCCGTGCTTGCCGAGTACCACGGATTTGTAGCAGGGCACGCCCAACTCGGTGGTCATGTCCATGAACCAGACGTGGATGCCGTCCTCGCGGTATTTTTCAAGCAGTGGGCCGATTTCGGGGTCGTCGCTTTCCACGCGGAAACAGCGCCTGGGGTCGAAAAGTTGCGTGGCGTCCGAATCCCGTTCGATGACTTCGGTCAGGGCCGCCTCCTTGGCTTCGAACAGGGTGTTGCCCGAGGCCAGTCCGGTGGAGCCGAGCGCGCTGAACAGGGACGGCTCGTCCAGGTTGCAGAACAGGAAGACGAACTGGGCCGGAATCAGGATAGGTGAGCCGTCCGCGGCGTGTCCTTCCATCCAATGCAGCTTTTGGCCAGCGTAAGGCACCTCCAGCCGGATGTCCGCCGGATTCATCGCCGGGACGTCCAGCTCGTCGTAGGCCGCGAAGGTCAGCGGGTACTCGCGGGCGTAGCCGAGCACGCCCTTGGGGCCGAAGCTGGCGTAGGAGGAAAAGCGCTCGACCATCTCCATGGCGTAGGAGGCGTCGGCCCGCTCTTTGGTCAGGCCGCGTCCGTAGCAGGTCTGCAGGCCGTTCAGGGAATTGGACAGGTTGCCGTTGGTCGTGCGCGTCTTGACCGACCAGTGACGTAGCCGGGCGTAGGGCGACAGGGAGGCCTTGTGATCCATGGGCGGGCCCATGAAGGCATCGGCCTTGCCCAGGGCGGGCAGGGCGGTTTCAATGGTCTCCGTGAGCGGTCGGCGCGCCAGCGGCGGAGGCAGTTCGCCGTCCAGGTCTGCGCGTACGGTCGCGGCGCTCACCGGTTCGGGGCCGGTCGGCTCCTCTGCGGAAAAGGGTGGTGCGGGCGCGTCCGCCGGGGCGGGTAGGGGCGCCAGGGTGAAGATGTTGCGGCCGAAGATGCGGGCCCATTCCCGGTGCAGGGGTTGGTCCTCAAGCATGCGCGAGCGGATATGGATGGCCGGGGTGAAAGCGAGCAGTTTCTCGGGATCGACGCCGTCGAACAGGGGCAGGAGCCGGTTCAGCCGTTGATGGCAGATGCACGCCTCATACATGACCGCAGTGGCCACCGGGTCGGATTCGCCCCGATCGCGCATGACTTCCGAGATCATTTTTTCCAGCTTGCGCGGGCGAAATTCCTTGAACCCCTGGAGTACGAACTCATGCATGTAGTCGTCGAAGGGGTGCGCCCGGAGATGGTCCATCATTTCGTTGTGGCTCAGGTTCGTGTCCGGCAGGGCGGCGAACATGCCCACCCCGAAATCCGTATTCATCATTTGCAGTTTGTAGCGCATGGTCGTCCTTTGGTTTTCCTCTTCATTTTCCGCCGATAACCCCGTAAAAGGATGGGGGGCGGAACCCGGCGTTACGCTATGGCATTCCTCGTCGGAGCACAAGACCCGGCCCCGGGAGGGCGCGTCACATGAAACGGAATGAGGGAAAACGGTCCGTATCCTGGCCGATTGTCCTCAAATTCGCGGCGGCCTTCGTCCTGCTCGGTCTGCTTTCCTTCGCTATGGAGCACTGGGGCGAGCGGAACATGACCCGGCTGACCGCATTGGTGGAGGCGCAGGGCAAGCTGGGACCGCTGATCTTCATTGCGGTCAACGCGCTGTTGACCATGCTGCTGGTTCCGCAGGTGCTTTTCACTGTGGCCGCCGGGGCGCTCTTCGGATGGAAGTTCGGAGCGGCCTACGCCTCGGCGGGCATGACTATCGGTGCTGTGGGAGCCTTTCTCCTGGCCCGCTACGGCGTGCGCGAGCGGCTCAAGGCGCGGTTCGCGGACAATCCCATATATGGGCGCATGCTCTCCCTGAGCCGCATCCACCCCCTGCACCTCATCTCCTTAAGCCGGATCATTCCGGTTCTGCCCTTTCCGGTGACCAGCTATCTGCTCGGGATCACCGAGGTCCGTTCCCTGCCGTATGCGCTCCTTTCCTGGGTGGCCATGCTGCCCGAGACCATATTTCTGGCCTCGGGCGGACATTTGCTTTCCTCGGGCGTGCGGGGACGCGTCCCGGTGGGCGCGGCCATCGCCCTGGGCGTGGCGGGCATGGTCGTGGCCATCGTGGTGCACCGGATGAAGAAGAAGTTCCTTGAAGGCGAAGAGAAGGAGGAGGAAGGGCGGCCGCCTACGGCCTGAGTCCCCGAGCCAGGTCCGCCACCTGGGGGAGCAGGGCGCGGCCGATGGCCTCTACCCCGGCCGCGTTGGGATGCAGCCCGTCCAGCAGGGTCAGGGACGGATTCCCCTGGTACGGGACGAGAATGTCCGGGAACAAGGCCAGCCCGTAACGCTCGGCCAGGTCCGGGAAGATCGCTTCGAAGCGTGCCCTGTACTCCCCGTCCGGATTGAGCCCCGCGTTGATGCCCACCAGCAGGACCGGGACATTCCGTTTACGGAAGGTCTCGATCAGCTTGGACAGGCGCGCTGCGACCTCGTCCACGGGCTCGTCCAGGAAGCAGTCGTTGGCTCCGAAGGCCAGGACCACTCCGTCCGGATCGGCATCGAGGACCGCGTTCAGGCGGCCAAGGCCGTCCTCGGTCGTGTCGCCGGATATCCCGAAATTGAGACAGCGGGCCTCGATTCCTCGGTCGCGCAGACCGCGTTCCAGGACTGCGGGCAGGGCCTCGTCCGGGTCCAGGCCGTATCCCTCGGTCAGGCTGTCGCCGTAGCAGGCTATGCGCACCGCGTCGGCCATGGGGCTAGCCGTTGATCCAGAGCTTGACCCGGGCGGATTCCTCGGCCCAGTCCCTGCTCAGCCGGAGATTGAGGAATTGTGTGAAGACCACGTCGAACATCTCCAGGCAGCGTTCCACCAGGAACATTTTTTCCAGGAATTTGGCGTCCGGGTCGTCGCCTTCGTCGTCCTTGGTGCTGATCTTCGGGGTTTTCAGGCCGGACAGGCCGAAGTCCGCGGCGCTGACCGTGACCAGCCACTCGTCTTCGTCGATGGAGAAGAGCAATTGGGCCTTGTTGACCTTCTTGCCGGTGCTCAGGCCGGTCTTGGCCTCGGACAGTTCCCCGGCGGGGCTGGTCACCGTGGCCGTGGCCTTGGTTTCGCCCTCGCCGCCTTGAACGGACAGCTTCTGTTCCATGTGCAGGGTGAAGGTCCGGTTGTCTTCAAGCTGGAAGAGCACGGTGTCCTGGTCGGTCTTGAACCACAGCCAGGTCAGGAAGTCCTGGCCGAGCAGAGTGTTTTCGCGTTCAACAAGTGAAAGATCCATGGGGCGCTCCTAGACGAAGATGGTCGGGTCGAGGTTTTCCAGCCTGGGCGCGGCTTCTTCGCCGAGGATGTCCATGGCCATGAAGAACGGGGTCAGCGGTTCCAGGTGAAGGTCGAAGGTCAGGGCGAAGTGATCTTCGAACAGGGACCGGACTTTGGCGTTGGTGGTGTCCAGGTAGATACGGTTGGCCGGGGGATTCCAGATGATGTCGAAGACCGCCGGGATGGGGAGGGTACGGGCCCGCAGTCGCAGGGTGACCTGTTCCTTGATCTCGCGTTTGCGGTCGCGGGAGATGAAATTCTTGCCCTGCTCCTTGTTTTGCGCAAGCTCCTTGTTCACCGCGATGGTGTTGTGCTTCTTGAGCACCGAGGGCGGGATGCGCCGGGTGTCCAGGCGCAGGGAGAAGGCAAAGTAGGAGGCCTTTTCCGGCGGGGAAGCGGCCCAGTTCATATCCAGCATGTCGTCGATGTTGGTCCAGCCGAAGGAGCGTTCGTCGGCCGTGCCGTCGATGTCCACCATGCAGAATTGCTTCAGCTTGTCGGGTACCTGCTGAAGCAGTTCGCCGGGGACCTCCTCGATGATGCGGTAACGTGTCAGCCCGAGGCTGGTGGAGAGTATGCTCAATTCGAGTCTCCTTGGGGGTTCGAGTTCCGGGACCCAATGAGGTAAAACCTCTTGGCTCCGGTGTAAAGCGGATTTACCGGCAAGGCGGCCGTCCATATGTTCCGCGCGCCCTTGTTTTCCTGAAGTTTCGCGGCTATGCTTCGTCCAAAAAACAGGAGAGATCCATGTCCGACAACGCTCTGTCCGAATTGATAACCTATCTGGAACACGTCAACGCCGACGTGAAGCGTATCGAGGCCGAGGGGGAAGTAGCCCTGGCCGAGGGCGGACAGACCGCCTTCCAGGGTTGTCTGGAGAAGAAGGCCAAGCTTCTGGCCGGGCTGGCCGAAAACGCTTGGGTCCTGGTGGAGCGGCTGCGCGGCGACGATGCCGAGGGCGTGGCCCGGCGGCTTGAGCAGTTCTCCATGAGCGCCAGCACGGCCCTGCGCATCGGTTCGGTCTTCTTCATGACCGCGCTGCTCTATCCCGAGGACTATAAACCGGGCGACCTCAACGATCTTGAGGCATATATAGAGGAATTACGCGTTCGGGCCGATGGCTAGTTCCGGCCCGTCTTCCTCGAAGCGGTCCTGCGCGCCGCCAGCTGCTTTTCGCCTTCCAGGACGATCCGGCCCACCGCGTCCTCCTGTTTGCGGTCCAGGTCTACGAAGGCGCAGCCGACCACGCCGCGCTCATGGCGCATGACCTGGCAGAGCACGCCTTCGACTTCCCTGCCTCCGTTGAGATGCAGGTCCATCTTGATCTTCACACCGCACTTCATGCGTGGTTTGGGGAAACGGAAACCCAGGCCTGAGGCGCTGATATCGGTCACCGGGAAGGTCTTGCCCAGCCGGTGGACGAATACGGTCAGGCCTTCCACCGAGATGCGGAACGCCTTGCGTTTGGTGATCCGTCCATCCTTGATGGTGATGCTGAAACCCAGGGCGGCTTCGTCCACGGGGGCGGGGCGGAAGGCGGCGGGTTTCGCGTCGGACGTTTTTTCGAGCGACACGTCGTCCTGCTTCCGCATCCGCTCAACGGGCCGGGAAGCCTTGCCTTTGGCCGGCGAGGAGCCCTTGTCGGACTTGGAGAATAGCTTGCCGAGAGAATCCAGGATGCCCATTGCGTACCGTTTTCTGAAGAGGGTGCTGCCCTTGTGGGATAATACTAGGGCAAAGCCGGGGTTGTGACAAGCGGCTGGGCTGGATGCGAATGTGGACGCGAAAGCGCGGCCGTCCTCCGGCGAGGCTTGCGCGAGCAGCTGTTCAAACGGGCGTCGAGGAGCTGGGCAAATGGCGGAATGGGGTTGACAACAAGGCGATTCGGGGGGCAATAAGATACATCTTTTCAAGCTAAAAAAGGGTGATTGAGGAGGATAACATGATTGGCGAACTGCTTCACGGTATGGCTCAGAGCTCGGGCCCCGGCTTTGTCGGCGTGTCCCTGATTTTCATCTACCTGGCCTGGATTCTCACCATCGGTATCATCCGTGTGCGCGAGGCCATGCACAGCGACCATCACTAGCACATGAAAAACGCGGTCTTCGGACCGCGTTTTTTTCTCTCTCATGAAGCCGCTTCCCATTGTCGGGGGAGGCGGCTTCGTCGTTTTCGCCCACGGGTCGTCCCGTTAGGAGTTGCCGAGGTCTTCCTTGGCCATTTCCATGAGATACCTGCCGTAGTCGTTGTTGCTCATTTCCGAGGCCAGCTGCATGAGCTGTTCGCGGGAGATGAACCCCATGCGGTAGCCGATCTCCTCGGGGCTCGAAATGACGTAGCCCTGCCGGGCCTGGACCGCGCGCACGAAGCCTGCCGCCCCATGCAGGGACTCGTGGGTGCCCATATCCAGCCAGGCGTAGCCCCGGCCCAGGGTTTGGACCTCCAGGTCGCCGCGTTCAAGGTAGAGCCGGTTGATATCCGTGATCTCCAGCTCCCCGCGTGCCGAGGGCTTGAGCGATTTGGCCATGCCGATGACGTCGTTGTCGTAGAAATACAGTCCGGTGACCGCATATTTGGACTTGGGCTTGCTCGGTTTTTCCTCAATGGACAGCGCCTTGAAGTTCTTGTCGAATTCGACGACGCCATAGCGTTCCGGGTCCTTGACCAGATAGGCGAAGACCCGGCCGCCCCGGGTCAGCTGTCCCGCCGCCATGAGAAGGGAGCTCAGGCCGTGGCCGTGGAAGATATTGTCGCCGAGCACCAGGCAGACATTGTCGGAACCGATGAAGTCCTCGCCGATGAGAAATGCCTGGGCCAGGCCCTCGGGCTGGGGCTGCTCGCGGTACGTCAGGTTCAGGCCGAGCCGGGAGCCGTCCCCCAGGAGCTTGCGGAAGTTGGGCAGGTCGTGGGGGGTGGAGATGATCATGATGTCCCGGATGTCCGCCAACATCAGGGTGGACAGGGGATAGTAGATCATCGGTTTGTCGTACACGGGTAGCAATTGCTTGCTGACCACCCGGGTCAGGGGGTGGAGCCGGGTGCCCGCTCCCCCCGCGAGAATGATGCCTTTCATGTATGCCTCTGAGTGCTTTGATTTACTTCGGTTTCAGGTTAGGATACATCCGAACCTCATGGATGCGTCCTTACTATAGGTCCGGGATAAAGGCAAAAGCAACCGGCCGGGACGCGTCCGCAATCAAGGCGTTGACTATGAACCCCTATTTTCAATATTCCGGCGGCATGATCCCGGCGCTGCTCCTGCTGGTGGCGCTCTTCTTTCTGTTCGTGTTCCTGCCTGTGTCCCTGGTGGCCGACGCCTTCTCCAAGCTCGGGCTGACGCCGGCTCAGGGTGTGCTCATGCTCATCGCCATCCTGCTCGGCCGGATGATCAATATCCCTGTACACACCAGCGAGCGCCTGGTGGTGGTCTCCAAGCCCCGGTCCATGCGTTTCGGTATGGACGAGGGCGGCCGCCCCGTGCGCATCGAGGAGGAGGCGGAAAGCGAACTCAAGAAGCAGGTCTTCGCCATCAACGTTGGCGGCTTCCTCATGCCCCTGTTGTTGAGTCTCACCTTTATCATCCGCCAACACATGATCTTTCAGGCAGGCGGAGTTTATCCCTGGATCGGTTTCGTCATGCTTATGGTCGCGGCCGGATGCTACGCCATGTCCAAGCCCGATCCCTTTACCGGCATGCGCATCCCGCTGGTTCTGCCCGCCTTGATCACCTTTCTGTGCGTCTATTTTTTCGTGCCCCCGGAGTACCGCCCGGTGGCCGCTTACGTGGCCGGGACCATGGGGGCCGTGCTCGGCGGCAACCTTATCCCGCTGCTGGTGCCGCGCTTCCGCAACCGGGTGGGGACGCCGGTGGTCTCCATCGGCGGTCCCGGCACTTTCGGCGGCGTGTTCGTGGCGGGCATCCTGTCGGTCCTGCTGGCCTGATAATCAAGGGAGAATCCTCATGTCCTGCAAGAGTCTGAATTGCCGTCTGGCGGCCCCGGTGGAGAAGGGCGGCTTCGTCTATCTCTGTTCCGGCGACGAGACCCCGTTCCCAGCGGCCCTGGTTACGGACACGGTCCGGCCCGGCCTGCGCGTCGGCGACCGGCTGACCGGGAAAGGGGGGGCGTTTTTGGTGCGTTCGACGACCTGGCTGCCCCAGGGCGCGGGCGCGGCGTCGAGCCCCCTGTATCTGATGGAGGTCCTGGACGACGCAGCGGCCGGGGAGGGCGTCTTCGAGGTCGCGCGTACCGGCTACGCTCTGGCCTGGATCACCCTGAGCGACAAGGGAGCCCGGGGGGAGCGCGTGGACGAATCCGGCCCGCTGGTGGGCAGGCTCGTGGGCGCGGTTCTGGACCTGAACTGCGTGCAGGGGTTCGTCATTCCGGACGAGGCCGCCCAGCTCAAGGGACTGCTTGCCGACCTGGCCCTGAACCAGGGATTCGACCTTATTTTGACCACGGGCGGCACAGGCGTGGCCCCCAGGGACGTCTCCCCGGAAGCGACCCTGGCCGTCATCGAAAAAAGGTTGCCCGGCTATGAACGGGCCATGACCATGGCCAGCCTGGCCAAAACTCCCCACGGGGCTATCTCCCGGGCCGTCGCCGGGACCTTGGGCGGGGCGCTTGTCGTCAACATGCCCGGCAGCCCCAAGGCCGTGGCCGAGTGCCTGGAGCCGCTGCTCCCGACTTTCCGACATACCCTGGAAAAGCTTCAGGGCGATCCGTCGGACTGTGCGGCCTTGCGAAAGGTATGACGTTTAAGCTTGCGGACTCGAAAAAAAGTCGTTAAATAGTTGGGTTGATGATTGTTGATGGTTCAACTTAACGAGTAATTTCAAGTAGGAATTTCAATATGGACCGCACACGGTTTTTATTTTTGGCTCTGATGCTTTCAGCCCTGCTGGCTTCGGCCGGAATCGCATTCGCCCAGGACGCCGACCCCGCCATGGATAAAGGCGGGGCCGAAGACATTTCCGGACCCTACGATCTGGAACGGTGCGTGCAGAGGGCTCTGGGATACAATCCGAACATGCAGTCCATCCGCGCCCAACTGCGTGGCGCCGCGCACGGTCAGCGCTCAGCCCTGGGCAAGTTCGGCCCGGCCCTGAGCGGTTCCTACGGGTACACTCACTACAACCGTGATTACACCTACAGCGGCAAGGACGGAGACTGGGTCGCCTCCGTGAACCTGACGCAGCCGATCTTCCAGGGGTTCAACCTGCTGGCCAACTGGCAGAAGGCCAAGCTGAACAAGGAGTCCACCGAGGCGTCCCTGACCAACGTGGAATTGACTCTGATCGAGGCTGTTCAGGCCAATTTCCTTTCTCTGCTCAAGGCGCGTATGGATGTGAAGTCCGCCGAGGACTCCGTGGCCCGTCTGGAATCCCAGCTCAAGGTAACCAACGCCTTCTACGAGGTCGGCCTGCGGCCCAAGGCCGAGGTCCTCGACGCCGAGGTCGATCTGGCCACTTCCAAGCAGGAGCTGCTCAAGGCGCGCAACAACGTCTTCACCCAGGAAGCCCAGTTGAACACCCTGCTGAACATACCCTTGGAAGCTCCGATCCAATACGTGGGCGAACTGAAGTACATCCCCTTCGATTTGTCCCTTAGGGATTGCCTGACTCGGGCCTATGACCATCGGCCGGATTTGCTCATCGGTCAGAAGAGCGTGGAGATGGCCCAGAAGGATGTGACCATGTCCGAGAGCAGTTTCTATCCTTCGGTCAACGGGCATTGGGACTACGTCACCCGCGGTGACGATCCCGCCAGTAACGGCAACGGGTACTCCTCCGAGAAGGCCGGCGAATACTGGACTGCCGGGGTGGACGCCTCCATGGAAATTTTCTCTTGGGGTTCCGACTACTACGACTCCAAGAAGTACGACGAAATGGTCAAGCAGATGCAGGCCGACCTGGAGAACACCCGGCTCAACGCGGGCTTCGAGGTCAAGAGCTCCATCCTGAATTTGCAGGAGGCGGCCGACCGCATCTCCGTGGCCAAGAAGTCCGTGGTTGCCGCCGAAGAGGCCTACCGCATGGCCGTGGCCCGATATCAGGCCCAGGTTGGCACCAACACCGACGTGCTCAATGCCCAGGAACGCCTTAGCCTGTCCGAGGCTCAGCTGTCCCAGGCTCTGGCCGACTACGGCACCGCCGTATCCAAACTCTACGTGGCCATGGGCGAAAAGAACCTCGGCCTCAAGGAGGTCAAGTAGCACCGTGTTTTCCGGTCGCAAGCGTACCTGGTGCGCCAGGGGCATGAAGTGCGAGAAATGCGGTCTCGATCTGACCGCCTACCGGGGATGTCGCGAGGTTACGTTGAAATGCCCATCCTGCGGCAAGGTCTATGATCTCAAGGAGTTCTTCTCCAGAATGGACGAGGACTTCGAAGAGGAGATGGGTTTTGTCCCCATGGATCGAATTTGATCCAAAGCCCAAACGGCGCATGAAACGCGCGGCCATCGGAACGACGTTGGCCGCCGTTTTCATTTGTGCCCTGACGATTTTGGGGGCGGCGGGAACGGCCTTGGCCGGGTCCGTGTGGGACCCGCTCGTGGGGCGGCTGACCCTAGACGGCTTTGAACGGCGCAAGATCACCTATTTTTTTTCCAGTCCGGACCTTGAGTTTCAGCCCGAGATCATGGCCCGCAAGATGAATGTTCTGCTCAACACCCGTCTTTCGGCCAGGGCTCCGGGGCCTCAGCCGAAACCCGAGGTCATGGACCGCTACCTCAATCCGCTGCTCATCGCCGGGGCCTATGCCTTTTATCGTGAGCATCGGGCCGACCTGACCCTGATTCATGAGCGGTATGGCGTGCCGGGCGACGTCCTGACGGCGCTTATGTTGCTGGAATCGCGGTTGGGCATGAGCGTTGGCGATTACAATGCCTTCACCATCCTGGCATCCATGGCTTTGGCCGGTGATTTCGAGCTTATCCGGGGACGCATCGAGCGCGCGGATATTTCCGAAGAGACATTGGATTGGCTGAAGAAACGGACCAGAGAGAAGGGGGATTGGGCCTATGAGGAGCTCAAGGCGCTCATCCTTTACGCCAAGGGAAACGGCCAGGATCCGCTGACCATCCGCAGCTCCGTGTATGGGGCCATCGGTCTGTGCCAGTTCATGCCGACCAATGCCGAGCATTATGGCCGGGACGGGACCGGAGACGGGCGCGTGGACCTCTTCGACACCCGGGACGCTTTGTATTCCATGGCCAACTTCGTGGCCGAGCACGGCTGGAAGGATTCCATGACCGATGCGCAGAAGCTCAAGGTCATCTATCGCTACAATCATTCCGAGAGCTACGCCATGACCGTTTTGGCCGTGGCCGACCGAATCGCCAAGACCCGGGAACTCTTCGGCGGCTGACCGGATCAGTCCCCGTCCAGCAGGCTCTGGTAAAGATTCAGGGATCGCTTGAGAAATTCGTCCAGGGTCAGTTGGGACATGGTCCGCTTCTGCGCGGTCAGGACCTGTTCGCGCAGCCGGGCGTCCGTGGCGACGCTTTCGATGGCCTTGGCCAGCCCGTCCACGTCGCCGGGGCGCACCATCACGGCGGGATCCACCAGGTCCGGCATGACGCCCACGTCAGTGGATACCAGGGGACGGTCCTCGGCCATGATCTCCAGGGCCGAGCGGGCGATGGCCTCGGACCACAGGGATGCGACCACGCCGATGTCCAGGGCGCTGATGCAGGCGGCCACATCGTCCCTGCGGCCGCTGATGCGGGTGATGTCCTCGACTCCAGCGTCGCGGATATGCTCTTGGATCTGGTCCGTGGTCATGGCGGTATCGAAGCCAATGAGGAACAGGCGGATGTTGTCCAGGCCGCGTCGGCGCAGGCCTGCCACGGCTTCGATGGTCTCCTGGTGGCCCTTGACCCGGTCGAAGCGGCCGAGCAGGCCGATGACCAGGTCGTCCGGGCCGAAGCCGAATTCTTCGCGAACCTTGTCGCGCCCGGTCGGATCGAAGTGGAATTTTGCCGTATCCACGCCGCCGTGGATGAGCCACACTCCGTGCCCCGGGGTGCGCATCTTTTGCAGGAAATAGTCCGCCATGCGCCGGTTGGTGACCACCACGGCGTCGGCCACGCCCGCGTGAAGCCAGCGGTTGATCGCATCGGAACGGGGTGGGCGTTGGTCGCCGCGCGTGCGCACCAGCCGGTAGTGGAAGCCGCAAAATTTGAGCAGCCCCCAGAGGAAAAAGCCTTCTCCCCGGTGGCAGTTGACGATATCCGGACGATGCGTGCGCAACAGTTGTGTGATATGCCTTGCGGCAGCGGCGAACCGCACGGGATTGGTCGTGTTCAGGTCCACGGCCACGGTGTCCAGTCCGGCTTTCCGAGCCATATCTTCGGATTGGGTCCCGGCTTGGGTCAGCACCAGCACCTCGTGTCCCGCGTCGGCCAGGAGTTTGCTCAGGGTTATGGCGTACCATGCGGTCGCGTTGAACCAGCGGACATTGATGACTTGAAATATTCTCATTGATTGCGCCTGGGTGGACTGTTGGATACACAACATGACAGTTCGCGACGGCGAAAGCAAGGGTTCCGATACATGAAAAAATCTCTGGTCTCCATCATCCTGCCCACCTACAACCGGGCGGAATATCTCGGCAGGGCGCTCGAATCTGTCTTGTCCCAGACCTACGCCCGCTGGGAATGCCGGATCATTGATGACGGCTCTACCGACGACACCGAGGCGGTGGTGGCCCGCTACGCCGACCCGCGCATCCATTATCGCCGCCAGGCGAACCAGGGCGTCTCGGGGGCGCGCAACACCGGACTGGCTGAATGCGTGGGCGAGGTCGCGGCCTTGCTCGACTCCGACGACGAGTGGTTGCCGCGCAAGCTCGAAACCCAGCTCGCCTACATGGCCGAACATGGTTACGAAATCTGCCAGACCGAGGAAATTTGGTACCGGGGCGGCAAGCGGGTCAACCAGCCCGCGCGTTACGCCAAGCCCGAAGGGTGGTTTTTCGAGGCTTCCCTGGAGATGTGCCTGATCAGTCCGTCGTGTACCATGTTCACCCGCCGGGCCTGGGAGGTCATGGGGCCCTTCGACACGGCCATGCCGTCCTGCGAGGATTACGACATGTGGTTGCGCGCCTGTCTGCATTTTCCGGTGGGGCTGGTCCGCGAACCGTTGACCCGGAAACATGGCGGCAGGCCGGACCAACTCTCCGTATGCGTGCCCTGCGCCGATTTGCATCGTATCCGGGCGCTGGTGAAAATCCTGCAAAGTCGGAAACTTGACGAAACCCGGCAGGGGCTGGCCCTGGAGGCCTTGCGGCGAAAGGTCGAGATATACATGCAAGGGTGTGAAAAAAGAGGTAGAAGTGCCGAGGCGGAACGTGTTTGGAACCTGTTTTGCATGGTCCGCGAGGGGAAAGAAGTTCCTCTGAATACATTGCGTTAGCGCATGCCGGTCGGTTCATCCCGCACCGCATGCTTTTCCCGTTGCGAACGACCGCCGCAGGGCGTGAGGTGACCCCGTGCCAAACATAGTCAAGCTTCTGGAAACCCTTCCCGTCATTAGCCAGTCCCGGCTGGTGGCCTCCGGTTTCGGTATCTGGGTGGTCTGGAAGGGCGACCTGCACGGCGCGGTGGACAATACCCTGCAGGAATACGGCGCCCTGTGCGTGGCCAAGGACGGCGAGCAGGCCCTGTGGTACTGCAACACCGTGGAGGTCTTCCGGGCCATGGCCCGGCTTCAGATATGGGCTCGGGTCAACCCCATGCCGGTTTTCTGCCAGCTTGTGCCCCTGACTTTCCTGGTGGGCTACGATCTCGGGTACTCCGTATCCCTGTCCGTGGAGCTGGACAACCAGACCGTGCCCGCCCCCGACGAATTCGAGGTGGTCATCCATCCCAAGCTCAAGGGGCGGATTCAATCCGTGTCCGGGTTGTCCACCGAACCCGCTCCCCACGTGGACGGGCTGGCCAACGTGGAATGGCTCCGCCTGGTGGCCGATCAGGGGCTCGACTACGAATCCACCCTGCGCTGGTATTTCATCATCAAACCGCTCGGGCGCATGTCGGACAAGGAGAGCATTCTCGGCTGGCGCGACTTCTCCACCGAGGTCGTCGAATTGTTGCAGCGCCTCGGGCTCAAATACATTTCCGACATCAAGGAAGGGGCGATATTCCTGCCCTTGGACAACTTCCGGCTGCTCAAGTCCTTCACCACCGAGATGATGAATCTCATCCGTTATACCAAAGAGGCCCAGGACAAGAAATATTGGCCTGTGATCATGGCCGCCGTGCCTCAGGGCGACCTGCACTTCACCGCCGACCTGCCCCGCAAGGTGGGATTGGACTGGAACCGGCTCACCCCGGATTACCCGCACGTACACTTTATGGACGGATTTTTATTATCCCCGTGGTTCCGCATGAACGAGGCGCGTTACGGCGCGGGGCCGGTCGCCCTGGATTCCTGGTGCGCCCTGTCCCTCAAAGACGGCGACGAGGGCAAGGGCTACGGGACCATGCAGGTGGCCCTGCCCAACGTCCTGTCCGGCACGGACGAAGGGCGGGAGTGCTTCTATTGCGGGCTCAAGAATCACGGAGTGTCCGAATGCCCGAGCAAGAAGATAGCCACTCCTCAGCCTCAGGTTTGGCGGTTGTTGGCCAAAGCGGACATCAACGAATTTTCCGAAAGTTTTTCAGGCCTGGACAAGGATGTGTCCAAGGATGATTTCGTCTCCTCCATCTTCAAGATCATGGAGTCCAGGAACGATCTGGAGAGCCTGTTGGCCCGGGCTGTATTCGAGATCAACGTGCCGGTGCAACTGCGTACCCTGAAGTTGGTCTGGCGCAGCCGGGCCAAGGAGTGGGGGGACGGGTTCAAGCAACTCGTTCCTCAGGAAGGCGAGTATATCTGGGGGGCTATGGAGAGCCTTGAAAAAGGGGACATGGACGAGGCCGAGCGGCTGCTCAAGGATGCCCAGATCAAGTACCCGAGGAGCTACCAGCCGCAATCCCTGTGGGGCTATTGGTATCTGGAGAAGGGCGACACCAACCAGGCCCTGTTCCACTGGCAGGAGGCCGAGCGCATGAGCTACACCCCATTGCAACAGGGGTGCATGGCTTTTTTGCAGGCTCGGCTCATGGAGGTGGAAGGCGATTACAAGGACGCCATCAACACCTACAAGCGGGTCAACTCGCTGTCACCCACCTGGCTGCAGCCGATCTATCGGCAGGCGGTCTGCATGATCAAGATGGGCTTCACCGGCCAGGCCATGGACACTCTGCTCGATCTGGTGGTCCGCGACCCGAACATCTTCAACCGCGTCCTGGTGGACCCGGAACTCGACAGGGGTAGGGTCCAGCTCCTGAGCGCCATGTGGGAGAAGTGGAACGAGGCCGAGAGTTCGGTGGAGTCCATGCGCAAGCAGGTGGAGGTCCTGACCGACGACATCGCCAAGCGGTTCGACGAGACCCACCCTTTTTTCGAAACAGCCAATGAGGAACTGGATCGACTGCGTAACTACGGCAGGACCAACAATTACGTCGCCTACCATCGACTGCTCAAAGGCGCCCAGAAGTTCCAGGACGCCCTGAATGACGAGGTTCGGCGCGAAATAAAGCGGATCAACGCCAACGTCGAATACCTTACGCACCGGGTGCGCGACATCCAGCGCGAGGCCGCTTGGTTCCCGTTTCCCAAGCTTCTTCGGGAATTCAACAAGGAGTTCAACTATTGCGTGGACAAGATTAACTGGATACGCACCCAACGTCTTCAGGATGCGGACAATTTTCGCAAATCCCTGCGTTTTGTGGGGGAAATCGAAGAACATATCGACAGCCTTCAGAAGCGGCTGGTCACTTTGCGCATCATCCGTGACTTCACTCTGTTCATCCTCATGCTCGGCCGCAATTTCATCTGGCTTGAACTCATCGGCTTGGGGATACTGCTCATCGCCGTGCCTTCGCTCATCTATTTCACCCACGGGATCGAGGGCAACATCATCCTGGACACCATCAAGGATCCGAGCCAGCGGTGGGAGATATCCAAGGGGTTGGTCATCATCCTGAGCGTCCTGAGTGTGTCCGTGGCCGCCGTCAAGAGCGCCCTGACCTTCGACAAGCGCAAGCGTGAGCTCTTTGACCAGATCGACAAGGATATCCGCAAGGCCGCGCCCAAGCGGTACTGATCGCCGTAAGCACTCCCTTTTCAAGAAACCCGTTCTGGGGTTATGCTGTCGTTTCATGAACCGAACATGTATCGGAGGCGACATGCATACATTGGTATTGATCCGGCACGGGCAGAGCGAATGGAATTTGGAGAATCGGTTCACCGGCTGGACCGACGTTGACCTGACCGAGCAGGGCGTGCACGAGGCCGTGGACGGTGCCCGGCTGCTCAAGGAGGCCGGGCTGACTTTCGATGTGGCCCACACCTCGCTGCTCAAGCGGGCCATCCGCACCCTGTGGCTGGTCCAGGACGAGATGGATCTCATGTGGTTGCCGGTCTTCAAGACCTGGCGGCTCAACGAGCGCCATTACGGCGCGTTGCAGGGGCTGAACAAGGCCGAGACCGCGCAGAAGTACGGCGACGAGCAAGTCTTTGTCTGGCGGCGCAGCTTCGATACGCCGCCGCCGGAGCTGGACAGCGCCGACGCCCGATTTCCCGGCAATGATCCTCGCTACGCTTCACTCGCTCCCGACGAACTGCCGCGCTGCGAAAGCCTGGAGCTGACCATCGGGCGGACCATGCCTTACTGGTTCGAGACCATCGCGCCCCAGGTGCGTGCGGGCAAGCGGGTGCTCATCGTGGCCCATGGGAATTCTCTGCGCGGGCTGGTCAAGTTCCTGGACTCCATGTCCGACGAGGCGATCACCAAGCTGAACATTCCCACGGGGCTGCCCCTGGTCTACGAGTTGAACGACGACCTGACCCCGGTGCGGCATTATTATCTGGGCGATCAGGAGGCCGCCGTCAGGGCCGCCGAGGCGGTTGCCAACCAAGCCAAGGGGGAGTAGACAACATCGGTCATGGACCGGACCGGATTCACGCGCAAACTGCTGCAATGGTACGACGCCGAACACAGGGATTTGCCCTGGCGGCGCGAGCCCAGCCCCTACGGGGTCTGGGTTTCAGAGATCATGGCCCAGCAGACCCAGATGGACCGGGTGGTGGAATACTACAAGCGGTGGATGGATCGCTTTCCCGATCTCCGCTCCCTGGCCGAAGCCCACGAGGAAGATGTCCTGAACCTCTGGGAAGGGCTCGGCTACTATTCCCGCGCGCGCAACCTGCACCGCGCCGCTGTTTTGATCGAAGACCAATTCGGCGGCAATTTCCCTACCGAATTCGCGGATATCCGCTCCCTGCCGGGGGTGGGTGACTACACTGCCGGGGCCGTGGCTTCCATCGCCTTCGGGCAACACGAGGTCGCCGTGGACGCCAACGTCCTGCGGGTCTTTGCCCGGCTCCTGGACATGGACCTCCCTGTCCGCGACAGGGCGGGGCGGAACATGGTCGAGGACGCGGTCCGACGGCTCATTCCCGAGGACCGGCCCGGCGACTTCAATCAGGCGCTCATGGAATTCGGAGCTCTGATCTGCCGCAAGAATCCGTATTGCGAGGAATGCCCGGTACGCGAATTCTGCCGGGCCCGCGAAATGGGCACGGTTCCCCTGCGTCCCGTCCTTCCCGCCGCCAAGCAGGTCATCCGCGTGGACATGGCCACCGGGTTCCTGGTCCATCGGGGCAGGGTGCTCATCCAGAAGCGCAAGCCCGGCGACGTCTGGCCCGGCCTGTGGGAGTTCCCCGGCGGTTGCATCGAGCCGGGCGAGACCCCGGAACAGGCCCTCAGGCGTGAATACCTCGAAGAAGTGGAGCTGGCCGTGGAACCGGTGGAGAAGATCACCGTGGTCCGCTACAGCTACACCCGTTATCGTGTGACCATGGATTGTTTCCTGTGCCGCTACGACGGCGATCCCAGGGAGCCGGTCTTCCATGAGGCGGTCAAAGGCGGGTTCGTGCCTCCGGCGGATCTGGCCAATTACGCTTTGCCCTCAGGGCATCGCAAGCTTGTGGACCGCATGCTCGCCGATATGCGGTATACGCATCTATTCAAATCCTGATTCTCAACCATTTCAGTGGGCTGCATTCATAGGCACAGCCCTTGCTTCTCTCCTTGCGCATCCCCTTCGGGGGCCAATATTTTGACGTTTTCAGCGCAGGAGCAGCCCATGTCCATCGGTAAGATCGACGGTTACGAGACCCTCAACGCAACGCGGACCCCCGCCTCCGGGCGTGACGCCGGGCAGCTCGCCCGGCGGACCTCCTTCGATAACCAGATGCGCATGACCAAGGCCCTGTTCGGCGACGGGGCCGATACGCCCGGTGAGGACGAAGGGTCTTTTGACGTCTCCATCATCAATGATTCCCAGATGCTCGAAGCCTTGTCCGCCCTCTCCCGCATCATGCGCGACGAGGCCGGGGTGCGGGCCCCCGCCGCGCGGCCATCCGTCGCCCCGGCGCGGGCCGTCGAGACTGTTCGGCCCAACGCCAACGTCCATGTCCCCGGCACGCTGTCGGCCGGTTTCGAATCGGGCACGGACGGCACGGCCGCCATCGGCTATGACGGCGTGGGCGGGACCTCCTACGGTACGTATCAGATTGCCTCCAAGCCCGGCACCATGGACGAGTTTCTGACCTACCTCGACGCGGACCGCCCGGAGTGGGCCGAACGTCTGCGCGAGGCCGGGCCCGCCGACACGGGCTCCAGGCAGGGCGGCATGCCCGCCGTCTGGCGGGCCATCGCTGCCGAAGATCCCGCCGGGTTCGAGCAGGCTCAACATGATTTCATCGCCCGCCGGACCTACGGCCCGGCCCGGGACATGATTCTTGAGCGCACCGGGCTCGATTTCGACAACGCTCCTCCCGCGCTTCAGGAAGTCCTCTGGTCCACCTCGGTCCAGCACGGACCCACGGGGGCGGCCAACATCTTCAACAAGGTCATCGGCCGGTTCCTGAACAAGGGGCAGGGCGAGGATTTTAATGCCCAGCTCATCAAGGGGGTCTATGAGACCCGCAAGGATCAGTTCGGTTCCTCCACTGCCCGCATCCGCCGAAGCGTGGTCAATCGCATGGATTCCGAAAAACAGCTTGCCCTGAATATGCTGGAGAAGATGTCCGTCAACCGGATGGTCTAGCGAAAAAAAGAATGCCTCCGGCGGCCAGGGCGCTGCCCTGGACCCGCTTAAGAACCGCTTCCAAGAGGTTCTTAAGAATCTCCAGAATGTTTTGGGCTGTTTCGCGGGAATCGTGCGTCAGCATGCTCCGTGCATCTTTTCGGATTACCATCGCATCCATCACATATTCCAGTAATTGGGTACATCTTCCCGCGATCCGCTCGCGAAGCGGCGATAAACAAAATGGAAAAGGAAGGGGATGGGGGCCAAGGGGCGCTTTTAGCTCAGCTTTTCTTCCAGCGACGGGTCGAGATCGACGCGCAGGGTGCCGAGTTTGCGGTCCACCGCCACCTGGCCGAGGTTGAACCCCTTGACCTTGCGCACGTCCTTGATCAGGGCGTACATGACGTCGGCCTTGCCGTCGTCCTTGCGATAGCTCTTGAGGCCGCAGAGGACGGCGGCCTGGACCAGGGAGGTTTCGGGGACGTCCTGGCCGGGGTGGTCGCGTTTGAGGATGACGTGCGAACTGGGGCCGTCCTCCACATGGAACCAATAGTCGAAGGGCGAGGCCGCTTGGCTAAGCATGTGGTGGTTGGCGGTCTTGTTTTTGCCCCGGATCACGGTGAAGCCGTCGCTGGTGCGGAACAGGCGCACGGCCAGGCCCCGGAAGCGTTTGGGTAGGGCGGTCGGGCCTTCGGGTGCGGGAGCCCCATGAGGGAGCGAGGCCGGATGCAGTTCGAGGGTGCCGTCCTCGGCCCGGGCGAGTTCGGCCAGGAGTTCCCGGCGGCGGCGTTCCACGTGCGGGAAGCCGCGCTGGGCCTTGGCCGCCAGCTTGAAATATCGCTCCATGTTCTCGGTGGGCGAGATGAACGGATTGAGGGGCACGGTCATGGGGCCGAGCGCCGGATGAGTCACGTCCACGGATTCGAGGCCTTCGGTATTTTTGAAACGGTAGAGCTCGGCCTGGAGCGCCTCGGCCTTGACCTGTTCGGCCGCGAGTTGCTCAAGGCGCGCCTGTTCCCTGTCCAGGGAGGCGAGATTGCGTTTGAGCTTCTTGCGTACTCGTTTGAGCTGAATGGTTTGCGCCTTGTCCTCCTCCATGTCGAGCAGGGGGAAGAGGGTGCGCTCGCCGTAGGCCCGGGCGGCGGCCAGAGCCGTGTCGAAGATTTCGTCGTTCCCGCCGGACGGCCATACCGTGGGAGGCGACCATGCGTCCCCGGACCGGGCCAGGTGAAAGTGCCCCGTCGAAGCCGTGGCCACGCCGAAATAGAGCGCGTGGGCGTCATCTACGGGGAGACCCGCCAGGGCTTTGCGCAGAGGCGGGGAGATATGCGGATAGTCGCGCCAGATGTCCGGCTCTTCAAGGACGTCCTCCAGGGCGGGCCATTCGGGCTCAATGGTGAAGGACGGGGGCAGGTCGTCGGCTAGGGACATGCCGGTGCGGCAGTCGAAGATGAGGAAGGTCTTGCCGTCCGGGTCGGTGCGTGGGGAGAGTTTGAGCGCCAGGCGCAGGTTGGGCCAGTCGCTGTGCGCGGCCAGGATTTTGCGGTTGCGGAGCCGCTTGCGGAACCACATGGCCATGGCCGGAGCTGTTTGCGGGTTGACCGGCTTGACCGGGGAGAGAAATAAATGGCCCGCCGACTTGGCGGGCCTGAAGATCAAATGAAGTGGTTCGCCGGTATTTTGGATGGCCAGCACCCAAGCGCCGGGGGCCGGGCCGAATACCTTGTCTATTCGACGGCCGGAGAGAGTAGACGCGAGTTCCGCGCTCAGGAAGCGGAAGAAATTGGCTTCCATGGCCGTTCTCGTCCGGAATTGGTCGGGCGGCTAGTCGCCGCGCACGGCCTCGTCTTCTTCCTGTTTGCTTTTGCAGTTTATGCACAGCGTGGTCATGGGCCGCGCCTTGAGCCGGGCAATGGAGATATCGTCGCCACACTCCTGGCAGATGCCGAACTCGCCGTCGTCGATGCGGTTGATGGCCTGCTGGATTTTTTTGATCAGCTTGCGTTCGCGGTCGCGCAGACGCAGGGTGAAGGCCCGGTCGCTTTCGGCCGTGGCCCGATCGGCAGGGTCGGCGTAGATTTCACCCGACTCGTTCATGTCCTCGATGGTCGCCTCGCTTTTTCTGAGGATGTCATCGAGCATGCCGTTTAAAGTTTCCTTGAAGTACTTTAGATCGTTCGCTTCCATATGAACCTCCCCCTCTGTGAGTGAGCAGTCTGTTGAGGAGCTTAGGGTGCAACCCCTTTTCTACTGAATTAGAACGCGTTGGTATACCAAAAAGGCTCAAAAAGTAAAGTCTTTCCATTAGGCCAAAAATTACGGGGAGTTCATACTCCCCCGAATTTCAAAAAAAATCAAAATCCGCTTGACACCCAACGGGGCCACGGGTAAACAGTGGTTCGCTTTTGAGGGCGGGAATAACTCAGTGGTAGAGTGCAACCTTGCCAAGGTTGAAGTCGCGGGTTCAAATCCCGTTTCCCGCTCCAGCTAATTAAGCCGGTCTCCGCGAGAGACCGGCTTTTTTAGGGGAGCCCGCCGCCGAAGATACGCGGGAATAACTCAGTGGTAGAGTGCAACCTTGCCAAGGTTGAAGTCGCGGGTTCAAATCCCGTTTCCCGCTCCAAAAAGTCGGCGACATAGCCAAGTGGTAAGGCAGAGGTCTGCAAAACCTCCATTCTCCGGTTCAAATCCGGATGTCGCCTCCACTCGGCGGGAATAACTCAGTGGTAGAGTGCAACCTTGCCAAGGTTGAAGTCGCGGGTTCAAATCCCGTTTCCCGCTCCAGCTAATTAAGCCGGTCTCCGCGAGAGACCGGCTTTTTTAGGGGAGCCCGCCGCCGAAGATACGCGGGAATAACTCAGTGGTAGAGTGCAACCTTGCCAAGGTTGAAGTCGCGGGCTCAAATCCCGTTTCCCGCTCCAGCTAATTAAGCCGGTCTCCGCGAGAGACCGGCATTTTTAGGGGAGCCCGCCGCCGAAGATCCGCGGGAATAACTCAGTGGTAGAGTGCAACCTAGCCAAGGTTGAAGTCGCGGGTTCAAATCCCGTTTCCCGCTCCACGAAATTCCAGGCCGATCCATGAGGGTCGGCCTTTTTTTGTCCGAAGCCACGGTTTAACCTATTTGTTTTGTTGTATTATAAATAAATAGCGTTTTTGATGCGCTTTTTTTTATCCGCTCGGTATGGTCCGTGCAGATACCGGCTGGACGGCAACAATTTCCCGTAACCCGCCGCCTGGACGATCATGAGCAAAACGAGCATACACCACACGCAAATACATCTTTCCGGCGCGGTCCCCGGCGGACTGACCGGTTCGCCCCTGGCCTCGGCGGGCATGCAGGCCCGGAACTTCACGGCCATGGTCGATTCTCCGGCCCCGGCCATAGCTCCGGATTTCTATACCACCGACCCTCTGGTCTCGGATGTGGAGCATCTCTGCGATCCCGCGGAGCCGGTGTCGGATGCCCGGTTGCTCAATCTGGCCGTGAAATACTTTTTTGCCTACGTGCACGAGGACGCCCATCGCGACGCCGTTCCCTACGGCGAACTGGCCGGGCTTTACGAACAATTTTCACGCCACCAGTCCATGAACGAGCCGGGTGACGACATCGAGATCATGAACCGTCTGCGCATGTGGTCTCCGGTGCTTCGCGTCCTGGCCGACGCCCCGCGCGCGGCCCACATCATGCGCGCGGTCCTGGCTTGCGCCGACGCCATGTCCGGCTGCGGTCCGTTTATGGGCGTGGACCTCGGGGCCGGGACCGGCATCATGCTCTTGGCCTTGCAGATCCTGGCCCGGCGCGGCGGTTTTTCCGATATCCAGACCCTGGGATATCAGTGCGATCCACTGTCCGGCGAACGTACCTACGATCTGGTTCAATCCTTGGGGGCGGGGGCCGTCATGCTCGTCGATCCCACTCGTGAGCAAGCCTTCCACTTGGTCCGGGGGCGGACCGTCAACTTCGTGACCAACGAGGTCATGGCGGGCATTCAGCAATCCCTGGACGCGGACAACTGTTTCCACAAGTACCGGGCCTTCCTTCATGCCGTCGGCGACAACCTGGACCGGACCGTATTCTTCCCCGAGGGGCTCATAGCCCACAGTGTGGCCAGCCGCGCCTCGGTCATCCTGGCCCGCGAAAACGGCTTTCAGCCTCCGGTCGAATATTTGACCGAAAAGTTTATCCCCCAAGGCCTCATCCTCGAAGGCAAGGTCCTGCCCATGCACCGGCTCGGCGGCGACTTCTATCGCTATCTGACCTGATTCCCACGCGGAAAAGGGACTCCTTCGGTGGCCGATTGCCTTGTCCGTTTGCGGCTTTCTTGAAAGAGGTCCTTAAAGATATCCACGACGGTTTGCCGCTGTCTCGCGGAAAACGCGTCTCCGTACCGCTTTTCCCTGATCCCATATTGACACATATCACCATGGTCCGTTTCGGCGCGTCCCGTCTCGTGAAGGGGCGGTAAAGAATCGGAAGGGGGGGCGTCATCCCCCCCACAGAGCGATGACAGCGGCTCCGGCGGTCATGATCAGGGCGCCGATGAAGCGGAAGCGGATGCCGCGTTCCTTAAAGAACAGCCAGCCATACAGGACCGAGAAGATGCCAGCGGTGCGCTTGATGGTGATCATGTAGGCGGCGGAGGTCAGGGTCATGGCAGTGTTGTGGCAGACGGCCTCGGCGAAGACGATCAGCCCGGCCGCGATGCCGAGCAGGGGCCTGCGGATCAGGTTCTTGAGGGACGCCTTGCCCGTGGCCAGCAGAATGAGTGTCAGCAGGACGCCGTACAAGGTAAAGATGACCACGGCTGCGAACATGGGCGAAGAATTGAGGATGATCACCTTGCCGCCCACGGAGGTCAGGCCGAACAGGACGGCGACGAGAAGCATGATGGCCGAGCCGGGTTCCTTCCAGATGGCCTTGATCGGGCCGAGAAAGCCGTATCGGGCCGAGTCGAGGTTGATCACGTAACCGCCCACGACCACCAGAAGCATGCCCGCCACGCCTTGGGGCTTGAGAGTTTCGTCCAGGATGAGGCCGCCGGTGAGCAGGACGAAGACCGGGGTGAAGCTCAGAAACGGCAGGGTCAGGGACAGGGGCGACAGGTGGATGGCCCGGTAGTGCAGGGTGATGGCGATCATGAGTAAAGGCAGGACCCAGGCCAGGGACGGCAGGAAGCCGGGCCCCACGGACGGGATGTCGATGAACGCGAGGGTGGCGAGAAAAAGAGGGCATCCGTAAAAATAAGGGATGAGGCCCATTTCCCAGGACGACAGATCCGAGAAGAAGCGCTTTATGAATGCGGAATTGGTGGCCATGAAAAAGGCTGCGCCCACGGAGAGCGTGAGCCAGATCATTGCGTGGATTCCCCGGCCCGGGCGCTGATGCCGCCTTCATAGGACCAAGACGTGATGCGTCCCGCTTGGTCGAGGTGCGCGGTTAGGGTGAAGGGCTGCCGCCTGTCGTCGTAATACCAGGACAAGACCGGGTTGGTGGAGGTGAAGCGCAGGTCGTGGAAGACCAGGGTCCGGCCTTCCGGCGTGTCGGTCTCCTCCACGTAGGGCCATTTGGTGAACCAGGCATAGGTGGCGAACATGGACTGCTGTTTGCCGAGCGTGCGCAGGAAGGTCTTGTCCGCCCGCTTGACGCGCAGGGGGGCGACTGGTTCGCGGTCGCCGAACAGGTCCATGGTGTCGAGCAGGTAGTCCGGCCCGGCGGTGACGACCACTTTCCAGAAGCGGGGCGACAGGGCGTCCGGGGTGACGTGAACGTGTTCGTAGGCTGTGCCCGAGGCCTGGAGGCGGTGGGCGTAGACGGTCTGGAGCGCGGCCCCCATGCCCATGTTGGCGAGGGGATAAGCGAAGAACCAGGCCATGCCCGCCAGGGCGATGGCGTGACGGTGCGCGCGGAGCAACAGGGCCGCTGCGATAAACAAAAGGGCGGTCAGGGTGAAGACCGGGTCGATGATGAACGCGCCGTCCAGGGCGAAGCGGTGGTTGGAGAAGGGGGCGAGCAATTGGGTGCCGTAGGTGGTTATCAGGTCGAGCCAGACGTGGGTCAGGGTGAGCGCGTAGAACAGGGCGGCGATTTTGACGAACGGGGTACGTCGGAAGGCGAGTTTGTACAATCCGGCCAGGGCGAACGCCAGGACCAGGGTGCCGAAAAGGGAGGTGCTGACGCCCCGGTGATAGAGCAGGTTAAATTCCGGGCCGTCGCCGAAAAAAATGTCCGCGTCGGGAATCCAGGCCGCAAGCACGCAGGCGGGCACGAGAAATCGCGCTTCGGGAAACCACCGGCGCGCGGCCAGGCCGCCCATGAGGCCCGAGGAAAGGTGTGTGACCGGGTCCATGCCCGGGGTATACCTTGCGGTGAATATATTGTAAAAAACAAACTTGCGGTTTGAGGGAGCCAAGGGTAAGGATCTGAGACTTTATAGAATAAGGAGCTCGACGCGCTATGTTGAAACCGTCAGTCGGCGTCGCCCTGGAAGGGGTGCCCTACATCGTCATCGCCGCATTCACCACCCTGATCTTCGCCATTATCGGCTGCTGGCCCGTGGCCGTGCTCGGGCTGTTCGCCACTGCATTCATCGGTCATTTCTTCCGCGACCCCGAGCGGGTCGGCCCGGAGGATGCCGAAGCCGTGGCCGCTCCGGCGGACGGCAAGGTCATCAAGGTCGGTCGGGCCGTGGACCCCATGACGGGGGAAAACCGCCAGTACATCGCCATTTTCATGAATGTCTTCAACGTGCACGTGAACCGTATGCCGGTCAGCGGCAAGGTCGAGACCATCCGCTATATCCCCGGCAAATTCTTCAACGCTTCCTTTGACAAGGCCAGCGAGGACAACGAGCGCAACGTCGTGGTCATCACCGGCAAGAGCAATCAGCGGTTCACCATGGTCCAGATCGCGGGCCTCATCGCCCGGCGCATCGTTTGCTGGGCCGAACCGGGCGACAAGCTCAAGCGCGGCGAGCGATATGGTCTGATTAAGTTTGGATCAAGAGTTGACCTTTACATTCCGGATGGCTATGTACCAGTTGTCAGCGTCGGTCAAAAGACCATCGCCGGCGAAACGGCCCTGGCGGAAAAACGTTCCGCCTGATCCGGAGAAAAACCAAACTGATCGCCATGGTTGAAAAAAAATTGCCGCGCCATAAGAGTGTCTATCTCTTGCCGAACCTGCTGACTACGGCCAGCCTGTTTGTCGGCTTTCTGGGATTGACCTGGGCCATCCAGGGGGACATCGCCTCCTGTGCCCTGTGCATTCTGGCCAGTTGCGTTTTCGACGGACTGGACGGCAAAGTGGCGCGCATCACCAACACGCAAAGCGAATTCGGCGTCCAGCTCGACTCTCTGGCCGATCTGGTCGCCTTCGGCGTGGTCCCGGCGGTCATGGCCTATCTCTGGATTTTGAACGACTTCGGCCGCCTCGGTTTGATGGCCGCCTTCCTGTTTATGGCCTGCGGCGCCCTGCGGCTGGCGCGATTCAACGTCCAGGCCTCGACCTCCTCCAAGAAGCATTTCGTGGGCCTGCCCATTCCGGCGGCTGCCTGTACCTTGGCCACCCTGGTGCTCTTCACCGAATACGTTCCGCAGGAGTACATGCACTCCGTGGTCTCCGTAGGCACCCTGGTCCTCGTCTACGTGCTGTCGTTTTTCATGGTCAGCACCATCCGCTTCTACTCCTTCAAGGAAATCAGCGCCTTCAAGGCCCATCCCTTCAGCTGGATGGTTACCGCGATTCTGATTTTTTCCCTCATCGCGTCCCGCCCCAAGGTGCTCGGCTTCGTCTTCTTCCTGGGCTATCTCATTTCCGGCCCGCTCTACACCCTTTTCCTACTATCCCGTACCAACAAGCGACTACTACGGGACGGCTCCAAGAAAGAGCTGAACTAGCTCTCTCCCCATCCCATATTAGTACGTCGTACTGACCTTGATCGCCACGCTACCCCGTGCGGGTTTTGTGCTTGGCGGTTGCATACCCATTGTCAAACATTTAGAACAGGCCCCCGCGGGGGAAGATATCCCGGAGGATACCATGGCAGAAAGAGTGTACGTATTCGATACCACCTTGCGTGACGGCGAACAGTCGCCCGGCGCGACCATGAATTTGGACGAGAAAATCCGCATGGCCCGTCAGCTCGAAACTTTGGGCGTGGACATCATCGAAGCGGGTTTTCCCATTGCCAGCCAGGGCGATTTCGAAGCGGTCCAGGCCATTGCCGCCGCTGTGGAAAAACCGCAGATCGCCGGGCTGTGCCGGGCGGTGACCAAAGACATCGACCGTTGCTGGGAGGCCGTCAAGGACGCCCGGCACCCGCGCATTCACGTTTTTTTGGCCACCAGCGAAATTCATATGAAGCATAAGCTGGGCAAGACCGCCGACGAAGTCATCGAAATGATCGACAAGGCCGTCCGCCATGCCCGGCAGTACACGGACAACGTGGAGTTTTCGGCCGAGGACGCCTCGCGCTCGGACTGGGATTTCCTGGTCAAGGTGGCCGAGACCGCCATCGACGCAGGCGCCTGCGTGGTCAACATCCCGGATACCGTGGGCTACACCCAGCCTTTTGAATATTACGACCTGATCAAGTACCTCATGGGCAACGTGCGGAACATCGACAAGGCCATGATCTCGGTCCACTGCCACAACGACCTGGGTTCGGCCGTGGCCAACAGCCTCGCCGCCGTCAGGGCGGGAGCGCGCCAGGTGGAATGCACCGTGCTCGGCATCGGCGAGCGCGCGGGCAATGCGGCCCTGGAGGACTTGGTCATGGCGCTGAACACCCGCAAGGAACTCTATGGCGTGGAGACCAATATCGTTACCGAACAGATATTCCCGTCCTGCCGCCGCCTGTCCCAGATCATCGGCATGCCCATCCCGCCCAACAAGGCCATCGTCGGGGCCAATGCCTTTGCCCATGAATCCGGCGTGCATCAGGACGGCGTGCTCAAGAACCGCCTGACCTATGAGATCATGACTCCGGCCTCCATCGGCCTGACCACCAATGAGATCGTCATCGGTAAGCACTCCGGCTCCCACGCGGTGCGCAAAAAGGCCGAGGAATTGGGCTACAACCTGGATGAGGACCAGCTCAACGTGCTCTTCAAGGCGGTCAAGGATCTGGCCGACAAGAAGGAGCAGATCTTCGACGAAGACGTGGAAGCGCTCATCTTGGAGTCCGTGTATCGACGTAAGGACCGTTTTCGGTTGGTGGACATGTCCGTGTTTTCCGGTACGGGCGACGTGCCGCCACACGCGGCCACGGTCATGGAATTTGGGGCCGAAGGCGAGGCCGAAGTGCGCAAAACCAGCAAGTTCGGCGAAGGTTCCATTGACGCCGTGTTTCAGTCCATCTACTCATTGGTGGGCGTATCCCCGAAACTCGAAGTTTATTCGGTCAACGCCGTGACCGAAGGGTCCGACGCCCTGGCTGGCGTCGCCGTGCGCATCGAGTATGACGGCGTCAAGGCCGTGGGCCGCGCCAACGATGCCGATGTGGTCAAAGCCAGTGCTTTGGCCATGGTCAACGCATTGAACCGCTTGGAAAAAGCGAAAGAGGAGAAATAGACAGATGGGTCAGACCTTAGCTGAAAAAATTCTGCAGAATCATACGGACCAGGATATCTCCGGCCCTGGGCAGATTGTCCAGTGCAAGGTGGACATGGTCCTCGCCAACGACGTTACCGCGCCGCTGGCCGCCAAGGCCTTCAAGGCCATGGGTGCCAAAAAAGTGTTCGACAAGGACAAGATCGCCTTGGTTTGCGATCATTTTACCCCGAACAAGGACATTGATTCCGCCGAGCAGGTCAAGGTTGTCCGCGAGTTCGCCGAAGAAATGGGCGTGACCCATTACTACGAATGCGGCGAGGTCGGCGTGGAACACGCCCTGCTGCCCGAGAAGGGCATCGTCGGTCCCGGCGACGTGGTGGTGGGTGCGGATTCCCACACCTGTACCTACGGCGGCCTGGGCGCGTTCGCCACGGGCATGGGCTCCACCGACGTCGGCGCGGCCATGGCGCTGGGCGAGACCTGGTTCAAGGTCCCCCCGACCATCCGCGTGAATCTGACCGGCACCCCGGGCGAGTACGTCGGTCCCAAGGATTTTGTCCTTAACCAGATTGGCATTCTTGGCGTGTCCGGTGCGCTCTACAAGGCGTTGGAATACGGCGGCGCGGTCGTGGACGCCATGTCCATGGAAGGGCGCATGACCATTGCCAACATGGCCATCGAGGCGGGCGGCAAAGTCGGTCTGTTCCCGGTGGACCAAAAGGCTCTGGACTACTCGAAGAACGCCGGGTTCAAGGGCGGGGCGCTCATGGCCGCCGATGCGGATGCCGAGTATGAGCGCGTGCTCGACATCGACGTCACCGGCATGGCCCCTCAGGTGGCCTGTCCGCACCTGCCTGAAAACGTCAAGCCCGTGGACGAGACCGCCGGGCTCAAGATTCATCAGGCCGTCATCGGTTCCTGCACCAACGGCCGTATCGAGGACATGCGCCTGGCCGCGTCCGTGCTCAAGGGGCGCAAGGTTGACCCCAAGGTGCGCTGCATCATCCTGCCCGCCACCCCGTCCATTTGGAAGGCATGCATGCGGGAAGGGCTGATGGAAATATTCATGGACGCGGGCTGTATTGTGGGCCCGCCCACCTGCGGCCCCTGTCTGGGCGGCCATATGGGCATTTTGGCGGGTGGCGAGCGCGTCATCGCCACCACCAACCGCAACTTCAAGGGCCGCATGGGTTCCCTGGAGTCCGAGGTCTTCCTGTCCAACCCCGCCGTGGCCGCCGCTTCCGCCGTGGCCGGTGAGATCATCAACCCCGCCAAACTGTAGAAGGGTGCAATAATGAAAGTAACCGGAACCGTCCATAAAGTGGGCGACAATATCGATACGGACGCCATCATTCCGGCTCGTTTCCTGGTGACCACCGACGCCAAGGAGCTGGGTGCCAAGTGCATGGAAGGCCTGGAGGCCGGGTGGGTCAAGCGCGTTAAGCAGAACGACATTATGGTCGGCGGCGTGAACTTCGGCTGCGGTTCGTCTCGCGAGCATGCGCCGATCTCCATCCTGGGCGCGGGTATTCCCGTGGTCCTGGCCCACAGCTTTGCGCGCATTTTCTACCGCAACGGCTTCAACATGGGCCTGGTTCTGCTCGAAATCGGCGACGACATCGACAAGTTTAGCGATACCAATCAGATCGAAGTGGACACCTCCACTGGCGTGATCAAGAATCTGACCACCGGCGTGACCGTCCAGGCCGCCCCGGTCCCTCCGTTCATGCAGGAAATTCTGAACGCCGGAGGACTGGTCGAATACGGAAAGAGAAAATTGGCCTAGGCAGGCCGCTGGTGGCCGGGGAAGGGACAACCCATTTTCAATGGGTTCCCTTTCCTCGCTCTCCTCATTCCCATCCTTTCCCCAACTTTTTATCGTTGTTTGGGGAATGGGAGAAAGAGGGGGCGGCAATAGGAACTTTGCGACCGCATCGTTCTGATTGAGGCAATTCTGTCCGTCCCGGCCCTGCTGAAGGCGCGACAAAAAGTTTTGGAGATTCTCAAGAACCTTTTTTAAAATGTTCTTGAGCCGTCGGAGACGCCCCGCTGGCGAGGCGCCGCCGGAGGCATCCCTCACCAACAGGAGACAGCAATGAAGATTTGTGTAATGCCCGGCGACGGCATCGGCCCGGAGATCGTGGCCCAGGCCCTGCGGGTTCTGGACAAAGTGGGCGACAAGTTTGGCCGTACCTTCGAGACGAGCGAAGCGTTGATCGGCGGCTGCGCCATTGATGCCGAGGGTGTGCCGCTGCCTGCGGACACCGTGGCCAAGTGCAAGGATTCCGACGCCGTGCTGCTGGGCGCGGTGGGCGGTCCCCAGTGGGATACCATCGATCCTTCGATCCGCCCGGAAAAGGGACTGCTCGGCATCCGCAAGGAGCTTGGGTTGTTTGCCAACGTGCGTCCGGCCAAGCTGTTCAAGCAGTTGGCCGATGCCTGCTACCTGCGCCCGGACATCGTGGCCAGGGGGCTGGACGTTATGGTCGTGCGCGAACTGACCGGCGGCATCTATTTCGGAGAGCCGCGTTTTGACGGCGAAAAGGACGGCGAACGGTTCGGCTACAATACCATGGTCTATTTCGAGCACGAGATCCGGCGCATCGCCAAGGTGGCCTTTGAGGCCGCCCGCAAGCGTTCCAAACGGGTCTGCTCCGTGGACAAGGCCAACGTCCTCGACGTTTCCCGCGTGTGGCGCGAGATCGTCATCGACGAGCACAAGAACTATCCAGACATCGAGCTGTCCCATCTGTACGTGGACAACGCGGCCATGCAGTTGGTGCGCGACCCCTCCCAGTTCGACGTCCTGGTCACCGGCAACCTGTTCGGCGACATCCTGTCCGACGAGGCCGCGGCCATCACCGGTTCCATCGGCATGCTGCCGTCGGCCAGCCTCGGCGCGGGCAATCCCGGTCTGTTCGAGCCCATCCACGGCTCGGCCCCAGACATCGCGGGCAAGGATCTGGCCAACCCCCTGGCCACCATTCTGTCCGTGTCCATGATGCTGCGCCACGCCTTCGACATGACCGAGGAAGCGGACTGCGTGGAACAGGCCGTGGAAAAGACCTTGGAGCAGGGTTACCGCACCGGCGACATCAGGCAGGAGGGAGCCAAATCCGTGGGCTGCACCGCCATGGCCGAAGCCGTGCTGGCGAACATGTAGTTTGGTTCGAAAGAAAACGACAAAGGGCCGCGTCGTTGCGACGCGGCCCTTTTTTGAAGATCCTTCCTCTAACGAAAGCAACCATTGCAAGCCGCCTGATGGCGGACATCGTGTTTTCCCTTGCGCGGGCCCCGGTGTGCGGCCGGACTAGAGCGGGGGAGAGCTGAGTTTTCCCGCCTTCTCAGCCTGTCTGCCGGTTTCCAGGTCGATGAAGCCGAGCGCCATGCATACGCCGATGTAGTCCATTTTGAGAATTTCCATCTTTTTGAGCGCCCGTTTGTGCTGTTCCTGGGTGATCTTGCCCTGGTTGAGGAGATAGCGGCCGATCTTTTCGTTTTCATCCGTGTCGTCGGCTTCCAGATCGGCCACGGAAATGCTTCGGATTTCGAATCGATTGCTTTTGAGGGCGGTCAGGGCCTGTCCCTTGTCGGCCAACTCCCGTTCCAGCGTCCGTTTTCGGTCGCGCAGGGACTGGTGCCGGAGCTCCAGTTCATGCTGTCGGTTGAACAATTCGTTCATGGTCGCGTAGCGGTGTTTGGATATCATGCGGAAGATCACGAAGAATACGGCCAGAGCCAGGCCAAAAATCGTGCTGAAGGTCATCATGGCTGTTGCCGTTGTTCCAGGATGGAGAGTTTTTCGTCGAGTTCCTCGACCTGGGTCTTGAGGTCGGCGATCTGTTCATCCAGGACGGAATTTTTGGCTTCGAGGTGGACGGTCAGCCGCCGGACTTCGTTTCGTTTTCGGCGGATCATGTCCGAGCAGTTGTGATGGTGAACCACGACGATCCCCAGGAGGACGAACCCGAACATGGTCAGGAGAAGGTATAGGGTACTGACTTCCAGCATGCGGTTGCGTATCGGGTTGTCGGTTTCTGGGAAGATTCGGGTCACAGCCAAGGTACGTGTAAACCCCGTGCCTGGCAAGAAAATGCGTCTGTTTTCAGGATGTCATCCGTCCGTAGCACATCTCTTGCCGGCGTATTCCAGCAGTCGTCGGATCTTCTGTCCGGCCGGGAGCTTCTTGATGGCCAGTTCCAGTTTCAATGCCGAGCTTTTCCCGTCCACCTCCGTGCTGGCCGCCAGGGACACCGGAAGCCGTGCTCGAGTGTATTTGGAGGCGGTCCCGGCGTTGTGGGCCGCCAGCCGTCGGTTCAGGTCGTTGGTGATGCCGCAATAGAGACTGTTGTCCGCGCAACGAAGGAGATAAACGTGCCATGTCCGCATAGGGCCAATGTACCCGTCGGATCGCGCGCGGTCAAAACAGTTGCCAATCCTCGTTCCCCATTATATCTCATGCCCAAACGAAAAAGGTCCATTATTTATGTCCCGCATCACAGTACAGAGCCTTGAGAAATCTTACGGCGGCGAGCCGATCTTTTCCGACGTGGCCTTTGAGGTCGCGCCCGGCATGCGCCTGGCCCTGACCGGCCCCAACGGCTGCGGCAAATCCACTCTGCTCAAAGTCCTGGCCGGGGAAGTCGAGCCCGACGGCGGCCAAGTCACCCTGACCAAGGGAGCCCGCGTGGGGTACGTGGCCCAGGAAATGACCGGAGAAATCCTTGAGCGGCAGCTTCTGGCCTGGGTCCTGTCCGCCCTGCCTTCCTGGAACGAGTTCTGGGAGGATTGGGAACGGGCCGTGGCCGATGGCGACAATGCGCGCATCGAGCGCCTGGCCCATCGGCAGGCGGAGTTCGAAGAGCGTTACGGCTACAACCCCGACCACAAGGCGCGGGCCATTCTGACCGGCCTGGGGTTTGCCGAGGATGACCTGCACAAGCGCATCGGGGAATTGTCCGGCGGTTGGCGCGAACGGGCCAAGCTCGGGCGTGTGCTCTTGCAGGGCGCCGACGTGCTCCTGCTCGACGAACCCACCAACCACCTCGACTTGGAGGCCGTGGAGTGGCTGGAGGACTATCTGCTCAACTTTCGGGGCGCGCTCGCTTTTGTGGTCCACGATCGTATCTTCTTGAATCGCGTGGGCACCCACGTGCTCTTCCTGGGCGGGGCCAAGCCGATTCTGCGCAAGGGCTCCTTCGACGAGTTTCTGGTTTGGGACGAGGAGAATCGGGAGCAGCGGCGCAAGGAAGCGGACAAGCTCTCCGCCAGGATCGAGAACGAATATAAGTACATCAACAAGTTTCGCGTGAAGGCGCGCAAGGCCGCCCAGGCGCAAAGCAAGCTCAAGAAAGTGGAGAAGCTGGAGCGCGAACTGAGCCAGATCAAGGAGGTTCAGGCCACCCATCATCGGGGGCGGAGCCTGAACTTCCGATTGCCCGAGCCCAAGCGCGGCGACAAGGTCGCTATCTCCGTGGTGGATCTTGAATTCCACTACCAGGGCGGCGAGTCGGTCTGGCCTGCTCTGAATTTCCAGCTCTTCCGGGGCAAGAAGGTGGCCGTGGTCGCGCCTAACGGTGCGGGCAAATCGACCCTGCTCAAGCTTATCGCCGGATCCCTGACGCCCTCGGCCGGACACGTCAAGATCGGTCCCGGCACGGAGATGGGCTACTTCAGCCAGCATCAGCATGAAATCCTGAATCTGGACAGCTCGGTCCTGGGCGAGATCCGGCGGCTGTCCAGTCCCGGCCTGACCGAAGAGCAGGTCATGAGCGTGCTCGGCCTGTTCCTGCTCGGCGAACCGTATTTCGATCGCAAGGTCAAGGGGTTGTCCGGCGGAGAGAAGTCCCGCCTGCTCCTGGCCACCCTGTTCCTGGCCAAAGCCAATCTGCTCATCCTGGACGAGCCCACCAACCACCTGGACATAGAGACCCGCGAAGGGCTTATCCGGGCCTTGCAGGACTACGAGGGGACGCTGCTTTTCGTGGCCCACGACCGTTACCTGCTGAACGAGGTGGCGGAGGAGGTCTGGGCTCTGGACGAAAATGGACTGACCCAGCATGTGGGCGGATTCGAGGCGTTTCATGCCCTGCAGAAACAGGAAGAGGCGTGCCGCAACGGCCAGGCCGCTTGCGATGCCGACGAGGGGCCGGAGAAGCGCAAGCTGACCAAGGAGGATAAGCGCCGTCAGGCCGAAGAACGCAATCGGCTCTACCGGGAGCTCAAACCTCTCAAGAAAAAGTACGACAAGCTTGAGGAAGATCTGGAGAAGGTGCTGGACGAGCAGGCGAGCCTGGAGAAGAAAATGAACGATCCCGCAACCTACGAAAAGCCCGAAGAGGCCCTCAAGCTCAACGCGGCCTACAAGGACGCCACCGAATGGGCCGAAACGCTCATGGAGCACATGGCCGAACTCGAAGGCCGCATGGAGGCCATCACCGGGGCGGGTGACGAGTCGTGAGCAAGCCCGTGCTTGATGTGGTGGCGGGCATCATCTGGCGCGACGGACACTATCTGGCCGTGCGGCGGCCTGATGGCGGTCCCATGGCTGGTTGGTGGGAATTTCCGGGCGGCAAAGTGGAGCCGGGGGAGACGCGCGAGCAGGCCCTGGTTCGTGAGTTTCGCGAGGAGTTGGCCGTCACGCCGGATGAGTTCGCCTATTGGCGCGACCTGCGCCATGAGTACGACGAGTTCTCCGTACACCTGTATTTTTTCCATATCACGAAGTATTCAGGCGAGTTGCAGAGCATGGAAAATCAGAGCATGGCCTGGGTCGATCCCGGTCGGCCGCCCGTCCTGGATTTCCTGCCCGCCGACATCGTCATCGTCGATGCCCTACATGGCGCGCGGCGATGCCCGCCGGGCGTGGATTGACGCCATTTCGGCATTGAAGGTTGGGCCGAGAAGGAGTATGTATTTTCACTTGCCCGATGTGGGCTGTTCTTGAAGTGTCCGTTGAAGGAGTATGCTTTGCGCGTTTGTGATCTGATCGACGGGAAGTCCCCGTTCATCTCCATGGAGTTTTTTCCGCCCAAGGAGCGGGAGGCCTGGCCCGCCTTTTTCGAGGTGGTCGACAAGCTCAAGGTCCTTGATCCCCTGTTCGCGTCCGTGACCTACGGCGCGGGCGGCGGCACACAGGACAATACCCTGGAGATCGCCACCCGCATGAAACGGGAACACGGCATCGAGCCGGTCACCCACCTGACCAGCGTGGGGGCGTCGGCCGAGAAGCTGGACGTCTTTTTGGAGAGCCTCATCGAGGCCGGCATCGAAAACGTCCTGGCCCTTCGCGGCGATCCGCCCCGGGGCGTGGTGGATTTCGATTTCAATGCCCAGGAGTTCAAGCACGCCTCGGACCTCGTCGAGTTCATCCGCGCGGGCTATCCCTCCCTGTGCGTGGGCGGCGCGGCCTATCCCGAGCCGCACTGTGAATCGCCGTCCATCCGGTCCGACCTGGACATGGTCCACCTCAAAGTGCGCAAGGGTGCGGAATTTTTGGTTACGCAGTTGTTTTTCGACAACCGTATGTATTTCGACTATGTGGAGCGGCTCAAGCTCATGGGTGCCGACGTGCCGGTCATCCCCGGCATCCTGCCGATCATGAGCCTGAAGTCCGCCAAGTTCATCCTGGGCCTGTGTGGCGCGGCCATTCCGGGCAAGTTCCTGAGCGCCTTGGAAAAGGCGCATGAGGAGGGCGGTGACGATGCCGTGTACAAACTCGGCATCGACTACGCGACTAAACAGGCCCGTGAACTCATTGCCGGGGGCGCTCCGGGCGTGCATCTGTACACGCTCAACCGCGCCGAGGCCGTTCTGGAAATCGGAAAAAATCTCAATATATAGTTTTGAGGGTAAGGAAAATGAGCAAGAATTTCGTTGTCGCGGTGTGCGGCGCCACGGGCGCGGTGGGCCAGGAGATGTTGAGCGTCCTGGAACAGAGGGATTTCCCCTACAGCAAGGTCATTCCCCTGGCTTCCGCCCGCAGTGTGGGCAAGAAGGTCGAGTGCAAGGGCGAGGAACTGTCCGTGCAGGAACTGACCAAGGATTCCTTCGAGGGCGTGGACATCGCCTTGTTTTCGGCCGGAGGTGCCATCAGCAAGGAATTCGCTCCCATCGCGGCCCAGGCCGGCTGCGTGGTGGTGGACAACTCCGCGGCCTGGCGCATGGACCCCGAGTGCCCCCTGGTGGTGCCCGAGGTGAATCCCGAGGATCTGGACTGGCACAAGGGCATAATAGCCAACCCTAACTGTTCCACCATCCAGATGATGGTCGCGCTCAAGCCCATCCATGACGAAGCCCGGATCAAGCGCGTGGTCGTATCCACCTACCAAGCCGTGTCCGGCACCGGCCACAAGGCCATCGAGGAACTGGAGAATCAGGTCCGCCGCCTCATGTCCGGCCAGCCCGTGGTGGCCGACGTGTATCCGCACCAGATCGCCTTCAATTGCCTGCCGCACATCGACGTTTTCTTGGACAACGGCTACACCAAGGAAGAGATGAAGATGGTCAACGAGACCGTCAAGATCATGGGCGACCCGAACATCAAGGTTACCGCCACCTGCGTGCGCGTGCCGGTCTTCTACGGCCACTCCGAGTCCGTGAACATCGAGACCGAACTCAAGCTGACCGCCGACGATGTCCGCGCCCTGCTTGCCAAGGCCCCGGGCGTGACCGTCGAGGACTACCCGGAGAAGCTCATCTACCCCATGGCCATCAATGCCTCGGGCGAGGACGACACCTTCGTCGGCCGCATCCGAGAGGACGAGACCATCGAGAATGGCATCAACATGTGGATCGTTTCCGACAACATCCGCAAGGGCGCGGCCCTGAACACCATCCAGATCGCCGAGACCCTGATCGAGCGCGACCTGGTGCGTGTACCCTAAGGAGATTCCTGTGGCAAAGGTAGCGGATTCAAAAGCCTATTTGGAGGCCATGCTGGCCGTTGAGCGCCCCGGCGCGCACGAGATCCAGGCCTTCTACGAGCACCGTGTGGGTATGATCTGCACGGACTCCAAGCTCATGCTCATGCCCTGGGACGACCATTTGGTCCATCGCGGCGACGGCATCTTCGAGACCATGAAGTTCGTGGGCGGAAAACTCTACCAGCTTGAGCCGCACATGGCCCGCATGCAGCGTTCCTGCCAGGCCATTTACATGACGCCGCCGTGTTCCTGGGACGATATCCGGGGCCTCATCCTGGACGTGGCCCGGGCGGGCGGCCGCGCCGACGGCTTGGTCCGCGTGCTCATCGGGCGCGGCCCCGGCGGTTTCGGCATCTATCCGTCCGAATGCCCCGAGGCGAGCCTGTATGTGGTGGCCTACGACCTGCACCCCAAACCGGAATCGGTCTACGAGCGAGGCGTCACCGCCTTCAAGACCTCTATTCCGGCCAAGCAGTCGTATTTGGCGACCATCAAGTCCATCGACTATCTGCCCAATGTGCTCATGAAGCATGAGGCCGAGGAAAAGGGGTACGATTTCCCGTTTTGCTTCGACAGCAATGGATTCCTGGCCGAGGGGGCCACGGAAAACGTTTGCATCGTGGACGATGGCGGCAGGCTGATTATCCCGGAATTCACCAACGCCCTGGCCGGAACCACGCTCATGCGCGCTGTGGACCTGATCAAGAACGAGGTGCCTATTGTCTTTCGCAGTATCAGCGAAGAAGAGATTCTCCTGGCCCGCGAAGTAATTATCGTCGGCACCACGGGCGACGCCATTCCCGTGGTCCGCTTCAACGGCAAGCCCATTCACAATGTCAAACCCGGCCCGGTAGCAGGGCGCATCCGAGAACTCCTTCAAAAGGACCTTCGGGAAACCGGCATCCCGCTGTAGGGCGGGCAACAAGGCTATTCGCAAGGACCGTCCGTTGGGGCGGTCCTTTTTTTTACAGGACTCATATGGGCAGCTTCATTTCCGTGGGCGAAAACCGCGTGGCGGAAAAATCCGCCTCGAAGGTGCGAAGAAAAGATGCAAGGGGCGAATTCTTGCCCGCCGGAAGCATAATCGCCAGATCGGTGCGAAGCGGCTTTTGACGACTGATTCCAGCTGGATCGCCCCCCGTCACGGAGCTTGCCTCTTTGGAGCAGCCTTGCCGGGGGTGGCTTTGCTCAGGGAAATGAACGGTTGGTCAGAGAATCTTCGAGGAATTGATGACGGCCTTGTCGAATTGCCGGATGGCTTGCTCGGCCAACGTGTCGGTTCCCATGGCCTTCATGGCGTGGTCGTGGAGCATGCGGGTGACATCCATGGGGCCCGGGATGGTCATGAATCCAAATGCCTCGGCCCAGGGATCGCCGCGCAAATAGGCAAGGGCCCAGCGCACGCTGTGCTCGTGGAAGTAGTGTTGGTTGTTGATGACCAGGAGCGCCTTGCAGCGGCCGTCCTCGGCCCGTTCGCGGAAGGATACCTTGCGGTGCTCGCAGGAGGTCAGCGGATAGCCGGCGTGGTAGAAATTCGCGCCCGCCTGTGCAGCCTGGACCCACAGGTCCCAGTCTCGGTAGACGGTGTTGTCGCGGAATCCCGCGGTCCGTTCGAAAATTTCGCGGGTGAAGAGCACCCCGGGGCCGAGGAATCCACGCGTCTGGAGCAGGCCGTCCCGGAAGGAGGGCAGTTGGATCATGATCGGGCCGGGAGTTTGGTTTCGGTTTGGGGCGAGGCGGATGTAGTCGGCATACAGGACATCGGTCTCGGAGTGGTCGGCGAAGACCGCGTCGGCGGTGGTCAGATACTTGGGGTCCAGCCGGTGGTCGGGGCGCAGGAACACCAGCCGATCGCCGATGGTCTTGGCGGCGGCCAGGTTGCGCGCCATGCCCGGGGACACGTCGGGATCGCAGATTTCCAGGCGTATGGCCTCGAGACCTGTGATGGCCCGCCAAAGACCTTCCGAGTCGGGGGCATGGCCGCCGTTTCCTATCACCACTATCTCCATCCGGTCCAATCCGTCGGACTGTCGGGAGATGGACTGCAACAGACGCGGCAGGCCCGGGTGGGTTTCCTGATCGGAAACGAGTATGGAAACGGTATGCTTGCGCATGATGGCCCTTCCATGGGATTTCACGGTTCGTGCGCGGGGAGGTGGTACGGTCCGTGTACACAATTTGCCTCACTCGCACTTATTGTATCGACACCCAGAGGGTAAACTTTAGGTCACTGATGAATTTTCTGGGGAAAAATATGCAATAAGCGTTGGCTCGTCGGCTTGCACGGTCGTTGGGCTTGACGTATGTAGTTAACTGCGTGAAACAATATGGGAACCGGTTTTGTTTCGACCGGCTTAGTGCATACCTCTTGACTCCGGTGGTACCCCAGTGGCTATTTTTCAGTGTGATTCCTGCGGCTATGAGCGCGAAGTCCCTGACTCCTTGACCGGAAGGCGGGCAAGATGTCCCGATTGCGGACGGGGCGTGACCATCGCGGCCGGGAAGAGGCCTCCGAACACCCCGGAAATATCTTACGACGACATGAAGGGAACGGCCGGAAGCGTTCTCCCGGATGAACCGCTTCCCTCGGGCGGCGAGGGGGAACCCCTTGCGGCCATGGATCTGGACAGCGAGCACCTGACCGTGGACTTTGAGGGACCCGAGGATATCCTTTGCGCGGCCTGCGGTCATGTGCAGGAACCTGGACACGGCAGTGCGTGCTCCAAGTGCGGTGCGCCGCTGGAGACCTTGGAGGAGTTGCCCGAAGTGGACGAGAGCGAGATCGACGTCAGCGACCTCGCCGAGGCCGGTGAACCGCAGGTTTGGGAGGCCGACTACCCGGGCGAGGTCGACGGGCCCCGCATTGAGGAAATCCGGGACCCGGACCGCTGGAGGCTGTTGCGCGGCGGCAAGACCCTCAACCTGTATGCGGGCGTCGTCTCCGGCGTGCTGTCGCTCTTTTTCGTATACGCCCTGTCCCTGCTGGCCGCATCTCAGGGGGGCATGCACCAATACCTGCCGTTCTTGTTGGGTACCGCCCTGACCGGGGTCATCGTCGGATCCATCTTCTTTTCCTTCCTGTCGCGCATTCCCTTTGCTCTGGTTGGGCCCGAGACGGTCCTGACCGCCGTGCTCTTTCTGTTCCTGGGCAGCATGTACCGGGAGATGGCCGAGACCTTCGCCCCGGAGCTCATCCTGCCGACCCTGCTGGCCGGTATCGCCGTGGCCGCCTTGCTCACCGGGCTAAGCCTGCTGGCGATCGGCCGATTCAAGCTCGGCGAGTACATCCGCTATCTTCCTCTGCAAATTATCGGCGGGGCCATCGGCGGCGTGGGCGTGTTCGTGCTCATCGGGGCCTTCGCCTGGATGGGCGGACTGAACCTCGACTGGAGCAACGCCTACAGTCTGGCTCTGTCCCTGGGGAATAATTTTGATCTCCGGCAGGACCTCTACACCATGGGGCCGAGCGTGGTCTTCGGCCTGATCCTGTTTTTCGCCATGTTTCGGAGCAAGAACTCCCTGTTCCTGCTGGCTTTGATCCTGGTGGCCGTGGGGGCGGGCAATGCTGCCTCCATCTGGGGCCCGACCCCGGCTCTGCATGATCTGGCCGTGCCCGTGGCTTTCCCCGAAGGGTCCCTGCTGGTTCATCTGGTCGAGATGCTCAAGTCCCCCATGCTCTTCAGTGGCATCCAGTGGGCGGTGATCAAGTCCCATGGGCTGTATATCGGAGCCATGGTCGTCCTGGCCGTGCTCACGGTCATGTTCCGGATTACGCGGCTGGAACTCCTTCGAGGCCGCGAGAGCGATTTGAACCGGGAATACAGCGCGTTGGGCGTGACCAACATTGTTTCGGGCATGTGTTGCGGCATGCCGGTTTCGTTGTCCTACGGGCGGAGTGCCGGCAGCTACAGTGCGGGTGGGCGGGGCCCTCTGGCCGGGATCGTGGCCGGGCTGGTCTGCGCGGTGGGGCTGCTCTATGGCGACTACATCCTGCCCATGATCCCCCGGTTCGTGCCCGAGGGGTTGCTGGTCTATGCCGGGTTGGATCTCATCCGCGACTGGATGCTGCGCACCAAGTCTTCCTTCACCAGCCGATCCGAGCTGTGGTTTCTCCGGTTGACCTTCGCGGCGACCATTTTTCTCGGATTGCTTGAGGGCATCGGTTTCGGCGTGGCCCTGGCCCTGATGGTCACGCTCAGTCGGGCGGGCCGGGGCGGGGTCGTGCGCCACGAACTCTCCGGTTCGCAGCATACCAGCAATGTGGACCGGGCATCGGCCCAGCGACGCGTCCTCAAGGAGTTCGGCGACCATATCCACATCATGCGTATTCAGGGGTTCGTCTTCCTGGGAGCCATGGAGCGGCTCATCAAGGCCGTCCGCAAGCGGTTGGACGATCGCGATCAGCTTTCCCTGGAATATCTGGTTCTCGACTTCCGGCTGGCCGAGGGTTTCGCCTCGGCCTCAAGCTTCGGGTTCGCCAAGCTGCACAAGCTGGCCACGGAACGCGGCATCCAGGTGGTCGTCACCAGCGCTCCGCTGGAATTGGAGTCGCATCTGGTCGCTCTGGGGTATGCGGGCGACGAGGCGGGGCAGTTCCGGACCTTTTTCAATCTGGACTACGCCTTGGAGTGGTGCGAGAACCGCGTCCTCGATGGTGAAGGCATGTTGGAGATGAGGCGGAAGACCCTGCCCGAGCTGTTGATGCCGATCTTCCCGGAGCCCAAGTACATCCCGGCGCTGATGAAGGTCCTCAAGCGTGAGACGGTTCAGGCGGGTGAAGCGGTCTTTCGCCAGGGCGACACCTCGGATTCCATGTTCTTCGTGGAGTCCGGCAGGCTGGACGTGGAGCTGGAACTGCCCGACGGCCGGATCATCCGGCTCAAGAAAGTCGGTCCCGGTGCGGTTTTTGGAGAGATGGGCATCTACACCCTGTCCTCGAGATCGGCGACCGTTCGTGCTGCGGAAAAATGCGTGCTTTACCGCATGACCCTGCGCAAGCTCGACGCCATCGAGGCGCGCGCGCCGAGGTTGGTCACGGCCATCAACCGTTTCCTGGTCAATCTCCTGTCCGAGCGCCTGGCCGAATCCAATGCCCGGGGCCGCGAGCTGATGCTGTAGCGGATGGGATTCAGGCCCCGAAGCCGAGGTCGTCCAGGACGTACTGTTTGAGGGCGTCTTCCCATCGGCGCGGCGTCGTCCCCGTGGTGCGGATGAACTTGGCCAGGTCCAGCACCGAGTAGGGCGGTCGGCCGGCCTTCGTGGGATAGCCTGAGCTGGGTACCGGTGAGACCGTGCAGGATTTGCCCGCCAGACTTACGGCCATGTTGGCCAAGCCGTGCCAGGATGTTTCGCCCGTGTTGGCCAGGTGAAAGATGCCGGTGGCGTCCAATTCCAGCAGCTTGAGGGTATTTGCCGCGATGTCCGGGGTGTAGGAGGGAGAGCCGATCTGGTCGTTGACCACCGTCAGCTTGCTGTGTGTTTCCGATAATCCAATAATTTTTTTTACGAAATTTGATTTTCCAGGACCGAAGAGCCAGGAGATGCGAATGATCAGGGTGCGGTCGTAGCCGAGCTTGAGCAGGCCGCGTTCGCCGTCCGCCTTGCTGATGCCGTAGACTGAGGAGGCGCCGGGCTCGTCATACTCGGTGTAGGGCGTGCGCTTTCCTCCGTTGAAGACGAAGTCCGTGCTGTAATGGACGAAGGGGATGGACCGACGCGCGGCCAGGGTGGCCAGGAGCGGCGGGGCCGAGCCGTTGAGGGCGAAGGCCATTTCCGGTTCGTCTTCGGCCTGATCCACCTGGGTATACCCCGTGGCGTTGACCAACAGATCCGGGTCGTTTTTGTCCAGCCATTGCTCGACACAGAGCGGATTGAGGACATCGCAGTCGCGGCTGGACAGGGGGAAGGGCAGGGCGCCGGCGCGGCCGAATGCCGTTGCCAGGGCTTGCCCGAGCAGCCCGGTCTTGCCGCCCAGGATGGCGATTCGAGAGCCTTCCAGGCGCATCAGCCCCGCTCCTCGTACCAGGTGTCCATGAACGTCCGGTACTCGCCGCTTTGCACCTGCTCAAGCCAGGGGCCGTTGGCCTCGTACCAGGCGACGGTCCGGGCCAGTCCTTCGCTGAAGGGCAGGGTCGGGGCGAAACCGAGCTCCCTGGCCGCCAGGGAAAAGTCCATGGCGTAACGCTTGTCGTGGCCGGGCCGGTCGGTGACGAAGGTAATCAGTGATTCGGGCTTGCCCAATATGGACAACATGGTCTTGACCACCGAAATGTTGGTTTCTTCGGCATTGCCGCCGAAGTTGTAGGCCTGGCCCTCGCGTCCCTTGGTCAGGGTCAGCTCCACGCCTCGGCAATGGTCGTCCACATAAATCCAGTCACGCACGTTGAGTCCGTCGCCATACACGGGCAGACTTTTGTCCGCCTTGGCGCTCAGGAACATGAGCGGGATGAGCTTTTCCGGGAATTGGTACGGCCCGTAGTTGTTGGAGCAGCGCGTGATCAGGATCGGGAAATGATAGGTCTCGAAGTAGGCTCGGGCCATGAGGTCCGCGCCCGCCTTGCTGGCCGAGTACGGGCTGTTGGGGGAGAGCGGCGTGGTCTCGGTGAATTTGCCCGAAGGGCCGAGGGTGCCGTAGACCTCGTCCGTGGACACGTGGACGAACCGTTCGATGCCGCGTTGGCGGGCGCATTCCATAAGGTTTTGAGCCCCGCCCACATTGGTGGTCACAAACGGCGAGGGGTCGTTGATGGACCGGTCCACGTGGGATTCCGCCGCGAAGTTGACCACCGCGTCGAGCCTCTTGTCATTCAAGAGATCCATGACCAGTTCGCGGTTGCAGATGTCGCCGTGCACGAACTCGTAGCGTGGCGCGTTTTCCTCAAGGTCCAGGAGATTCAGGCGGTTGCCCGCATAGGTCAGTTTGTCCAGGTTGACGATGGACCAGTCCGGGTGGGCGTCGAGCATGAGCCGGATGAAGTTGGTGCCGATGAAGCCACAGCCGCCGGTAACGAGGAGTTTCATGGAATTTATGATCTCGGGTGAAAGGGTTGGGGGGAATCTTCCGACTTTGTGGATTCTAGCGCCGTAGCGGGGAAAATTCAAGCAGGGAAGGCATCCACGATGCCGTCCGTTTGGCGCAGGGCCTCGAAGAGCAGGATGCCCGTGGCCGTGGACAGGTTCAGGCTGCGCACTTCTCCCCAGATGGGGATGCGCACCATGGGGTGTCCCTCCATGAGTTCCATGGGCAGGCCGCGTGTCTCCGGACCGAGGACGATGGCGTCGTCGGCCCGGAATTGGAAACGGTGGTGTGAGGTCCGCGCCTTGGTGGTGGCCATGACCAGGCGCGGCGGGGCCACGGTTTCGAGAAACTGCTCGAAGTTCGGGTGCACGGTTACATCCACGAAGGGCCAGTAGTCCAGCCCGGCGCGTTTGAGGTGTTTGTCGTCGATGGAGAATCCCAGCGGCTCGACGAGGTGCAACGGGGTCTTGGTGGCTGCGCACAGCCTGGCGATGTTGCCGGTATTGGGCGGAATTTCCGGCTCGAAAAGGACGATGCGCATGGCCTAGACGTCCAGCTTGATGGTTGCTTTGCCCGGCGCATACCCCTTGAGGGTCCGGATCATCTCGCGGATGGCGGCCGAGATGATGTCCTCCACGAACGGCTTCATGCCCACCACCGCGCCGTCGATGTCCACCTGGATGGAGTTGTGCATGGCCAGGCACGCCTTGGGGGTGACCTTTCCGGCCACGATCTCCGCGGCCAGGGTCCGACAGTCCGGGCGGCCGCAAGTTTCGCAATCCATGCCGGGCAGGAAGAACCCCTTGGCCAGGATGGTGTCGGCCAGAGCCGGCAGGTCGTTGATTACCGGCACGCCGTCCACGGCGGTCTCGCCCACGCTGGCGATGGCCAGTTCCGGGGAAAGCCAGTCCGTGCCGTCGGACAAATCCCCCTGAAGACAGAGCACGCGTGGCAGGAAGCCGAGGCTCTTGCCGCCCTCCACCAGGAGCACGTCGTTGGTGAGAAGCGGCAACAAATCCGGCAGAAAGCGGTGTTTCGTCCAGTGGATGAAGGCCTCCTTGGGACCCAGGCCGCCCACCGTGTTGCATATCTTGGCGTATTCGGTGGTGTCGCTGTCGCTGAAATTAAGGCCGTGGTGGCTGAACTTGACCGCCGAGACGGTCAGTCCCTGGTCCTTGAAGTGGCGGGCGAGCTTGAGCCCGAGGGTGGTCTTGCCGGAATTCTTGGGCCCGATGATGGAGACTGCCTTCATGGATTCCTCCGAACGGTTATACGGTCCGCACCAGGCGGCCGTTTTCCAGATAGTGAATGTGATCGGCCAGCGCTTTGAGCCAGGGCATGTCGTGGCTGGCCACGACCAAGCTTGCGCCGTATTCATGGCTGGCGGACAGGGCGGCCGTATGGATTAGCTCGGCGCTCTTGGCATCCAGGCTGGCTGTGGGCTCGTCCATGAGCAGGAGTTTGGGCTTGAGGACCAGCCGGGCCGCCAGGGCCACGCGTTGCACCTCGCCGCCGGACAGTTCATACCACTGTCGCTTGGCGAAGGCTGCGGGGTCCAGTCCGACGATTTCGAGCGCCCTGTTTACTTTGGCCGGGATGTCGTTCTTGCTTCGGATGCGCAGGCCGTATGCCACGTTGGCGAAGACGGTGCGCTTGAGCAAGTAGGGCTCCTGGACCAGCAGAGAGACCTGCCGGTTCACAGAGGATCGGGCCTGCGCGGGGCGGCCGAGAAAACTGATGGTTCCCTGGGCTGGGGCGTCCAGGAAGGCGAGCAGGCGCAACAGGGTGGATTTCCCTGAGCCATTGGGGCCCGCCAGACCGGTGATCGTCCCCTCGTCGAATTCCAGATGGTCGATTTGGAGGACGGTCCGGTCCGCATAGCGCTGCCGGATGTTGTCGAGGGTGATGAGCGCGCTCATTGGACGGCCCGCTTCTTGAGTCCGGCGGCCCCGATGTTGACCAGCAGGGCCACGGTCAGGAGGACCATGCCCAGCGCGATGCCCACGGCGAATTCGCCCTTGCCTGTTTCCAGCGCGATGGCCGTGGTGATGGTTCGGGTGTGCCATTTGATGTTGCCGCCGACCATCATGGAGATGCCCACCTCGGAGACGATGCGTCCGTAAGCGGCCATGGCTGCGAGCATGATGGAGTAGCGCGCTTCGAGGACCGTGGCCCACATCATCTGGGTGGGAGTGGCGCCCAGGGTAATCAGGGTCATGGGCAGCCGCTTGTCCAGGGACTCGACGGCATTGGCGGTCATGGCCACGATGATGGGCAGGCCGAGCAGCGTCTGGCCGATGGCCATGCCCGGAATGGTGAAGAGCAGGCCGCTGCCGCCCAGCGGACCGTTGCGGGTCAGGAAGGCGTAGACCACCAGCCCGATGACCACGGTAGGGAAGGAAAGCAGGGTGTCCACCACGGTACGGACGACCTTCTTTCCGGGAAATGTCTTGTAGCCGAGCAGGAAGCCCAGGGGCACGCCTATGGCCATGCTGCATATCATGGACAGCGTGGAGGCGTAGACGGTGGCCCAGATGGCGGAATAGGCCTCGGGATCGCCCGAGAAGAGGAGCCTGAATCCCTGGAGGAAGCCTTGCAGCAGATATTCCATGATGGTCTCGTAAAGGCGGGGGAGGGAATTGCCGCTTCCCTCCCCCGCCGAATCAGCGGTGTAAAGCTATTTGGCGTTGGGGATGAACAGCTTCTTGCCCAAGAGCTTGAAGTTGCCGATGGCCGCCTGGGTTTCCGGGGAGGCCATCCAGTTGATGAACTTGGTCGCCAACTCGTACTGGGCGTCCTTGCATTTGGCGGTGTTCACGGCCAGGGCGCTGTACTGGTTGAACAGGACCTTGTCACCCTCCACCAGAACCACCAGCGGCGGGTTGCCGCCCTTGGTGTCCGCGTACTTGATGTAGGTGCCGCGGTCGGTCATGGTGTAGCCATTTTTCTCGTTGGCGATGTTGATGGTCGGGAGCATGCCCTGGCCGGTCTGGACGTACCAGGCGGCCTTTTCGGGCACGGCCATTCCGGCGGCCTTCCACAGGGAGAGTTCCTTCTTGTGGGTGCCGGAGTTGTCGCCGCGGCTGGCGAACACGGCCTGTTTCTGGGCGATGGTCTTCAGCGCCTCGGCTACGTTCATGCCCTGCACGCCCGCCGGATCGTCGGCCGGGCCGATGATGACGAAGTCATTGTACATGAGCTCCTTGCGGTCGATGAGCACGCCCTTGTCCACATAGGCCTTCTCAGCGGCCGGGGCATGGACCAAAACCACATCCACGTCGCAGTTCTCGGCCATTTTGAGGGCTTTGCCGGTGCCGACGGCCACGTATTTGATTTCGATGCCGGTGTCCTTCAGGAATTTCGGCACGACCAGTTCATCCAGCAGGCCGGTGTTGGCGGTGCTGGTGGTGGTGGCCATCATCAGGGTCTGGCCCGCCATGACGGGCAGGGCCATGGCCGCGACGACCAGGCAGGACAGGACGGCGATGAGCAAGCGTTTCATTGTTTCCTCCATTTGATGAACAGTTATATCCGCAGACCTCAAACAAGATGAGGCGCTATTCCATGTCGTCCCGGTAGAATTCACCGGATTTCTTGACGTCCAGTTCAAGCAGTTCCGAGGCTCGTTTGGTGGCGTACTCCTCTACATCCAGATAGAAGTGCAGGAATTGCTCCATGACTTCTTTGCCGTAGGGCGAGAGGTTGAATCGTTGCCCTTTGCCTTTGGTTTTCTCCACCAGAGGCCTGCCGATGCGTTCTTCGGCATTCTTCAATTTGCCCCAAGCCCGTCTGTAGGACATGCCCAGGGCCTCGGCCGCCTTGCGCAGGGAGCCCAGTTTTTCCACTTGTTGGAGCAGCAGGGTGCTGCCTATGCCGATGTATGTCTGGTCTTCCTGTTCGAGCCAGACGCGTAATCTTAGAATAGTTTCAGGGGGTTGTTGCATGGGGTACCTCGGAGTTCGCTGGTCAAAGAAAGCGGATTTAGCAGAATATGCTACCAAGTGACCAAAATAGACGAATCTTCCGAATTGCGTCAATTAAAACATAATTAAATGGGAATTGGCACCGATTTAGAGCGAAACGGTCTCGAAAGAATGCGAGCGCAGGTCGGCCACGAGCATTTGCCCGGCCAGGGTCGGCGCGTCGGTCAGGATGTTGACGACTTCCGAGGCCATCAGCGAGGCGATGAGGTTCACGGCCGGGGCCGGGCAGCCGAGCCGTTCCTCGCCGCCGTTGTCCGTGCCCATAAGCTCCGCCGGACCGATTTGTCCGGGCAGGACCACGGCGACGAAGCCTGTCCAGCCGGCCAGGGCGCCGGTTACGAGGGGAATGCCCGCCGAGGCTGCAGCCCGTTGCAGGGGCGCACGCATGGTCAGGCCGCCCAGGGCGTCCACGGCCAGCGAGCAGCCGTCGAGAAAGGAGGGCAGGGTCTCCGGAGTAAGGAATTCCGCGTGCGTTTCCAACGAGGTCGAGGGGTTGATTTCCGCCGCGCGGATCCGGGCCGCGCGGGTCTTGCGCCGGTTGAGCCCGTCCAGGGTGGCCAGGGCCTGGCGGTTCAGATTGGACGTTTCGAAAGCGTCGCCGTCGGCCGCGCGCAGAGTGCCGACGCCCAGGCGCAGGAATTGTTCCAGCAAGGAGCCGCCCAAGCCGCCGAGTCCTACTTGGGCAATGCGCGTCCGCAACAGGCGGATCTGGTCTTCGCTGGATATGGACTCCCGGTTGCGCAGGTAACGGGCGGGAGTGACGGCCAGCTCCAGGGCCAGGGCCTCGACCTCGTGGCCGGGCAGACCGTGCTTGCCTGCCAATTCGGTCACGTCCGTCACCTCCAGAATCGGTCCCGAGCCGCCCCAGGGCAGGGCGCGGGGCTGCGCGAGGCTTCGGATGGCGTTTTCGAGGGAGGCGTCCAACGGGCTAGCCTCCGCCTACCGGAGGGAACAGTCCGACGCGATCGCCGTCCTTGATCGCGCTGTCCAGGTCGGAGCGCAGGGCGTTGATGAACATGATGGTCACATCCTTCTCCGGGATGCCGAGCTTGGCCACCAGGGAGCGGATGGTCTCCCCTGGTTCCACGGGGTAGTCCTGACTGTTTTCCGGTAAGTATTCCGCCAAGGTGGCGAAGCATTTGAGTTCTATTCCCATGTTATGAACCTAGGCGGTTGAGGAAAGGGGGTCAACCATAAAAAGGGGCCGGGGAACATGCCCCGGCCCATATCATTCAGTGCAATGCGGCCCTTAGACCTTGGCGCCCTGAAGCTCTTCCGCGGAGTAGTCCCAGACCACGTTGTGGGGCGGCAGGGGATCGGTTTCGAAGAAGCGGGGCAACTGGTCATCAATCTTGGAGAAGCCCGCCCGCTCGTTGAACTCCTGCTCGTCCTTCATGGCGCCGGCGCCCAGGGCGACCAGATCGTCCACGGAGAAGGCGGTGCCGGTCCAGGACTGGACCAGATCGGCCATGGTCTGGACACCGTTCTCGGAATCCAGGACCGCGAAGGCCACGAACAGGCAGAAGCCCATGGAGTCGATGGCCGCAGTGGCTACCTGGAGGTTCTTGGACAGCTCCACGTTGCCTTCCTTTTGGTGGCCGTCCACGGTGCCGCCCACGCCCAGGATGTTGGCGGTGACGCCGTAACCGGCGGTGTGGTCCGCACCCATGGCCGTGGTGGCGTAGGTCACGCCGACGCCCTTGACCGCGCGCGGGTCGTAGGCGGGCATGGACTGGCCCTTGACGGTGGGCAGCCGATCCACGCCGAAGGCGCCGCCGGCGAAGTCCACGCCGTTGCCGATGATCATGCCCAGAGGATCCCTGGTGCCGACCTTCTGGAGCAGCTCGATGGCCGCCTTGCCGTCGCCCCAAGGAATGATTCCGCCGTCCATGGCCACGGCCACGGTGTTGCCGATCTCGATGGTGTCCATACCCTTTTCGTCGCAGATGCGGTCCATGAAAGCGATATCGTCGATGTCCTTGATCAGGGAGTTGGCGCCCAGGGCCCACACGGTTTCATATTCGAAACCGGAGGTCACGTAGTTGCCCTCGGCGTCGTTGTACTGCTGGGAGCACCGGATGACGCAGCCGGTGTGGCAGCCCTCGGTGGTCTTGCCGCCACGCGCCTTGATGAGGTCGGCGATCTTTTCGCCGGAGATTTCGGCGGCGTGCTCGCACTGGCCGTAGCGGAAATTCTTGGTGGGCATGGCGCCCGCCTCGTTGACGATGTTGACCAGCACGTTGGTGCCGTAGGCGGGCAGGCCCTGCGAAGTGACCGGGTGGCCCCTGAGGATGGAGGCCCAGGTGGACCGGGCTTCCTTGAAAGTGCCCTCGTCAACGGGAGAGACCTTCACATTGATCGCCGGGTCGAGGATGATGGCCTTGATCTTCTTGGAGCCCATGACCGCGCCGACACCGCCTCGACCGGCCGAACGGGCGGGGCGCTTGTACGGATCGGTGAACTGGATGGTGGCGGTTTTGCGCAGGGTTTCGCCCGCAGGGCCGATCATGCCCGCGACCAGCTTGTCGCCGTATTCCGCCAGGAGTTTCTCATGGGCGGGGTAGTTGTCCATACCGACGATATCGGAGGCATCGCGAAATTCGACCTTATTTTCGGTAATGAACAGGGTGGCGAAGGGCGCGCCGTCCTCGGGCTTGTCTTCGAGGATAATGGCCTTGAGCCCCATCTTGGGCATCTTGTGGGCGAACAGGCCGCCGGAGTTGGATTCTTTGATGCCGCCGGTCAGCGGGGATTTGGTGCCTACGGATACGCGGCCGGAGTTGGCTGCGGTGGAGCCGCCCATGAGGCCTGTGGCGATGACCAGCTTGTTCTCGGCGGACAGCGGATGGCAAGTGGCCGGAACTTCCTTGTTGATGACCCGGGAGGTCAGCGCACGACCGCCGAGCCCGGCGTAGGGACCGCTCTCCTCGAAAGTGTATTCCTTCGTTCGACAGTTGATTCTCAGAATTCTTGACATTGATTCACCCTCTGCGTTTTTAGAAATTGACCGCACCGCTTGACGCATTGTCGATAAACAGACTAACTGTCTTCTCTTAGCGTATTTTTAAAATTAATGTCAAAAAAAACAATAGATTATGTTCACTCCGGCATAATGTTCCATTTCGGTGCAATTCCCGGGGAAGGCGAAAATGGTATTAATCAGTAAGGACGGCTGTATGGAAATTGCTATGGTTGCCGAGGCCGCATGGGGCTGGAATTATATTCTACAGAAGGGATTCGCGCTGGACAGCGTTTCCGGGGTTTCGGTGCGCGGGTTCCTGCACGATGCGCTTGGTTTCGACGACGAATTCATCGATTCCTCGGTTCGGACCATCTTTTTGAACAACAGCCCGGTGGACGACCTGGACCGGACCTACGTCAAGGACGGGGACCGCATGGCCTTGGGCGGCGCCATGCCCGGGGTGGTGGGCATCGTCATGGGCAGGGACAACTTCTACAAGAGTTTCCGCAGCGGGATCGAGATCAAGGATCACTCCCGCGCCAAGGCTGCTCCGGCCCGGCTGGGTATGAAGATCTTTAGCACCCTGGCCGTGGAAATCGGCCGGGGACTGCTTGCCCGGGGCATCCTGGTGGACGCCGGGGTGCTGGCCGACTTCCTGCGCGACAAGGAACCGGAGATTCTCGAAGTGAACGGACGGGATGCCGGTGAGTTTTTTGAAGGGCTCGGAGACATGATCGGTTACGTATCCATCCGGGTGATCTTCGTCTGACCCGCATTCGGCGGATCGGCGGCATGCAGTTGCTCGCGTTCCGTTCCCAGAACGGTGCGGATGGGGGCTGTCATCCTTGAACCGTGGCATCCGAACAAGGAAGAATCGCATGATCACCGTTATGGAACAGTCCACGCCGGGAATGGTCGCGGTCCGCGCAACGGGCAAGCTGACGGGCGCGGATTACAGGGACGTCTGGATTCCGGCCCTGGAAAGGGGTCTGGGCAAGGGCGGCAAGGCCGACGCTGCTGTTCATGGATGCGGATTTCAAGGGGGGAGCTCAAGGCTCTGTGGGACGACGCCAAGTTCGGCCTGGCCCACCGCCGGAATTTCCGTAGGCTGACCGCGGTCGGCGGCCCGGCCTGGGCCCGCTGGGGCGTCAAGCTCGGCGAATCGCTCATGGACTGCGAGGTCAAGCTCTACCCGCCGGAAAAGCTGGATCAGATCTGTGAATGGATCAAGGCCTGAATGGCGGCGCACGCCAAAAAAAACGGACGCTTATTTCAAGCGTCCGTTGTTTTCTCAAAGTGGTGGGCGATACGGGATTTGAACCTGTGACTTCCACCGTGTGAAGATGGCACTCTGACCAGCTGAGTTAATCGCCCACTTTGGTCTTTCCTTGGGGTCATCGCCTCAAGGGAGACACTGTATATCGCCAAGCCTGGCGCTTTGCAACCTTTTTTTACTGATTTTTTACGCAGTCACCGTTGAAGCATTCCTGGCCGTTGTCTATATCCCGGTTGTAGCAGGTCAGGCCGCAACGCAGGCAGCGGCAGGTTTCGTGTTTGGCCTGTTCTTCGCTCAGCGCGCCCTCGATTTCGTCGAAAGTGCAGGCTCGCTCGTCGCATTGAGCCAGCAGCGGCATCTCGGAGCGCTCGCGATAGCCTACGTCGGGCACATCGGTGAACATGGTGTAGGCCAGTAGGTCGCGCTGAGTGCGTTCGGTCACGTGCGGCGTCTCGCCGTTGAGATACTGGTGGATGGATCGCGCCGCCTTGCGGCCTTCGCCCAGTGCGGTGATGACCAGGGCCGGGCCGGTGTGCATGTCCCCGCCGGTGAAGACGTGGGGCAGGGCCGTGCCCAAGGTGTCGGGATCGGCGGCCAGGGTCCGCCAGCGCGTTTCCTCCAACGGGCAGACGCCGTTTTCGTACAGGCAGGAGAGCTCGGGTTTTTGGCCGATGGCGGTGTACACGGTATCCGCTTCCATGAGGGTTTCGGACCCCTCGATGGGGACGGGGCGGCGACGGCCGGACTGGTCGGGCTCGCCGAGCGTCATTTTGATGTATTCGATATGGGTCACGTGCCCCGCGTCGTTTTTGACGATGCGCGTGGGCGCGGCCAGGAAGAGGTAGTTGACGCCTTCCTCCTCGGCGCCGATGATCTCCTCCGTGTTGGCGGGCATCTCGTCCCGGGTGCGGCGATACATGAGGGTCACATCCGCGCCCAGGCGCAGGCTGGTGCGCGCCGTGTCGATGGCGGTATTGCCGCCTCCCACGACGACGACTTTTTTGCCGGTGCCGGTGTCGATGCCCAACCCTATCTTGGTCAGGAATTCCGTTCCCGTGGACACGCCTCTGGCGTCCTCGTTGTCGATGCGCAGGTTTAGGTTCATCCACGCGCCGATGCCGAGGAACACGGCTTCAAAGCCTTCCTCGCGCAGGGTGTTCAGGGAAAAATCCTTGCCGAAGAACCGCTCGTATTGCACGTCGACGCCCAGATCGAGGATGCCCTGGATCTCCCAGTCGAGCACGTCCTTGGGTAGCCGGTATTCCGGTATGCCGTATCTGAGCTGACCGCCGAGTTTGGGCATGGATTCAAAGATGGTCGGGCTGTGCCCCAGGCGGCGCAGGAAAAAAGCGCAGGACAGTCCGGCCGGACCGCCGCCGACAACGGCCACCTTGCGGCCGGTCTCCGGGGCGCAGGCGATGGGCAGGCGGACGCCGGAGTTCATCTCCCAGTCCGCCGCGAACCGCTTGATCATGTTGATGCCCACGGGCTCGTCCACGTGCCCTCGTCGGCAGACGCTCTCGCAGGGGTGGGGGCATATCCGGCCGATGGACAGGGGCATGGGGATGCGTTCGCGGATGGTCTCCAGGGCCCCGGCATAGTCGCCGCGCGAGACCTGCTCGATGTAACGGGGAATGTTGATCTGCCCCGGGCATCTCTGGCGGCATGGGGCCAGGCAGTCGGTTTCGAGGTTCAGGTGGGTGATGCGCGCGGTCATGCCCCAGATGGTGATCACGCCGCGCGGGCAGACCTGTGCGCAGCCGCCGCAGGCGGTGCACAGGTTGGGGTCCACCACCGGATAGCCGTTGGGGCCCATCTCTATGGCCCCGAACTGGCAGGCCGTGACGCAGGTGCCGAAGCCCAGGCAACCCTCGGGGCACATCTTGGAACCGCTGTAGAGCATGTGCTGGGCGCGGCAGTCCTTGACCCCGGCGTAGCGGTAGACTTCCTCGGCCCGTTCGCCGCCGGTGCAGTCCACAAAGGCGATCTGTTTTTCCATGGTGGCGAATTCGAGGCCCATGATGGCGGCCACCTTGGTGGCCACGGCGTCGCCGCCGATGACGCAGACGGTGGCTCCGGCCTTGCCGTCCACAACGCCCTGGGCCGCCCCGGCGCAGCCGGGAAAGCCGCAGCCGCCGCAGTTGGCCCCGGCCAGCACACTCTCCACCTGGGCGATTCGCGGGTCCTCGTAGACGTAGAGCAGCTTGGAGGCCACGGCCAGGATAACGGCGGATGTGAACCCGATGCCGAGAAGAATAAGTACGGAAGCGGTGATCATGGATGCTCCCTCCTAGGAGGCCATTCCCTTGAATGCGAAGAAGGCCAGGGACATGAGCCCGGCCATGATCAGGCCGAGCGGAGTGCCTTTCATGGCCATGGGCACCCGGGCCAGGTCGAGGCGTTCGCGGATGCCCGCCAGGAGGACCAGGGCCAGCATGAAGCCCACGCCCGAGGCCAGGGAGAAGAGGAAGGTCTCGAACAGGCCGTATTCCTCGCGTTGGCAGATGATGGCTATGCCGAGCACCGCGCAGTTGGTGGTGATCAGCGGCAGAAAGATGCCCAGCGATTTGTACAGGGGCGGAATGACCTTTTTCAGGAACATCTCCACGAACTGCACCAGGGCGGCGATGACCAGGATGAAGGCGATGGTCTGGAGGTAGTCGAGGCCATTGGGGGCAAGCAGGTACTCCTGCACGCACCAGGTGATGACGGCGGCCAGGGTGGCCACGAAGACCACGGCCAGCCCCATGCCGAGCGCCACGCCCGACTCCTTGGACGTGCCGATGAACGGGCAGTTGCCCAGGTACTGCGCCAACACGATGTTGTTGACGAAGATGGCGGCGATGACGAGTACGAAGTAGTCCATGGCGTCTCCCTATGTTCTCGGCTTGCTGGCGCACATGCCGCAGGTCTTGCAGTCGTGGACCGGGCCCTCGACGGCCTCCAGCCCCTTGGTCTTGCGCTGCCAGTTTGTCAGGGCGTTCATGCCCGTGAGCACGAGGCCCAGGCAGACGAAGGCGCCCGGTGCCTCAACCATGAAGCCGAAGGGCTTGAACCAGGTCCCCATGACGTGCATGCCGAACCAGGTGCCGTAGCCGAACAGCTCGCGCAGGGAGCCCAGGAAGGTCAGGGACAGGGTGAAGCCTATGCCCATGCCCATACCGTCGGCCACGGACAGCAGGACCGGATTCTTCGAGGCAAAGGCCTCGGCCCGGCCGAGGATGATGCAGTTGACCACGATCAGCGGCACGAAAATACCGAGTTGCAGGTACAGCGGATAGGCATACGCCTGCATGAGCAACTCCACGCAGACCACAAGCGAAGCGGCCACCACGATGAAGCAGGCGATGCGCACTTTGGACGGGATGATCTTGCGCAACATGGAGACCAGCATATTCGACAGGGCCAGGACGAAGATGACGGCCACGCCCATGCCGAAGCCGTTGTATGCGGTCTTGGTCACGGCCAGGGTGGGGCACAGTCCCAGGACCAGCTTGAACGGCGGCAGGTCGTGCCACAGGCCTTTTGAAAATTCCTTCCACAATGTGCTCATGGCGGTTGTCCTATGATGCCCACGTTTCGTGGATTTTGTCCTTGATCTGTTGAAAGATTCCGATGGCCTCGTTGACTGCGGCCACGCTGCCCGTGGACGAGATGGTCGCTCCGGCAATGGCCGCGATGTCGCCGCCGTCCTTGGTCAGGGCCACGGACTTGGTGGTGTGTCCCCGGAACTGGTCGCGGTATTCGGGCTCGACCAGACGCATGCCCAGGCCGGGGGTCTCCTTGAGAGTGGTGGTGCCGATGCCCGCCAGGGTGGTCCCGTCGATGTTGAAGCCGACCATTATGCCCACCGGCCCGCCGAAGCCCTTGCCGAAGGTTTCGAAAGCCACGCCCAGGAGCTTGCCGTTCTTCATGGCCGGGAACACGGTCACGGGGCCGTCGGGCAGGTCGAAGGTCTTGCGGTCCTTGATCGGATTGTTGTCGTAGCCGGTGAATATCTGGGACAGGGCCGGGCCCTGCACGTAGGTCATGACCTGCTCTTCGATGCGCGCGGATGTGGACTGGCGTACCGTGGCCAGGGTTAGGCCGGACAAGCCGCAGATGAGCGACAGGACCAGGACCATTTTGATCATTTCCTTCATTTACGCGCCCTCCGTGCCGTTGAAGAAGGAGTAGGGGCCGCCGAAGGGTTTGGGCCGGATGCGGTCCAGCAGCGGGGTGAACAGGTTGGCCAGGAGGATGGCGAAGGGGACGCCGTCGGGATACAGGCCGTACACCCGGATGACGATGACCATGGCCCCGGCCATGAGCCCGAAGAGCAGGGCGGGAATCCGCCCTATGGGGCTGGACGGCGGGTCCGTGGCCAGGAAAAAAGCGCCGAAGACCGCGCCGCCCGCCAGCAGATGGAACAGGGGCGGGGCGTAGACCGTGGGGTCCAGAAGGCGATAAAGCCAGGCCGTCAGCAGCAGCCCGCCGAAGAACCCTGCCGGGATTTCCCAGGCGATGCGGCCGCGCAGCAGCAGATAGGCCGCACCCGCCAGGAGGGCGGCCACATGCACGGCCCCCAGGCCGCCGAGCTGGTTGCCCAGAAGCAGATCTTGGTAATGGATGGAGCCGATGGACTCCGCACCGAAATATTTGAGCTGTTGCAGGGGGGCGGCCAGTTGGGAGGAAAGCATGGTCGCGTTGGTGTCCATGTAGCTTCCCCAGGAGATGCGGCACACGGCCCAGCCGACCAGGGGCGGACAGAGCGGGCTGCCGCCCAGGCCTCCGAAAATCATCTTGCCCAGGACGATGGCGGCGAACGCGCCGACCGTTACCAGCCACCATGGGCTCGATGCCGGGAGCAGGAAGGCGAACAACAGTCCGGTGACCGGGGCGCTGTAGTCATCCACGGACTGCTCGCGCTTCATTATCCGGTTGAGCAGGACCTCGGCGGTCACAGCCACGGCGCAGGACAAGGCCATGACCCGGAGGGCTCCCATGCCGAAGACGGCCACGGCCAGGATGGCGGCGGGCATGAGCGCGAGAAGGGTGTCGAGCATGTGGCGTTGGATGGTCCGGCCGCAATGCACGTGCGGCGGGACGGTCACGGTCAGGATGGGATTGAGCGGCTTCAGCATGGCGTGTCTCCGGTCTGCTCCTTCAGTTTGTCATCCGGGGGGGTGTCCGGGGCGTGCGCGCCGGCCAGCAGGGCCAGTTCGTACTTTGCCAGGCGGATGTATTGCAGCAGCGGGCGTTGGGCCGTGCACCAATAGCCGCATAGGCCGCATTCCATGCAGGAGTGTATGTGGTAGGCCTCGGCCCGTTCGAACTGTTTGAATTCGGCGCAGCGGCTGATCATGCCCGGCATGATCCGGGCCGGGCAGTGGCGTTCGCACGCGCCGCAGCCGAGACAGAAATTGTCCGTGGTTTCGAAGCCCGCCTCGCGGCGCATGAGGGTCAGGCCGTAGGTGTCCTTGTCCACCCCCTGCTCCAGATTGACCGCGGCCAGGCCGCGTAGGGGGCCGCCCAGGACGGCGCGGTCGCCGGGTTGCACTTGGACTCCGGCCTCGGCGGCCAGGAGGCCCACGGGGGTGCCCACGCGCACCAGCCGGTTCTGGCCGCCGATGGTCATGACCGTCTCGGTCACGGGGCGGCCCGTCTCCATGACCCGGCCGACGGCGTATAGTTCGCGGACAGACAGGATGGTGGCGTTTTTCGGCCGGGAGCCGGGCAGGACCTCCTGTTTGAGGATCGCCTTGTAGACCAGCGGGTCGAGCCCGTTGGGGTAGACCGGGGGGACATGGGCCACGGTGCAGTTGGCGAAGGCATTGGCCCGGTTGCCTTTGGCCGCCACCAGGAACATTTTGGTTGGCTCGATCACCTTGCGGATCGTTTCCAACCCCAGTTCCAGGGTCTTGCGGTAGTCGCGCAGCAGAGGCTCGAACGCGGAGATGCCGGGCTCGGGCGGGACCCCGTTGATGATCAGGGTGGAGGCCTTGTACAGGGCGCCCACGTCCATACCCATGGATTTGAGCCATTGCCGGAGGGGATCGCCGCCCTCGACGCAGGGGGTGACGGGCGCCAGCTTGCCGCCGCTGCCCATCTCGATAAACATCGAGTGGGGCTCCAGTTCGAGGATGGTTCCGGCCAGGGGGGCGTGCAGATCGCCCTTGTCCGGACCGTTGCCCACGGCCACTTTGGTGCCCGCCAGGACCTGTTCGCCCACGCCCAGGATCGGGGTCAGGCCCTCCATGGACAGGCGCAGCCGGTCCGGCCGGGAGGACGTGGTCAGGGGCCCGGTTTCGCCGCACAGCAGGCTGAAATTGAAATCGCTCATGTCGCTTCGGTCCCTTATTTCATGTGGCATTGGTAGCAGGCGTCGTCATCGAACGGGCCGCTGCCGTTCTTCTCGTGGCAGCCCCGGCATTGGTCATGGTAAGCCGTCATGGTGGTGGGGATCAGCCGGTCGGTGGGCCCGGTGTGGCAATCGGCGCAGGCCCGGTAGCTGGCCTCGACGGCCGGTTCGGCCTTGCGCTCGTGGCAGCGGGTGCAGCCCACGGCTCCTTCCTTATAAAGGTCTTCATGGCAGTCCGCGCACCTGGCGTGGGCCGCGTCGCGCAGGGATGGGCGGGAGTCGGCCCCGTCCGTATGGCAGTTGGCGCAGGCCTGCGGTTCGGGTTCGATATCCTTGTCGTGATGGCAGGACAGGCAGTCGCCGGAGGTGTAGTCGTCGGCGTGTTCGGCGTGGTTGAATTTGGCGATACTCGCCCCGGCGTGATGGCAGGCGGCGCACTGCCTTTTGTCCATGGTTTTCTGATGGCCGGCTTTGAAGGCCTCGTCGAATTTGGCGACGTGGCAGGAGCCGCAGGCGGGCGGATTGTTGTCGTCGGCCGAGGTGTGGTGACAGTCGGCGCACCGGCCGTTCATGTCGTCGATGTGCCGGGCATGGTTCAGGATGACCTTGCCCCCCTTGTTTTCGAGGAGCACCCGGACGGGCGGTCCTTCCGAACCGGCCGGAGCCAGGTAGCCGCCGACGGCGACGAGAAAAAGGACGGCGGTCACGATGGTGATGGGAAGATACCGTTTTTGCAATGGATCAACCTCATAGGTTAGAGCGGAATACAAACTTGTAGCTGAAACCGTGGGGTTTAGTCCATACCTTAAAGAGGTTTTGAGGTCAGGATGAGCATTGTCCGGGGAAAGGGAGGATGCGCTGAATTTATCCCCGGCCGAGCAGGCCGAAGGCGAACATCAGACCGAACAAGGCCGCTCCCGCCCACCACAGGAAGAGAGCCAGTTCCGTGGTGACGAGCACGTAGGCCGCCTTGGCGGCGATATCCAGGGGAAACTCGCTCGCCAGGGTCAGCATGTCCAGGCCGAACAACTTGCTCAGCACATCCATGAGAGTCAGGACGGGCCGGGTCCCGGTGACGGCCCAGACGGCGCCTTGCCAGACCAGGGTCAGCAGGCATCCACCCCAGGCGAGGATTCCGAGTGTTTTGAGCATGGGAACCGTATATATAATTGCTGGCCGGAACGCCATGGTTTACTGAAGCAATACGGGAGGGTGGCATGGATATCGCCGTGGGCGACAGCATCATTCTGGAGGTCTCGACCTTCGAGGACCGCTTCCTCGGGCTGGTCGCCGGGCTCAAGGCCGACGGCCGCCTGACGGTCTTTGCCGATGTGCCCGACGCGGTGGTCGAGCGATTGGCGACGGACGCCTTCGCCCAGGTCCGCTACGTCTACGACGGCAAGCTGCTCGGCTTCCATACCCGCGTCCTGAAAACCGTGGACACGCCTTCCACAATTTTTGAATTGGCCGCCCCTCGGAAGATCTTCGACGCCGAGGAGCGTAGGGAGCCGCGTTGCGCCTGCTCGTTCCCGGCTTTCGTGGTCAACGGCGGACAGGCCGTCCGGGGGGTGTTGGAGGATATGTCCGCCAGTTGCACCCGCGTGCGTTTTTTGGGCGACGACCGAGGCGGCTGTCCCGTGGAAAAGGACGACCGCGTGCGTCTGACCTTTCATCCTTTCGACATGGACGGGCAGGGCATCGGCGTGGGGTGCTCGGTGTTCAAGACCTTTATGAAGGACCGCACGCACTATGCGGTGCTGCGTTTCAACAACGACGAACCGGATGCCCGCAAGCGGATATCCGGTTTCATCGAGGCCCAGGTCTGCTGCCGCATCCCCGGGGTATAGCTGCTTCGGCCTATGCGCCGACCTCAAGCTTCTTGGCGTAGGTGGCGGCTTCGATGCCCGCGACGCATCCCTCGCCGACGGCCTTGGCCATCTGGAGGGGCGGGCCGCAGATGTCGCCTGCGGCGTACACGCCTTCCACGTTGGTGCGCTGCTTTTTGTCCGCCTCGATATATTTCATGTTTTCATCCAACCGCACGCCGAGCATGGCGGTCAATTCCAGCACGCCCTTGGCGCCCAATTCGATGAACACGCCGCTGACGTCTTGAGTGGAGCCGTCGTCCAGGAGCACGGACCGGACCGCGTCGTCCCCTTGGATTTCCTTGATGGTCACGCCCTCGTGGACGTGTACGCCGGTGTCGGTCAACTGCTTGCTCAATCCTTCGTTGACGTCCAGTTCCTGGCAGTAGAGGTGCACCTCGCTCGCGAAGTTGGTCAAGGCCACGGCTCCGCCCGCGGCGGCGCTACGGCAACCGGCCACGGCCACCACTTCGTTTCGGTAGAAGCCCGCGTCGCAGTCCACGCAGTAGCTCACGCCCTTGCCGAGCAGTTCCTTTTCGCCGGGCACACCCAGCTTGTTGCGGCTGGAACCCGTGGCCAGGATAATGGTCTTGGCCCGGACCGTGTCGCCGGATTCGAGTTTGAGTGAGAACGTTTTGCCGTCCGGCTCGATGGCCAGGACGTCTTCGTCGCGGAATTCGGCCCCGAAGCTTTCGGCTTGGACGCGGCCCTTCTTGAGGATTTCCTCGCCGGATATCTTGATCTGACAGCAGTAGTTTTCCACATGAGCCCAGTACAGGCTGGAATTGTCGATGCGGCCGAGCATGAGGGTCCGGGCCTTTTTGCGTGAAGCATGGATGGCCGCCTGAAGGCCGCCGGGGCCGGAACCGAGTATGACGACGTCGTAGAGCGTATCGGACATGGGGGTCCTCCTGTGTTCGAATGAGAGTGCGTTACCGCAAAGAATAAGCACTCGTCGGGGGAAGTAAAGCTGCGTTCCCGGAGGAGGATTGAAGAGGCGTACCCGGCGGATGTCAGAAGTTGGCCGATCCCCGGGCGTGCAGGTGGTCGAGGACCTTGGCCTTCAGGATTTCGCTTTCCGGGATTTCGGGCAGCAGCGCGAAGGTTCGGGCCACCAGGCCGCGTTCGAGCAGCAGTCGGCCCGAGGTGGCGTAGGTCAGGGAAAATATCCAGCCGGTCATGAGCAGCAGGAAGTCTTTTTCGTAGCGGAGCAGGGAATAGTCGCAGGACCCGGCGGACAAGACCGCGTTCAGAACCGCCGGGGTACAGCGCGTGGGGTCTGTCTTGAGCCGGAAGAGGACCGCCCGGCCAGGGGTATGGGGCTGCTCCATGTAGTCCAGGATGACGGTAAAGATGTCGAGCTTGTCCGCGTCGCGGGTGACATCGACCATGGTGGCCAAAGGGGGACGGAGGCGTGGGTTGACATCCTTGGCGTTATGCAGGCCCACGGCGGCTCGGATCAACCGCCATTCGGCCGGGGAAAAGCCGCCGGGCAGGTCGAGGCCGCGCAGGGCGAGCACGCCCATGCGTCCGTGGCTGACGGACTCCGCGTCCCGGAATGTCCGGTAACGCGCGAATTGCGGAAAGCGCCCGATGTCGTGATACAGGGCGGCCATGACGGCCAGTTCCCCGGTGCGGCCGGTGATCTTTTCCGCTTCGATGATCGCCCGCGCGTTGTCCAGGACGCGCATGGTGTGGTCGAGCTTCAGGCGGATGTGGTAGTCGTTGTTTTCCTCGCCGGTGAGGTGTTTTTCGGCGAATTCCCGGATCAGTTCTTCGTGTGCGGGCAGGGACATGGTCAATCCTTGAGCCTCTTCATCCTGACTTCGTATTCCGGTTCGGAGATTTCTCCCTTTTCGAACCGCTCCTTGAGCTCGGCCCGTTCCTTTTCGGTCTCTAGGCGGGCCTCCTCGTCGAGTTCCTTGTCCCGCAGGGGGCCGCCCGGGCCGAAGAGCAGCCGGAGAAAGAGCAGGATCGCTCCCATGATCAGGGAGACGAAGAGCAGGCGGGCCACGGCGGGCAGAATGTGTTCCCCATACCCGGAATTGAACGGCCATGCGCGCCATTGCGGGCTGTCCAGAAAATCGAAAAAACCGCCGAGCAGGGCGGGAATGTGCGAAAAATCCATGGTCGTTTTCCTCCGGGCGGCGTGGTTGGCCGCGGCCCTGTTTCTACGTGGCAATCGCCTTTAGGGCAAGCCCCGGCAGGGCGGCGATGCGCCCTATGAAGGCGTTATAGATTGCGGCGGGATTTGTCCCGGCCCGTTGAATTCCTTTGTCGAGTGGTGTAGTTTTGCTTCCGAGAAGGAGAATCAATGCGTATCCTTATAGTTGAAGATGAATTCACCAGCCGTAAGCTTTTGACCGCGTTGCTGTCCGATTTCGGCGAGTGCGACACGGCCTCCGACGGCGTGGAGTGCGTGGACGCCTTCCGTCGCGCCATCGACGAGGGCCGCCCTTATGATCTGGTCTGCATGGACATCATGATGCCCAACAAGGACGGCCATCAGGCCCTCAAGGACATCCGGGCCATGGAACAGGAATTGGGCGTGTCCACCGCCGACGAGGCCAAGGTCATCATGATTACCGCTCTGAACGACCCGAAGACCGTGGTCCGGGCCTACTACAAGGGCGGGGCCGCGGCCTACCTGCCCAAACCCATCGAGGTGGAGAGCCTCTACGCCATTCTGCGCAACCTTGCGCTCATCGATTGATTGCCTGTCCGCCGACTTTGTTTTACGAAGCACCCATGCACAATGACATCCACGCGAACGCGACCGGTTCGGCCGGTCGTTCGACACGCCCGGTCCATTGCCTGGGCCGATTGTTGACGGCGTCCGCCCTGGTCCTGCTCGCGGCCACGCCGGCTTTGGCCCAGGCCGGGCCCGCAAGCCGCACCGGCTCCATTCTGAATATCCTTTTGCTGGTGCTCATCGCCTATTTCCTGGTCCGCGCCTTCAGGCGGCGTTCCGGCGGCGACGACGATCGGACCAAGCCCGGCCGTTGGTCGCGTCCCGACTATCCGGCCAAGCCCGACGGGGAGGATCGCTCCGACGACGGGACCGAGGAGCGTCCCCGGCCCGGCGCCATGGACCGGCACGAAGCCGCCAGGCGTACCTGGGACATGCTCAGTTCCAAGGAACCCGACGACCGGCCCGCGCCCACGACGCCCACCGGTCCGTCCATCCGGGCGGACGGTTTCGACGAGGCCGAATTCCTGGAAGGGGCCAAGATCCTCTTTTCCCGTTTTCAGGAAGCCAGAGGCAAGGAGGACTTCGACGCCCTCCGCGACTTTTTATCCGACGGGGTCTACGGCGACGCCGTGGCCGCCGGGGATCGCCCCCGCACCGAGGTCATGCTTGTCTCGGCCCTGCTGGCCGAACTGCATTCGGCCAACGGCCGGACCGTGGCCTCCGTGCACTATGACGCGCAGTTGCGCGTGGGCGAGGATGGCCGTCCCGTCCAGTACCGGGCCGTCTGGGACTTCGGCCGCGACGACGCCGGGCCCGGCGGGTTGTGGGTCCTGGAAAAGATCAATTCGATAGACCAATAAAATTAGCGGCCTCTTCGTGAGGCGTTTGTATTCCGGAGGGAAAAATGGCGGATACCGTTTTCAACCTGGACCAGCCTATCGGTGCGCTCATCGACATTGCCGTGCGGGAGTTCGGCGAGGTCGGATTCGAGACCGTGAACATCGGCGACAAGAGCCTGGAGGTGCTCCAGGTCAAGCAGATGCCGAAGTATCTCGACAAGCTGGTGGACAAATCCCGGGCGGGCAAAAAAATTGTCCTGCCCCTGTGGGCCAAGGTTTGGCCTTCCTGCCTGGTGCTGGGCTATACCCTGACCCGGTTTCCGTTCGCGCCCGGCTGCTCCATTCTCGAGGTGGGCGCGGGCTGCGCCGTGAACGGCATGGTCATGGCCAAGCTTGGCCACCATGTGACCGTGAGCGATGTGGAGCCCTACGCTTTGCTGTTCAGCCGGATCAATGTTCTCAGGAACGGTCTGGACGGCTTGGTGGACATCCGGCGGGTGGACTTCACCACGGATTCGCTGGGGCGGCGCTTCGACTACATTATCGGTTGCGAGGTACTCTATGAAGAGGCGGTCTACGAACCGCTGGCGGATTTCCTCGACGCCCAGCTGGCAGAGGCCCCGACCGCCGAGGTCCTCATGGCCATGGACAAGAAGCGGCAGGGCAGGAAATTCTTCGACAAGGCCGCCGGACTCTTCGCCATGATGAAGTCCGAGGCCAACTACAAGGACAACGAGACCGGCGAGGAGAACGTCGTCAACCTGTTCCGCATGAAGAGGAAGGCATTGTGATCGAGCTCAAACATTGCCCCAAATCCTTCACCACCGACCAGGACAAGGCATGCACCCCGGTGGAGACCGTAAAGCGCGTCAAGGCCGCTCTGGCCGAGAAATGCAGCGGCGTCCTGGCCAAGACCGACCGGGTGGATACCGGCCGTCTCGGCATTCCGGTGTTTGTCAGTGAGTGCGGTCCCGAAGCCCGCGAGGTCATGCCCACGCGCAAGCAGATGGGCAAGGGCGCGTCCCCGGAACAGGCCGAGGCCTCGGCCCTCATGGAACTGGTGGAGCGGTTCTCCTATTTCAGCTTTTGGGCCGATCCGGGCAATTTCACCGAACTGACTTGGTCCGAGGCACAGGAGCGATGGCCCGGCAAGGTCATGGACATCGGCCAGGTGATCCGTTCGGTGAACGAGGACATCGCCGCGGACAAGGCCGTTCGGCTCCTGGATCTCATCCGTTGGAAGTTCCACCCCGCGCTCAACGTGCGTTCCGGGCAGGAAGAGTACGTCCCTCTGGATTGGTTCAAGAAGCTCAATGAGTTTAACGGTTCATCCGCCGGGAACACCTTCGAGGAATCCATTGCCCAAGGCGCGTGCGAGTTGGTGGAGCGGCATGTCTGCGCGCTCATCGACCGTAGCCGACGGGTGACCCCGACCATTGATTCGGCCTCCTGTGACGACCCGATCCTGCGCCGCCTGCTCGATTGCTTCGAGCGTAACGGCGTGACCATCATCCTCAAGGATTTTTCCCTGGGCTACCCCGTGCCCACCGTGGCGGCCGTGGCCTGGGACCGCAAGACCTTCCCGGCGTTGAGCGAAATAGTATTCACCGCCGGGACCGCGGCCTCGCCGGTCAAGGCCGCCATCCGCGCCGTGACCGAGGTGGCCCAGCTGGCGGGCGATTTCGAGACCAGCCGCGTGTACGAGGCCTCGGGACTGCCCAAATTCACCGAACTCGATCAGATCGAATGGTTGAAGGAAGGGGACGTGGTTGCCCTCGATTCCCTGCCTACGGTGGAGGACGAGGATATCTTCAATGAACTGAACGCCCTGGCGCGCGGCCTCGGAGACATGGGCGACACGTTGTATTCCGTGGACACCCGGCACCCGGAGCTGATGGTCACGGCAAACTACAACTTCGTGCCCGGCTTCGACTTCCGCGAGCGCACGCCGCATCGCTCCATGGGACTTTTCGTGGGACGCATCCTGGCCGAGGAGGCCGACTTCGACGCAGCCCTGGAAGGGCTGGATGTGCTGGAGGAGATTTATCCCGGCGCCTACTTCCTGCCGTTCTTCCGTGGACTGCTCGCCCTGCGCATGGGCGACCCGACCTATGCGGCGGCCTGCTTCGAGGAGTCCGTTGACCTGCAACCCGCAGACGCCGAACGCGGCCTGGCGCTCTTCTACCAGGCCTACGCCCTGTCCAGATTGGAGGCCTGGGAAGAGACCATCGAACTCCTGGGCCGGGCCATCGGGCTCGACCGGGAGTGCCGGGAGTTCTTCAATCTGCGTGGCGTGGCGCACTTCAAAGGCGGCCGGTACGAGTTGGCGGCCGAGGACTTCAAGGCGTCTTTGGATATCGACAGCGGCTCGCCCCACGATCTGGCGAACCTTGGCCTGTGCCATAAGTTTTTGGGCAATCTCCGGGAGGCGGCGGATTATTTGCAGGCGGCTCTCGACATGGACCCGTCCTTGGAGTATGCTCACCAACATCTGTCCGAAATTGTGGAATCCTAGTCCGTTATGGACGTTTCCCCGGGTTGCTTTTTGTTCTGTTGAAATGTGTCGAGTACTTGACAAGGTTAGGGAGGCGACGTAATGTCCCTCCACGGTTTTACACCGAGTCTTTTTGATCGCAGCTAAGCAGCGGATCGCTGTTTAAACGGATATGGTCGCTCCGGGAATTGCTCGGGGCCACAGCAAGACAAACATCCACTTAGGAGGATACAATGGCTGTTGTTGAATTCCAGGGCTCTTCTTTCGAAGTTGACGAAGACGGCTTCCTGCAGAAATTTGAAGACTGGACCCCTGTCTGGGTCGAATACGTGAAGGAATCCGAGGGCATCAAGGAGATCTCCGAGGATCACCAGAAGGTCATCGACTTCCTGCAGGATTACTACAAGAAGAACGGCATCGCTCCGATGGTCCGTATCCTCTCCAAGGTCACCGGCTTCAAGCTGAAGCAGATCTACGAGCTGTTCCCGTCCGGACCCGGCAAGGGAGCCTGTAAGATGGCTGGCCTGCCCAAGCCCACCGGCTGCGTCTAGTTCTCGACCGAACTCGACTGACAAAGGCGGGAGCTTCGGCCCCCGCCTTTTTTGCGCCTTGGCGGGCGCGGTTGTCGGCAATTCGGCGCACGAAGAATAACCGGGTAAATTCCGGAGATTTCCCTTGCCAAGCAGGGGGGCAGTGCGTATAAGACCGAGTTCCAGGCAAAAAGAATGACAGGAGATAGTCATGAAAAACGATATTCATCCCAAGACTTACAAGGCTAAAGTCCGTTGTCACTGCGGATACGAGGCCGAGCTGCTGACCACCAAGGGTGAGGCGTTCGAGGTGGAAATCTGCGCCAACTGCCATCCCTTCTACACCGGCAAGCAGCGCTTTGTGGACACCGCCGGCCGCATTGACCGCTTCCGCAAGAAGTACGGCGATCTGAACACCTTGGCCGCCAAATCCAAGTAGCTGTTTTTTCGGCGAAAGCCGAGACCATATGCCTTCGTTGGGGTCGTGTACCCTTCGGAGGCATATTGTTTTATCCGGCGCTTTACAATCGGCGGGGAATCCATGATTCTCCGCACACGGGACATGGCGCGTGCCGCCCGGGGATGTTTCCTTATACCGGAGGGTATCTGCTTGAGACTGCGAGGAATTCTGACGATGGCCGCACCCCAGGCCGTGGGCGGCCAGGCGGTGATCGAGGGCGTGATGATGCGCGCCCAGGACAAGCTCGCCATCGCTATCCGCAAGGCGGACGGCGAGATCGTCACCGATGTCCGGCCATGGTTCACCCTGATCAGACATCCCTTGCTCAAGAAACCCTTCCTGCGCGGCTTTCCGGTGCTCATGGAAACCATGGTCAACGGCATCAAGGCCCTCAACTATTCAGCCATGCAGGCTGCCGAGGACACCGAGGAAGAAGACGGGGAACTGACCACTTGGCACCTCGTTCTGACCATGGTTCTGGCGCTCGGCGCGGCCCTCGGCCTGTTTGTGGTCCTGCCGCATTTCCTGTCCGTGGGCATGGAGATGCTCGGCTTGGGCGGCGATGTGGATTCCCTGAGCTTCCACGCCTGGGACGGGTTGATCAAGATGGTCGTCTTCGTGGGCTACATCCTGGCCATTTCTTATATCCCGGACATCCGGCGGGTCTTCGAGTATCACGGGGCCGAACACAAGATCATCTGGACTTGGGAAGAGGGCAAGGAGCTTTCTCCGGCGTCCAGCCGTTTCTACAGCCGGTTGCATCCGCGCTGCGGCACAGCCTTCCTGCTTTTCGTCCTGGCCGTGTCCATTCTGCTCTATGCCGTGCTTGTGCCCTGGCTGCTGACGTTTTATTCGCCGGAACATTTCATGGTCAAACATCTGTACATCGTCGGCATGAAGCTTTTCCTTATGATTCCGGTCAGTTGTGTGGCCTATGAGATGATCAAATTTGCCGGTAAATACAGCAAGAACGGCCTGTGCAAACTGATGTGCTGGCCCGGGCTGATGATGCAGTTGCTGACCACCAAGGAACCCGACGACAGCCAGCTTGAGGTGGCCATCGCCGCCCTGCGCTGCGCCGTCAACGCCGAGGAGTGCTAGACCATGTTTGGCAAGCTAGAAGAAATTGAGGAAAAATACATCGAGTTGGAGCAGGAGCTTGCCCAGCCCGATATTTTCAACGACCAGGAGCGGTACAAGAAGGTCTCCAAGGCCCACGCCGACCTGGGCGAGGTGGTCGAGGTCTTTCGCAAGTACAAGCAGCTTTCGCGGGATCTGGAAGACAACCACGAGATGATGAACGACGCCGATCCCGAGATTCGGGAGATGGCCAAGGCCGAAATCGACGACCTTGAAGGCCAACTGCCCGCGCTTGAGGACGAGCTCAAGGTTCTGCTGCTGCCCAAGGACCCCATGGATGAAAAGAACATCATCCTGGAAATCCGGGCGGGCACCGGTGGCGATGAAGCGGCCTTGTTCGCGGCCGATCTGTACCGCATGTACACCCGGTACGCCGAGATCAATCATTGGAAAGTCGAGGAGATGAGCGCCAACCACACCGGTTCCGGCGGCTACAAGGAAGTTATCGCCTCCATCTCCGGCGACAAGGTCTACAGCAAGCTCAAGTACGAGTCCGGAACGCACCGGGTGCAGCGCGTCCCGGCCACCGAGTCCCAGGGACGCATCCATACGTCCGCCGTGACCGTGGCCATTATGCCCGAGGCCGAAGAAGTGGACGTGGAACTTCGTCCCGAGGACCTGCGCGTGGATGTGTTCCGCTCCTCCGGTCCCGGCGGCCAGTCGGTCAACACTACGGACTCGGCTATTCGCGTGACCCACATTCCGTCCGGCCTGGTGGTCATCTGCCAGGACGAAAAGTCCCAACACAAGAACAAGGCCAAGGCGTTGAAGGTCCTGCGTTCCCGTCTGCTCCAGCTCGAGCAGGACAAAGCCAAGGCCGAGGAAGAGGCCACCCGGCGCAGCCAGGTGGGGTCCGGCGACAGGTCCGAGCGCATTCGCACCTACAACTACCCCCAGGGCCGCGTGTCCGACCACCGCATCAACCTGACCTTGCACAAACTCCCCCAGATTATGGAGGGCGAGTTGCAGGACTTGACCGATGCCTTGATCAGTTATTTCCAGGCCGAAGCCCTCAAGCGGCAGGGCGACTAGTCGTTCCCGGCGAGGAGCTCCGGTGTCCCGAAACATTCAGGATGTGCTGAAAGCGTGCGAGTCCCGCCTGTCCGGCGTGGACTCGCCGCGTTTAAGCGCCGAGCTCCTGGCTGCCCATGCCCTGGGCTGCTCACGCCTGGCCCTGAACCTTGAGCGGGGCAGGGTACTTACAGGGGCGGAGTTGGCCGCCGTAGAGGCCTTGATCGCGCGCCGAGCAGCGGGCGAGCCCGTGGCCTATATCCTGGGCAGCCGGGAATTCTACGGGCTCGATTTCGTCGTTTCGCCCGCCGTGCTCATTCCCCGGCCCGAAACCGAACACATCGTCGAGGGCGTGGAGGCGCGGTTCACCAAGAAACAGGCGTTTCGGTTTGCTGACCTCGGCACCGGTTCCGGCATTCTGGCCGTGACCCTCACCACGCTCTTCCCCGAGGCCAGAGGGGTGGCGGTGGACATCAGCGCCGATGCTCTGGATGTGGCCCGTGCCAATGCAGAAGCGCACAATGTAGCCGATAGGCTCGACTTTCTTCAGGCCGACTTCACCGTGGAGACCGTGGAAGGGGCGTTCGACCTGGTGGTTTCCAATCCTCCGTACGTCACCGAAGCCGAATTTGAGGCCGCCAGCCATGAAGTCACCGGCTTCGAACCCACCGGCGCGCTGGTCAGCGGCGCGGATGGGCTTGATCACATCCGGGCCATGCTCCCTGGGGTGGCCGCCATGCTCAATCCGAGGGGATGGCTGCTTATGGAAATTGGCTGTGGGCAGGGTCAGACAGTAATAAATATCATTATTGATAAACGGCCGTTATTCGAAGAGGTTGGCGTGGAAAAAGACCTCGCCGGACGGGACCGTGTGGTCGTTGCGCGGAAAAAATAATCGTAGAAATGCAACACCTCCAGCCGCTTCTTGTTGTAAAAAAACAAAGATTTGCTGTAATGCAACACATGTTTGGATGAGCGGATCGTCAAAAAAATCAAGTAAAATAATGAATTACACTAATTCTAACCTCTGGCATCGTTCTTGCTAAAAGGATGATTGGTTAATCAACCGGAGGAATAATGTCTCAGACAACTATACATAGATCAGTACGTTGCACCGGGATCGGGCTCCACAGCGGCAAGCAGGTGGATTTGGTCCTTAGGCCCGCAGCGGAAGACACCGGCATCCTGTTTTCCCTACGCGACGGATCCGGGTCCACCTTCCTGACTCCCGCCCCGTCCCTGGTCGTGGAGACCAGCCTGGCCACGGTGCTGGGAGACGGCCATGAGACCGTGGCCACCGTCGAGCATCTGCTGGCCTCCATCAACGGCATGGGCATCGACAACATCCACATCGAAGTCACGGGCAAGGAAGTGCCCATCATGGACGGCAGCGCCGCCTCTTTCGTCTATCTGCTCAAGCAGGCGGGCGTCCGCAAGCTGAACAAGCCCCGCAAAATCATGGCCGTCAAGAAGGCCATGGAGTTCGAGCAGGACGGCAAATACATCAAGGCCCGCCCCTATGACGGTCTGCGTCTGGACTACACCATCGAGTTCGCGCACCCGCTCATCGGTCGCCAGGAGATGTCCCTGGAGATCACTCCCGAGAATTTCACCCAGCATCTCGCCAAGGCCCGTACCTTCGGTTTTCTCAAGGAAGTCGATTACCTGCATGCCAACGGCTTGGCTTTGGGCGGCACCTTGGACAATGCGGTTGTTCTGGACGAATACAATATCCTCAATGCCGAGGGGCTGCGTTTCGACGACGAGTTCGTGCGTCACAAGATGTTGGATTTCGTCGGCGACATCGCCACCTTCGGCGCGCGCCTTCAGGGGCATTTCGAGGTCTTCGCTTCGGGTCATGCCCTGAACAACGCTTTCCTCCGGCACCTGGACGAGAACCGGGACCTCTATCTGGAGGAAAAGCTGGAAGTCATCCCCGCGGTCGAGGAAGCTCCGGCCCGCGAACAACTCCGTCCGGCTCCCGCCGTGGCCTAGGCAATCCCTTCACTAGTTGAAAAAGCCCGCCGAAAGGCGGGCTTTTTTGTGGGGGCTGTACCAGATAACTCCTCTGAGGTATCGGTATGGCAATGCGGAAAAGTCGTTTGAGTCAGAGTAAGCAGCTCCGTTTGATCGAGCATTTCGTGGCAGGGACCACAGCCCGCTGTGCTGCCGATCTGGTCGGAGTGACCGTCAAAACAGCCGCTTTCTATTTTCACCGTCTCCGAAAAATCATAGCCGAAGAAGAGGCCTGTGAAGAGATGGACTTCGGCGAATTTGAAGTCGATGAAAGCTACTTCGGAGGGAAACGGAAGGGTAAACGAGGCCGAGGGGCCGCAGGCAAGGTGCCTGTTTTTGGAATCCTTAAGCGAGGCGGAAAGGTCTACACGCAAGTAATTCCTGACGCCAAAAGTAAAACGCTGTTGCCAATCATTCAGAAGAAGGTGCGGCCAGACAGTATCGTGTACTCAGATGCTCTTTACAGCTACAATGTTCTGGATATTTCTGAATTCAAACATTTCAGGATCAACCACTCGAAGTTGTTTGCTGACAAGCAGAACCACATCAACGGAATCGAGAATTTTTGGAACCAGGCCAAGCGTCATATGAGGAAGTTTAACGGTATCCCGACCAAACATTTCCCCCTTTTTTTGAAGGAATGTGAATGGCGTTTTAATACCAGCAATCCACAAACTCAGTTTAAACAACTGAAACAGTTGGTTAAGAAGCATATGGGCTGATTATCTGGTACAGCCCCTTTTGGTGGGCCTATCCCAGAGCCTTCCCAAAAGAGCCATGCGTCGTTGCGAATTGCTTCGCGGCGAGAGCTGGGAAATTTAGCCTCCGGCGGGGTATTTTTACGACTTCGGCGCGGCCTGCCTCGCCATGCGGTTATCCGTATGTGCGCAGGCAGATGCGGCGCGTCTTTTTGTCGCCTCCCGGATGTCGGAGGCGTTTCTATTGTTTGAAAAGCAGTTCGGGGAGAAGACCGCTGTGGCTGGCCCGGGGGAGTTTGGTAACGCCGAGGAACTGGACCTGCAGAGTTGTTTCGGGGTGCGAGTGGCTATCGAGGTAGCGCGAGAGGTCGCTGGCGTGTTCGGGGTGTTGCAATTGCACGCGGCAGGACAGGGCGTCCGCTTTGCGCAGGAATTGGACGCGGGTCAGTCCCATGCGCGCGTGATCGAATTCCACCACGGTTTCAGTGAGCCGGGAGGCCTCTTGGGCGCGGCGGATGATGGTGGCCTGGCGCAATGCTGCGGGCGAGAGCCATGGTTGATAGACGAGAATACCCTTGTTCGCGTCTTGCAGGGCTCGGGATAGCGGGCAGGCGCAGTTGGCCGCGTCCTGGTAGGCGGCGAGGAGCGGCGGCGAGGCGGCCAGCAGGGCGAGGAAGGCCGGCAGGGATAGGGGGCGTCCGAAAAGACCGGCCTGCTTGAGCGCCGGGCGAAAGCGGTTCTCGAAGAGGGTACGCGCGGAATCGAAATCGCCGACCCTGGACAGGGTGGTGGCGGTGCGCCCTTGCCCTCCGCCGGTCAGCTCCTTGAGGACAATGTGCGGCACAAGTTGCTGGATGAGGAAAAGCAGGCGGCTGCCTTCGGCGTGGGCGGTTTCGAGCTGGGCCAGAAGCCGTTCGCCGTCGATGTCTACCCAGGCCATGGAGTCCGGAAGGTTCTTGAGCAGCACACCCCGGACTTTTTGACCGGGCCGGTGCCGGTTGCGGAATCGGTCGGACCGACTGTCGCCGTCGAAGGAAAAACCGCCTGTGCCGGAACCGGAGATGCGCATGGCGGTGCCCTAGGATTGGTCGATGATCAGTTCGACTTCGTCCAGCCCGAGGCCGGATGACTTGGCGAGTTGCGTGGCGGTCTTGCCGGAACGGTGTCCTTGGATGATGATTTCACGCATGAATTGTGGAGACTTGGCGTATTCGTTGGCGAGCCTGACCAGCTTCCTGAGTTCGGTGGCCTTGTTTTCGAGTTGGGTGTTCAAGGCGACCAGTTCCTGCTGCCGCTGTTCGAAGGTGGCCACCAGTTCATTTTCGAGCTGGGTATTGAATTGGAGGCGTTTGATGAACTCCTCCTGCTTGGCGTGCAGGCCGGACAGCAGGATCTCGGATTTGCGCAGCCGGAGGAAGAAGACAATAACCACGCCGAGCAAGACGACCTCGCTGAGGGTGAAGAGAATGATGAGCATATTGGACATGATGGGTCTTGTCTCTTGATGGTCAGATCTTGACGTTGACGATGTTGCCGGACCAGGGGGACCCGTCGGAGGCCCCGGCATCCGGGTCTTCCTCTTCGGGGGCGCATCCTTTGCGCTCGGAAGAGGCTTCCTGCCGCTGATCATTATGGCCGTCGCGGTCCACGGGATCGGCGGCGGCGTTCTCCTGGACCTTCTGCACCGTGCCCTCGCGCTGACGGAGCTGTTCTTGGATCAACGGACCGAAGAGTTGTTGGTTGATCTCGGGCGTAGCCTTTTCCGCGTGGGCGATCTTCTGCACGAAGGGCAGTTGGGAAATGAGTATGGGCAGGTCCAACGGCGTGGAGCTCATGGATCACCTCACAAGATATTGTTCGAACATCAACGTATCGAACTGACCAAACCCCATGTACTGGTTGACGATGACCAGTAATTCATTTTTTAACTTCTCGCTGTTCTTCTCATCGGACAGAAATTGGAGATCCTTATTCTTGAGATAGTAGTACAGGGCGTTGCGTACGGCAAACGTCTCCTGTTTGAATTGCCTGGCCAGCCCCTCGTCCTCGGTGGACAGGAGGAGAGTGATCTCAAGGAAGCGGATCTTGCCTGATTCGTCCCGTTGTTCGATGAGGAACGGATCCAACTTGATGAGGACCTGCGGCGTTTCCGGGACCGCTGGTTCCGGTTCCGGGGCAGCCGCTTCCTCGGCGGGCGCGGGCGGCGGAGGAGGTGGCGATTCGGGTTCGCGCAAAAGGAGGATGGCGATGATGACCAGCAGGATCAGGATGACGCCCATCCCCATGAGAACGAATTTGTTCTTGAGCAGGGCGACCAGGCCCGGCTTGGGCTTGGCGTCGTCCTCGGTCGGGAACGGGATTTCGCTCTCGGTGGCCTCGATCTCCTCCTCTTCGTCCTCGTCTTCAAGGAATGGGGCATCGTCGAGGTCGAGATCGACCTTCTGGGTGGCCCGACTCGCCGCGGCATCGTCCAACTCCGCTTTCCGCTGTCCCGCGGGAGCGTCGGTTACATCATCGGCATCATCCGGGACGAGCAAGACCATGGCATACGCCTATTTGGCAACGTCATTTAGCTGAAGATTTTGTCGATCTTCTGGCCCAGTGTTTCGGGAGTGAACGGCTTGACGATGTAATTGGACACCTTGGCCTGCACTGCCTCGATGATATTTTCCTGCTGGGCCTCGGCGGTGACCATCAGGAAGGGGATGTCGGAGTACTCCTCGCTGGCGCGAACCTTGCGGAGCAGTTCGATGCCGGACATGGTCGGCATGTTCCAGTCGGAAACGATGAAATCGATATTGTCCTTGTTGAGCACTTCCCAGGCGGTGGAGCCGTCATCGGCCTCGACGATGTTGTTGAAACCCAGTTGGCGCAGGATGTTTTTGATGATTTTACGCATCGTGGAAAAATCGTCTACAACCAGAACGCGCATGTTGGTGTCGTAAGCCATCGAAAGTCTCCTTTACATGGATGCTACTCGTTTTCGTAACGAGCTCTGAACGTTTTTCTTAATTTATTCAATGCTTGAGAGTGGAGTTGCGAGACGCGCCCCTCGGTTATGTCCATAACTTCGGCCGTCTCCTTCATGTTCAACTCCTCCCCGTAGTAGAGAGATATGACCAATTTTTCTCTTGGCGTCAATTCTTCAATTAGATTGGCTACTTTGTCAACAATCTCCTGGAAGGCGGCCGACTGGAACGGTTCGTTGTCGGTCATCTTCTTTTGGCTGATGAGGTTTTCCTGGAACGTGTCGAGACTGAGACATACCTGATTGTTCAGGGCTTCGAGTCCCTGCTGGACTTCCTTGTCGGACATGCCGGTATGGGCGCAGAGCTGTTCCGGCGTGGCCGGGGATCCCGTCTCGTGTTCGATCCGGCGCATGGAGTCCTCCAGCACCTTGACCTTTTGCCGCAGCCCCCGGGAAAACCAGTCCATGCGTCGCAGCTCGTCGAGCATGGCCCCCTTGATCCGGTTTTCCGAATAGGTGTCGAATTTGATCCCCAATTCCGGGTTGAATTTCCCCAAGGCGTCCAGAAGCCCGAGGCTGCCCGCACTGATGAGCTCGTTGAGCTCCACACTTTGGGGCAACTTGGCTTTGAGCCGCAACGCCAGAATCCGGATTTTGGGCGCATAGTAGCGGACGATGTTTTCCCGGTCGCGCGGGGAAAAATCGTCCCAATGCTTGACGCCCTGTTCCAGCTCAAGCCACGGATCGTTCCTGGAAGAGGAGCTTTTTCCAGAAGAATTTAATATTGCCATCGGTGTTGGGGGTTACCTGCCAGTTTTTGACCTTCTGGGCCGTCTGCCGGACAGCGACGCTGGCCGGGGTCTTGGGAAATTTGTGACAGAACGGGGTTTGCGCGATGACCGCGTTGCGCACGTTCTGGTCATAGGGCACGAAGCCCACCAGGTCGAGCGAAATGCCATCAAGAAAGTGGTCGCAGGCGTTCAGGAGCTTGAGATAGACCTCCCGGGCCATGTTCACGTCCTTGACCATGTTCACCAGCACGCGGAATTTTTCCACGCCGTGATGTAGCTTGAGAACCTTGATGAGCGCATAGGCGTCGGTCAGGGATGTAGGCTCCGGGGTGATGATGAGGAGCCGTTCCTGCACGGCCAGATTGAAATAGAGTACGTTGTCGTTGATGCCCGCGCCCGTGTCCACGATGAGGTAGTCCACGCTGTCTTCCAGAGAGTCCATGGCGTCCAGGAGGTCCAATTTTTGGCCCTTGTCCAGATTGACCATGTCGCTCACGCCCGAGGAGGCGGGGAGGATACGGAAGCCGTAGGGGGTATCGAAGAGGATTTTATCCAGGGTCATGTCTTCGTGGAACAGGTGGAAGAGATTGTGCTCAGGGGCAAGACCGAGGATGACGTCCACGTTGGCCAATCCCAGGTCGGCGTCCAGCAGGACCACGTTCTTGCCCGCGGCGCTGAGGGAGTAGGCCAGGTTGACCGACATGTTGGTCTTGCCGACGCCTCCTTTGCCGGAGGTGACGGAGAGGACCAGGGGGAGATTCGAACTCATGACGGTGACGCGCTCCTTAGGGTTGTGTGTTGCCGTCGGGCAGCTTGCGCATGAACATAAGTCGCCAGATCATCTCTTCCGACGCCGGGCTGATGCTGTTTTTCAGGCCGGGAGCGTACGACAGGGCCGAAACCGGCAGTCCGCCGGCGAACGCCATGTTCAATATTGCCCCGAATGTACAGGCTTCGTCGAGTTTCGTCCAGATAACGCTGGCTAGTTGTTCACTTTTGTATTTGTCCACGAAACGCTCGAACTGGCCCTTGCTGTAATAGGGATTCATGACCAGGTGGATGGACAGGTCGGGGCACTCGTCCAGGCCGTAGAGATGCGACCATTCCTCCAGCGTGGTCCGGCCGGACAGGCCGGGCAGGTCGATGAGAATCATGTCGAACTGCCGGGCCTCGCTTTGGAGCAGGGCGAAGTCTTCCTTGGTGATGATCTCGCGGAAGGCCAGGCCGCTCAGTTCGGCGTAGTGCTTGAGGACCAGGCGGCCCTTGCCCCGTCCCCCGTCAGCCGTGGCCAGGCACAGCCGCATGCGGGGCTGCTCCTTCTTCATGCGCAGGGCCAGGCGCACCAGGCTGGAAGTTTTTCCGGCACCGCCGGGTCCGGCAAAGGCGTGAAAGGTATTGGCCCAGGTCCCGGCCTTGAACGGAGTGGCCTTGAGCAGCGGGTCCAGGGCACCCATTACCGGCAGGTCGCGGGTCTCGCGCATGGTGCAGTAGACGTGGGTCAAAACCCGTTCGTCCACTTCTTCGCGTTCCAAATATTCCAGAGCGATGCGCTGCTTGGGCGAGAGGAGGTTCAAGTCCATCTGTGGCTTCATCAGGGCCAGTATCTGTCCCTTGATCTGGCTCCACTCGCGTTGCCAGCCGACCGAATCCCGAAGTGCGGCGTCCACCACGTCTTCCTTGGTGTCTTGTTGCGGGCGGCGCGGTCGGATGTCGCTTTCCACGGCGGCCACTATCTCGCAGCATTTGCAGCCGTTCTCCGTGACGGTCTTGTTGGACAGGATGACGGCCTCATCACCGAGTTCGGATTTGACCTTGGCGAATGCGGCCGTGGACGTGGCCGCCCGGTAAGTCTTCATTCTCATAATCTGGTCCTAGAGTTCAACGGTTGCGACTGACTGAATTTTGACGTCCGCCGGAATCTCGGCCTGGGAGATCACCGGCAGGGTCGGGATGAACCGGGTCAGGAGCTGTGCGAGCTGGGAGCGGAGTTGCGGGGTGACCAGCAGGATGGGCTGGCCGTCGGCCACCATGGCATCCTCTGTGGAGCGGTTGATGGCCTGGATGATCTGCTGGGCCATGCCCGGTTCCAAGGCCAGATAACCGCCCTGTTCGGCCGGGCGCATGGCGTTGTTCAGGATTTCGTCGATCTGCGGGTTCAGGGTGATGATCGGCAACACCCCGTTGTCGCCGAGATATGGCTTGACGATGGTCCGGCCCATGCGGGCGCGGACGTACTCCGTGAGCTGGTGCGGATCCTGGGTGGCCGTGCCGTAATCGGCCAGTGTCTCCACGATGGTCAGCAGGTCGCGAATGGATACGTTTTCCTGGACCAGTCCCTGGAGAACCTTCTGCACACCGCCCAGGCTGAGCACGGCGGGCACCAGGGATTCCACGGCCTTGGGCGCGCGCTTGGACAGGTTGTTGAGCAGTTCCTGCGTCTCCTGGCGGCCGAGGAATTCGTGCAGGTTGCGGCGGAATATTTCGGTCAGATGGGTGGCGATGACCGTGGACGGATCGACCACGGTGTAGCCAGCCAGCATGGCCTCTTCCTTCTGGGCCTCGGGAATCCAGACGGCCGGGAGGTTGAAGGCGGGTTCCACGGTGTCCACGCCCTCTATACGGTGCTTGGCGTCGCCCGGGTCCATGGCCAGATAATGGTCGATAAGCAGTTCCGCACCGGCCACCGGGTTGCCCTTGATGAGCACGCGGTATTCGCCGGGCTTGAGTTGGAGGTTGTCGCGCAGATGCAGGGACGGGACGACAACGCCCATGTCCAGGGCGAACTGGCGGCGGATGGAGCGGATGCGCGAGAGCAGGTTGCCGCTCTGTTCCTCGTCCACCAGCGGAATAAGCCCGTAGCCCACTTCCAGCTCCAGTTGATCGAGCGGCAGCAGGGCCTGGACCTCCTCGGGAGTATCCAAGGTGGTGGGCTGCTTCTGCTCCTTTTCGTCCTGGGTCACGGTAAGATGGTGCTGTTGGCGCGATGAGATCCGCGCCACGCTGAAGACGATGGCGGCCAGGGTCAGGAACGGGATGGTCGGCATGCCCGGGACGATGCCGAAGATCACCAGGATGCCGGAAACAAGCTTGAGTGCCCGGTGGTGGTAGGAGAGCTGGCCGATGAATTCCTCGCCCATCTTGGCCTCGGCGGCCGCGCGGGAGACAATGATACCCGCCGACGTGGAGATGATCAGCGAGGGAATGGTGGCCACCAGGCCGTCACCGATGGTCAGTAAGGTGTAGGTCTGGGCCGCGTCCATCCACGGCATGTCCTTTTGCAGCACGCCGATGAGGAAGCCGCCGATGATGTTGATGGCCGTAATCATCAGGCCGGCCTTGACGTCTCCGGACACGAACTTGCCCGCACCGTCCATGGCACCGTAAAAGTCTGCCTCGCGACGCAAGTTCTCGCGTTTTTGGGTGGCTTGCTCCTCGTCGATGAGTCCGGCGTTGAGGTCGGCCTCAATGGCCATCTGTTTGCCCGGCATGGCGTCCAGGGTGAAGCGGGCGGCTACCTCGGCGATGCGGGTGGTACCGCTGACGATGACGGTCTTGTTCAGGATGAACAGGATCATGAAAATGACGATGCCGATGACGTAATTGCCTCCGACGACGAATTCTCCGAAACTTTGGATGACCGAGCCTGCGGCTGAAGTACCCTCGTCGCCGTGCAGCAGGATGGCCCGGGTGGTGGCCACGTTCAGCGCCAGCCGGAGCAGGGTGGTGACCAGCAGCAGCGACGGGAAGATGGAGAATTCGAGCGGCGAGGTCATGAACATGGAGGTGACCAGAATGACCAGCCCCAGGGAAATGGAAACCGAGAGCATGAAGTCGATGAACGGAGTGGGCAGGGGAATGAGCATCACGAAGAGGATGACCACCACACCCCCGGCCAGGAGGATGTCGCCCTGTTTGGCGAACTGGGTGTAGTCGATTCTGGGGGTCGCGGTCTTGGCGGAAGGCTGGGCCATGTTTTTGACACCTCTCGGATGGTTTGTCTGTGGATTCCGGGGAAGGTGTCAGGCTGTGCAACTATTGGCGATGCTTGAATTTCTCCAGCTTTGCCAGAATCGCGGCCACGGCCTGGAACAGTTCCTCCGGGATGGTTTCTCCGATCTCCACCTGTTTATACAAAGCCTGTGCCAAGGGTCTGTTTTCTTCGATGGGGATGGAGTTTTCCCGGGCAACTTCCTTGATTCGTTCGGCAACCTTGTTCACGCCCTTGGCCAGGACCAGGGGCGCGGGGGCCTTGAGCGGGTCGTACTGGAGGGCAACGGCGTAATGGGTCGGGTTGGTGATGACCACGTCGGCCTTGGGGATGTCCTGGAACATGCGGGAGGTTATGGCCTCCATCATCTTCTGGCGCTGCTTCTGCTTGATCCTCGGATCACCTTCGGCCTGTTTGCGTTCGTCCTTGATTTCGTCCTTGGTCATCTTGATCTGTTCCTCGTAGTTCCAGCGTTCGTAGACGAGGTCGGCCACGGCGATGAGCAGCATGGGGACGAGCGCATAGCAGACCATTTTGTAGCCCGCCGAGAGGATAAAGATAATGATTCCCTGGACGTTGGCGTGGAACAGGGGCAGCAGGTTGGGCAGCTCCTGCTTGATGACAATGTAAGGAGCTATGGCCACGGCCATGGCCTGAAGCAAACTCTTGCACAGCTTGAGCAGGGCGTCCGGGCTGAGCATGAGCTTCTTGATGCCGTTTGCGATGTTGAACAGCTTGCCGAATTTCGGTTGGAGGGGCTTGGAGGTCCACAGGGCGCCCACCTGAAGCCGCATGGAGAGAAAGGACATCAGTGCAAGGACCAGCATGAGCGGCACCACGAGGAGGGCCAGCTTTCCGAGTCCCCAGGTGAACAGAGAATACGCCATGGATTTGTCCAACTGGAAGTTGATGGCTTCCAGGAAAGTCCAGCGGTATATCTCGGTAAACTGATTGTGGTAGAAGCCGATCGTGGCGCGCAGGAACAGGACTCCGACGAGCAGGGTCATGACCTTGGGGATTTCCTGTCCCTTGGCGACGTTGCCTTCACCGCGTTGCTTGTCGCGCCGTTTGGATGTGGCTTTTTCGGTTTTACTCGGGTCGTCCTGGCCGATCATGACAGTCGTTTCCTATTGCAGGTTTATCGTGCCGAACTTCATGACGTTGTCGTACATGTTGTTCAGGCCGGACAGGAAGTCGCCCACATATAACGCCATGATGCTGAAGATGAATCCCAGGAAGAAGAACCCCACGGTGATCTTGATGGGGAAGCCGAGAACGAGCACGTGCATCTGGGGCGCGGCCCGCGAGATGAGCGCCAGGGAGAGGTCCACCAGGAACAGGGAGGCCATGACCGGGGCCGCAATCTTGATGGCCAGGGTAAACATGATGTTGGAGAAGTGGAAAATGTGGTCGGCCAGTTCGGGCTGGAGCAACAGAGTGCCCGGCGGGATGTATTGGAAGCTCGTGCCCACGGCCTTGAGCAGGTAGAGGTGTCCGTTAAGGACCAGGAAGGTCAGCATGGTGCACATGTACAGGAAATGAGCCGAGACCGCGTTGCTGGTGCCGGTGATGGGATCGACCACGTTGACCATGGCGAATCCCATCTGGAAGCCGATGATCTGGCCGCCCAACTGGACCGCGGCGAACAAAAAATTGACGAGCATGCCGAGAATCAGGCCGAGCACCAATTCACCGAGGAACATGATCGCGATGTTCCAGCCCGTGGGCATCATGGAGCCGGGGAAGGAGAGTTGTGGCCAAAAGGCCATGGACAGGACCAAAACCAGGGCCGCTTTGATCGTTTTGGGGATGGACTGTCCTCCGAAAAAAGGCAGCAGAAAGAGAACAACGCTGATGCGGAACAGCGTCAGGAAGTAGCTGAGCATGTCGCTCGGTTGAAATCCGAAAATCTCCATTACCGCATCACTGCAAAACCCGAACCAATCGGGGCGTCATCCGGAGCGTCCCGAAACAAACAGACCCTCCTGGAATGTCGTATTCCAAAAGGGCCTGGAGCATTCTTGGACCGGGGACCGGTTTAGTTGAGGATGTACCGTTTGGGGTTCACCGGCACGCCGTTCAGGCGGACTTCATAGTGCAGGTGAGGGCCGGTGGAGCGACCGGTATTGCCTACATAGCCAATGAGTTCTCCCCGGGTGACCTCCTGGCCGCTCTTGATGGCGATACGGTTGAGGTGCGCGAACCGGGTGGACAGGCTGGCATTGTGCTTTAGGCGGATGGACAGGCCGTAGGAACCGTCGCGGCCCGCAAAGGTCACGGAGCCGCGGGCCGGGGCATAGACAGGGGTGCCGCGCGGGGCCGAGATGTCCAGTCCCTTGTGGAATTCGCGTTTGCCCGTGAAGGGCGAGGTGCGCCAGGCGAAGCCCGAGGTCACCCAGCCGGAGGTCGGCCAGATGGACGGAGTGGCTTCGAGGATGTTTTGATTGGAGCGCAGGGTGTGCATGATTTCCTGCTGGCGGACCTCTTCGAGGCGCGCCTCAACGTTCAACTGGCGCAAGAATTCATGCATTTTGCGGGCGAGCAGTTCTTGGCGATAGAGGGGCAGGTAGCCCTTGGAGAAATTTTCGTTGGCGGGACCGCCCTTGGGGGCGGCGGCCTGACTGCCGTCCTGATCCAGGTTGATCATGACCCGGAGTTTGGAGTCGAAATCGCGGATGCGGTTCAGGTTGCTCTGCAGGGAGGTGATTTTTTGAGACAGGCTGAGGAGTTGGGTCTTTTGTTCCTGGACGGTTTTTTCCGCGATGTTCAGGCCTTGCTCGACGCGGGAGTGCTCGGCGTATTTGTTCCAAAGGATGACGTTGCCCGCGGCCATGGACACCGTCAGGAAGAAAAGAAACACGATAAACCAGCCTCGAAGCTGGAACTTCTTGCACGAACCCTGTTTGTCTTTAAAGACAACTATATGATATTTTCGGAAAAGCATTACCTTTCCAGGATGTTAGAAGTTTGCAGAGCAGCCGGATACGGGCTTTGAGTACTTTTAGTCTAGACTTTTTTACTTGTCAAGTTGACTTGTTGCCGAGTTATGGCATTGAAGATGTTGTTTTTTATGCGTTTATCTTTTTTCCACATGGTCCGCAACCATTCATGAATTTCGTCCCGCTTGGTGAATCCGTTGGAAGGGCAGACGTTTTCCCAGATGGGCAGATCCCACTGGGAGGCCGCCTTGATGACGGTTTTTTTGTCCAGAAGCATGGTCGGCCGGATGACCTTGAGCTTGCCGCCGAAGAACGGTTCGTTGGCGGAAAGTCCGTCGGCGCGTCCGTTTTGGACCACGTTCATGAAGAATGTGACTACGTTGTCGTCGGCGTTGTGACCGAAGGCCAGGTGGGTCAAGCCGTAGTTGCGGCAGAGCTCGAAGAGGCGCTTTCGGCGTTGCATGGCACACCAGAAGCACGGAGAATTCTTGCGGTTTTCCTCGCCATGGGCGCGCGGCCCGAAGTCGGTCAGCTCCACATGCGCGGCCAGTCCGTTCTCCGCGCACCATTTGACCAGCGGTTTGTGGGAGGCGGGGTCGAAGCCCGGGTTGACGTGCAGGGCCATCAGTTCGACCGGAAAGGGCATGATCGCCCGGCGAATGGTCATGACCTTGAGCATGAGGAAACTGTCCACGCCGCCGGAGATGGCCAGGCCGATGCGTGCTCCCCCGGTGACCATGTCGGTCTGCTGCATGAGCTTGCCCGTGGCGGTGACGCATTTTTTCTGCGCGAAGGTGAGTTTGCCCCATGAGGCCATCTGTTTTTCTCCCGTTCGATTTGCTATGCAGGGCTTGCCAGGTCAGGCAGATAGAGTATTCCTGCTTGACTTGCAAGCCCCCTTGGGGCAGCTTTACAAGCTTTCGCGTCACGGTTCGAGCCGCCGTTCGGGGTCGGCGCCAGGTCCTTCCGGAGGATGCCTGTTTTGAAACGGATTCTGTTTCTCGTCATTGTCGTGCTTGCGGCCGCCTTGGCCGGTGGCGCGTACTGGCTCAGGTCCGGTATGGAGAAACAGGTCGTGACGTCCCGTTGGCTGGCACATTCCCTGAACAAGGTCAAGTCGTTGCACATCCGACAGGGTGGCGACGCATATACCCTGGTCGCCTCGGGCGGCCATTGGGCGGCGCGGGTTCCAGGCGCGTCCTGGAACGTTTCGGCCAAGGCCGTGGATTCCCGGGTTCGTGATTACCTGAATCGCCTGGCCGGGTTGGTTCCGTTGCTCGTCTTCGAAGGGGACGAGGTCGGGTTGCTCAGGCAATACGGCCTGAACGAACCCGGACTCAGGCTCGTAGTCCAGTCCGGCGACGAAAATTCGCCGTCCCTGAACATTCGGTTCGTCCCGGGCGAGTCGGGCAAGACCTACGGATGGAATTCGGAGACACCTGGCCGGGTATACGAATTCGGGGGCGAGGTTTTCGGGCAGTTGGCCCATCCTGTCGCCCATTTTCTCGACACCAGGATTTTTCGCTTCAACGAGGAGCGAGTCAGCCAGGTGCAGCTCGTCCAGCCGTTCGGTTCGAGTTGGGTGGCCAGGCGCGGGGCCAAGGGGTTCACCTTCGTCCAGCCCGGCTACCTCAAAGGCAAGGAGGCGTCCAGCTCGGAGCTCAAGCTCTACCTGCACACCCTGGCCTTGCTTCGGGCGGGCAAGCTGGTGCTTGAACCTGCGGAGCCGGAAAAGAGCATGGCGGCCCTGACCATTAAGGTCTGGACGGGGAATGATGAGCCGTCGTCGGTGGAGTTTTTTACCATTGCGGATGACTCCAAATACTATTTCGGCCGCTCGTCCTGGTTGACCGTGCCGTTCCTGCTCGATGCGGAGAGCGTCAGCCAACTGGTGAAGAGCGCATTCGACGTTCAGGGGCGCAACGTGTTTACCCTGGATATCGGCCAAGTGGCCGTCATCGTCATCGTCAACGGCGATCGGCGCTACGTGGTCCGTCGTGAGCATGCCGGCTGGCGCGTGGAAGGTGGGGGAAAAGACATCCCCGGCATTGACATGGCGCTCTGGCGATTTACTGAATTACAGTTTGAGGCGTTGCCCCTGAATAATCTGGCCGCCACGGCTGTGAAGCTCATGCACTGCCGCCTGCTGGACGGCAACGGAAACGAGTTGAAGGCGGTTACCTTCTACGCGGACCCCAAGCTGCCCCAGGGGCAGTGTTGGGTAAAGAACGGAGACGGTATGTATTACCCGGTCTCCGCCCGGCTGCTCAAGGACCTGCAGGGGATGTTCCCGGCGGGCGAGTCCGTAAAAAACGAATAACGGCGCTTCAAACGAAGTCTTTAAGGAGAATATCATGGCAAGGATTACCGTTGAAGATTGTCTGGCCAAAGTGAGCAATCGTTTTCTCATCACCCAGATGGCTATCAAGCGGGTCAAGCAGTACCGTGAAGGCTACGAGCCGCTGGTTGATTCCAAGAATAAGGAAATAGTCAATGCCCTGCGTGAGATCGCGGCGGCCAAAGTCATTCCCGACACTTCCTCGGACCTTCACCTGCATGCTTCCGAAACCGAGGACGCTCAGTAGCCGACCATGTCCAAACGCGATTATTACGAGATCCTGGAGGTGGAGCGAACCGCCTCCCAGGACGAGATCAAGACGGCGTATCGGAGGTTGGCCTTCAAGTTTCATCCCGACCGCAACCAGGATGATCCCGACGCCGAATCCAAGTTCAAGGAAGCCGCCGAGGCCTACGAGGTCCTGGGCAGCCCGGAAAAACGCCAGTCCTATGACCGGTTCGGCCATGACGGCGTGAACGGCAACGGCTTCTCCGGATTTTCGAGCAACGAGGACATCTTCGGCGCGTTCAGCGATATCTTTGGCGAAGTCTTCGGGTTTTCTTCGGCCGGGCGGACCAATCGGCCCCGGGCCGGTTCCGACCTGCGGTACAACCTGGAGATTTCCTTTCGGGATGCGGCCAAGGGCACCGAAGTTTCCATCAAAATTCCCGTGGAATCCACCTGCGAGACCTGTGGCGGCAGCGGGGCGGCCCCCGGCTCTTCGCCCCAGACCTGTCCCCAGTGCGGCGGGTCCGGCACGGTCCAGCAATCCCAGGGGTTCTTCCGCATTTCCGCCACCTGTCCCCAATGTCGGGGCGCGGGTAAGCTGATCACCGAGCCCTGCGACACCTGCATGGGGCGCGGCACGGTCATCAAGGACAAGGACCTCAACGTCCGCATTCCGGCGGGCGTGGACAACAATTCGCGCCTGCGCCTGCGCGGCGAGGGCGAGGCCGGGGTTAACGGAGGCCCTCCGGGCGATCTCTACGTGGTCATCCGGGTCACTCCGGACGAAACCTTCGAGCGCCAGGGCCAGAATTTGATCCTCAGCCGAGAAATCTCCATGGTCGAGGCTGCTCTGGGGCACCGCCTGGAAGTGCCTACTCTGGACGAGCCGGTGAACCTGGACATCCCCAGTGGCACCCAGTCCGGCGAAGTCTTTCGGCTGCGCGGCCTGGGTTTGCCCCATCTCGGTTCCACCCAGAATGGCGACCTGCTTGTGGAGGTCCGCGTGAAGACGCCCTCCAAGCTGAACGGCCGCCAAGAGGAGCTTCTCAAGGAGTTCGCCGAGATCGAAGCCGGAAAACTCAAGAACCGGGCCAAGGGCTTCTTCAAGAAGGCCAAGGACAAGGTCATGGGAGAGTAGACTATGGCAGACGGATTTTCGCACATGGACCGTGACGGCAATGCCCGCATGGTGGACGTTTCCGCCAAGAACGACACGACCCGCACGGCTATTGTCCGGGGGCTGGTTCGCCTTTCCTCGGAAACCTTGCGTCTGCTCAAGGCGGACGCCCTGCCCAAGGGAGACGTGTTGACCACGGCCAAGATAGCGGGCATCCAGGCGGCCAAACGGACCAGTGATCTGATCCCCATGTGCCATCCCCTGCCCATCAGCTACATCGACGTGCGATTCACCGTGCATGACGAGGATTCGACCATCGAGCTGGAATGCGAGGTTCGGACAGCCTACAAGACCGGTGTCGAGATGGAAGCCTTGATCGGCTGCCAGGCGGCGGCCGCGACTATCTACGACATGTGCAAGGCGGTCCAGAAGGATATCGTCATCGACAATTGCCGCTTGATTTTCAAATCCGGCGGCAAAAGCGGTACGTTCCGGGGTGAATAGGCCGGACCAAAGCGCTTCTTCAAGAGAAGGAAAAGCCCCGTCGGATTGATCCGGCGGGGCTTTCTTGTTTGTTTCGCTCGTTGCGGCACTACCAGACCATTCGCGTCTGGACGCCGTGCTCGGACATGTATTTCTTGATTTGTGGGATGGTGTACTCGCCGTAATGGACGATGGAGGCGATGAGCGCGGCAGTGGCCTTGCCTTCGGTCACGGCGTCCACCATGTGCTGAGGGTTGCCCGCACCACCGGAGGCGATGACCGGGATGGTCACGGATTCGGCCACCAGGCGGGTCAGCTCCAGGTCATAGCCGTTCTTCACGCCGTCGGCGTCAATGGAGTTCAGGCAGATTTCACCCGCACCCAGCGCTTCGCCGGTCTTGGCCCATTCGATGGCGTCCATGCCCATGTATTTGCGGCCGCCGTGGATGACGATCTCGAAACCCGAGGGGATGTCTTCGGATTTGGGCACGCGTTTGACGTCCATGCCGAGCACCACGCACTGGGAGCCGAACATGGCCGCGCCTTCGCTGATTATGTCGGGGTTCTTGACCGCGCCGGAGTTGACCGAGACCTTTTCCGCTCCGGCCACGAGCACATCGCGCATGTCGGCCACGGTGTTGATGCCGCCGCCCACGGAGAAGGGTATGAAAATCTGGGAGGCGACTTTTTCGACCACGTCCAGGAAGATGCCGCGCGCTTCGTGCGAGGCGGTGATGTCGTAGAAGACGATTTCGTCCGCGCCTTCCTCGTAGTATCGCCTGGCGGATTCAACCGGGTCGCCGATGTCCACGTTGCCCTCGAACTTGATGCCCTTGGTCAGACGGCCGTTGCGCACGTCGAGGCAGGGGATGACGCGTTTACTCAGCATCGGAGGCCTCCAGACAGTAGTCGTAGAAATTGCGGAGCATCTTCAGGCCGGGACGGCCGCTCTTTTCCGGGTGGAATTGAACGGCCCACAGTCCCTTGCGGCCATGCACTGAGCAGAAGTCGATGCCGTAGCGGGTGGTGCCGATGACGAACTCCTCCTTGGGGGCGGGGTAGTAGCTGTGCACGAAGTAGAAATCCGCGTCCGGGTCGATTCCGTCGAAGAGTTCGCATTCCTTGAGCAGCTCCACCTGGTTCCAGCCCATGTGCGGCACGCGGATTTGAATGTCCTCGTAGTCCACCCAGGAAGGGTTGAACAGGCGGCATTCGCCGGGGATGACCTCCAGGGCCTTGGTGTCGTTTTCCTCGGAGTAGTCCAGGAGAATCTGGCAGCCCACGCAAATGCCCAGCACGGGCTTCTTTTGCCCGATGAGTTTCTTGATGACTTCGTCGAGGCCGCCGGATTCCAGTTCTTCCATGGCTTGGCCTGCGGCGCCAACGCCCGGAAAGATGATCCCTGAGGCTTTGTCCAATTTTTCCGGATCGTTGGTAATTTCATTCGGGATACCCAGATGCTCCAGGGCCCTGTGGACGCTGGTCTGGTTCCCCGCCTTGTAATCGAAGATGGCGAGCATGGGGGTTCCTCCGCTTTATACTCGGTATGCTACAGCGACTAGTAAAAATACCGGTGGAAAACAAGGCTTTTATTTCAGCGGCAAAAGTGTATGCCAGAATTGGCAAATGTTCGTTTCGGCAGGGGGTTGGCCGAGGCGGATTTCGGCCCTGAAATTGTCATTTTCCGAGGATGCGCAAAAGCAGGTCGCCCTTGAAAGGGCCGAGCTTGCGGCCCAGTCCCTTGAGCCGGATGGGACGGCCGACCACGAAATCCCGGGGCAGGGTGACCTCGATGGTCTTGGTCCCCTTGGTGAAGGGATGTTCCACGGTGATGCGGATCTTGCGGCCCGGCAGGAGGTGGGAGGCCGGATAGTGGACGGTCTGCTCAAAGTCCATCTGGCCCTTGAGCCATCCCTTGATGCCCTTGGAGAAGTCCAGGTTGAGGGTCCGCTCGCCCCAGTGCAGTTGCAGACTGCGCTTCTTGAGTTCCAGCGGTCCCTTGTAGCCGGGTTTGTCCTTGCGGATCTGGGAGTAGATGTCCTCGAACACCTTCTTGGCAAAGGGGTCGTTGAGGATGGTCCGCAGGACTTCCTCTTCCTTGTAATAATAGCTTTGAGTCCTGGCCCGGGTGGAGCGCCGTCTTCTTTCCGGTTTGGGCGGGACCGTTTTGCCCTGTTGGCGTGCGTAGGCCTTGGCCCCTTGTTCGCGGCCGGTCTTCGGGCCTTCCGAATCGGGGCCGCGAGACGCGGTCCGTGCCGGACCTGCTTCGTCCAGGATCTTGCGGGCCGTGACGTAGGCCTCGTTGACCACGCGGAACCGTTCGGCGGCCCGGGGGCTCGGGTTCAGGTCCGGGTGGTACTTGAAGGCCAGTTTGCGGAAGGCGGATTTGACCTCTTCCAGGTTCGCCCCGGGGGCGAGCTGAAGCTCTTTGAGGCATTCCTGGAGATTCATGGGATGCGTCCTTGGTTTACTCGTCGGAAATCAATGCGTTGGGCGACGTGTCGGGATCATAGCGCAAAAGGCCGTGCTCGCGCAAATAGGCGCGCCCCTGGCGGACGAATTCAGCGTGGCCGGCTTCCGGATTTATGCCGGGACAGTATTCCTGAATCATTTCCCAACTGGTTTCGTCGATGAGGTTGCCCCGGAAATAGGGCCAGGCCCGGCAGATGTCGGGGCGGCCGGGGTGCACTCCACAGCCGTCTTTGTAAAAGACGCAGTAGTTGTCCTCGCCCACGTTGAGCTGAATCTTGCCGCCGCGCGTATGGGCGTAGCGCGCGACCAGTTCCTCCACGGAAATATCGAGAAAGTCGGCGAGCCGTTCGCGGTCCTTGTCGGTCATGACGATGCCGCCCTCGCCCTGGCAACAATGGCCGCACATGCGGCAGGTGAAGGCGGCCACGGTCATGGGCGGATCCCCATGGCCCGCATTTCGACCTGGGTGCAGTGATCTTCGACCACGGTGATGCCGCTTCCGGCGAGGATGTTGCGGGCTTCGGGGCTGACGATGCCGGACTGCATCCAGAAAACCTTCGGCCGCGGCTCCAGGGCCAGGGTTTCGCGGGCGTGATCCGGGCAGAACTGCGGGGCCCGGAAAACGTCCACCAGGTCCACGGGCACGGGAATGTCGCCCAGGGTGGGGTAGGTGGCCAATCCCCAGACATCGGTGCGTTTTGGGTGGACGGGGATGACGGTGAAGCCCATGTCGATGAGGGCGCGGCCCACCATGTCCACGGGGCGTCCCGGTTTGTCCACGGCTCCGATCACCGCGATGGTCTTGACCTCGCGCAGCAGGGGCGCTAGCTCTTTGATGTCGATCAGCATAGTTCGATACCTCGTTGATTGCGAAGGCCGTTGTACAGCAAAGCCTTCCGATTGCCTAGTCGATATATCCTTGAAGGAGCCTCCCCATGTTCGAAGCCCTTGCCCGTATCCCCGAAGAAGAACTGAAGCGCCGCCGTGACGCCGTTCGGCGCCATCTGCATGTTCTCGCTCCCGAAGCGGGCGGCATCCTAGTCTTTTCCAGGCTGAACATCTACTACCTGACCGGCACGTTCGGCCAGGGCGTGCTTTGGGTTCCGCTCGAGGGCGATTCCGTGCTGCTCATCCGCAAGGGCGTTAACCGGGCCCGGCTGGAGGCGGGCATCGATCATATCCTTCCATACAAATCCTATTCGGAACTGCCCGGCCTGTGCGCTGACGTCGGCAGTCCCTTTACCCCGACCCTGGCCGCGGTCATGTCCGGGCTCACCTGGCAGCTCGGGACCATGCTGGCGGCCAAGCTTAAGGATTACACCCTCGTTCCCGGCGATCATGCCGTGGCCTTGGCCAGAATGGTCAAGTCCGAGTTCGAGCTGGACATCCTGCGCCGCTGCGGCGAAAAGCACCATCACTGCCTGTATGACGTCCTGCCCGGCAGGATCCATCCCGGCATGACCGAGCGCGAGATCGCTCACAAGGCGTGGGAGGTCTTCTTCGGCGAAGGGCATATGGGCATTCTGCGCATGCAGGCTCACGACGAAGAGGCTTTCCTGGGCCATGTCTCGGCCGGGGATTCCGGCAACTACCCCAGCGGGTTCAACGGGCCCTTGGGATTGCGCGGCGAGCATCCCGCCTCGGCGCTTATGGGGAACGCAAACAAGATCTGGCGGGAGGGTGAGCCGCTCATGCTCGACATCGGCTTCCAGCTCGAAGGTTACCATACGGACAAGACCCAGGCCTATTTCGCCGGGGCCGCCTCGTCCATCCCCGCCGACATCCGCCGCGCCCACGAGTTCTGCATGGAGCTTCAGGACTGGATGTGCGCCGAGGCCGGACCGGGCGTCACGCCGGAGACACTCTACGTCCATTGCGTAGAGGAGGCCGGGAAACGGGGCTTTGCCGACGGCTTCATGGGGCTGGATGAGAACAAGGTCCCGTTCGTGGGCCATGGCATCGGCTTGACCGTGGACGAGTTCCCGCCCATGGCCAAGGGGTTCACCCAGCCGCTGGAACAGGGCATGGTTATCGCCTTGGAGCCCAAACAAGGCATTCGCGACGTGGCCATGGTCGGCGTGGAGAACACCTTCGAGATCACGGCCGACGGCTGCCGCTGCATTTCGGGCGACCGCTACGACATGATTCCGGTGAAATAGGAGAGCCTGATTGGATTCTTTCCGTCGGGTGTTGTAAGGTGAAACAAAGGCGGGCCTTCCGCCACCTGTTCGCAACAACCGGGGGAAGCATGGATTACACCCAGATTTTCACATCCAAGGATGAGTATCTTCTGTGCATCACCGATGGCGTGGTCAACGATGCCGAGACCTTTATCGAATGGGGGCTGCACTTGCTGTCCAAGGCCCGGGAGACCCGCCGGACGCGCATTTTGGTAGATAACCGGACCTTTCGCCTGGACCTTTCGCCATTGGACGTCATCACCTTCGCCAATTTCATGGAGAACAGGGACGTGGCCAAGCTCGGCCTGCGCCTGGCCGTCCTGTCCAATCCGCACAACCCGGAGGCCAGCCGGCTGGTGGAAACCGCCCTGGTCAACCGTTCCGCTTCCTACAAGAGTTTCCATACCCAACAGGACGCGCAACACTGGCTCCTTCGCGAATCGTCCCTGCCGGAATGAAAAAGGCTCCCGAAAGGGAGCCTTTTCTTTATCTGCGCACAGGGGGGCGGTTTATTCGTAGGCCGCCTCGTAGATGGCGATGACGTCCTCCACGGACATGTCCACCGGGGTGACGGCGAAGAGTTCGCCCATGGTGGACAGCGCATTTTCGGCCAGGGCCGGGATTTCCTCGCGGGTCACGCCGTAGTCGGACAATTTCTCCTCGCCCAGGCCGACCTCGGTGATGAGCGTGTCCAGGGCGTCCAGGAAGGCCACGCCGCTCACTTCCTCTTCCAGGTCCTCGGCCAGGGTATCGCCCATGGCCAGGGCCAGATCGCCCAGGCGTTCCTCGCCCCGGGCGGCCAGGAAGCCGAAGTACGCCTTGGACAGCAGCACCAGCCCGGCCCCGTGGGGCAGATGGGGGTGGAAGGCCGACAGGGCGTGTTCCAGGGAGTGCTGGGAGATGCACGAGGAGTAGGTTTCGCACAGCCCGGCCGCAGTGCTGGCCCAGGCCATGACGGTCCGCGCCTCCAGGTTGCCGCCATCGGCCACGGCCTGGGGCAGGGTGTGGCTGATGAGGTGCACGGCCTCCAGGGCGAGCGCGTCGCTGGCAGGCTGGCGGCAGGTGGCCAGATATGCCTCAGCCGCGTGGAAAAAGGCGTCCATGCCGGTGTAGGCGGTCTGCCTCGGCGGCACGGAAAGCATCAACTTGGGATCCACGATGGACAGGGCCGGGAAGGTTCCGTCATACCCCCAGCCGACTTTCTCTTGCGCGTCGGTGCCGGACTTGGTGATGACAGTCCACGGGTCGGCCTCGGTGCCGGTGCCCGCCGTGGTCGGGATGGCCACGATGGGCAGGGGCTCGTTTGCCGGGGTCTGGCCTCCGCCGGAACCCGCCTGCATGTAGTCCCAGTATTTGCCGGGATTGGTTGCCATGGTGGCGATGGCCTTGGCCGAGTCGATGGTGGACCCGCCGCCCAGGCCGACCACGAACTTGACGCCCATGTCGCGGCAGACGGCGGCCGCCTCGTCCACGGTGTCGGATTCGGGGTTGGGTTGGATTTTGTCGTAGACGATGGTCTGGACGTCCTGCTTGGAGAGCAGGGACTGGACGCGGGCCAGGTAGCCCTGGTCGATCATTGCACCGGACTGGCCGATGACGATCATGGCCTTGTCGCCGCGCGGCAGGTGGGGGGTGTCTCCCAGGCGGTCGAGGCTGTCGGGACCGAAGACTATGCGGGTGGGCATGAAGTACTGAAAGTTGAGCAAGGGGTGTCTCCTCGAAGTTGTTTTCGATTATCTAAAGGGATTTCAGCAAGCTTTCAAGCTGGTCGGCTGTGTACAGATCGCGGATGACCACCGGGGTCTCGCGACCGTTGACCCGGAACACGGCAGCCGTGGGCAGGCTGCGGCTGCCCAGCGCGGCCAGCAGCGCCTCGGCCTCGGGGTCGCGTTTGGTCATGTCCACCTTGATGAAGCGGACGCCGTAGCGCTCCTTCCACGTGGTTACGTTTTTCCTGGTCATGACCGTGGCCTCAAGGGCCTTGCAGGTGGGACACCAGTCGGCGGTGAATTCCAGGAAGATCTTTTCGCCGCCCAGGTCGCGGTCGAGTGTGGCGGGAGAGAATTGCTCCCACGGATCGGATTGGGTTTGCATGGGGAGAGTCCAGTAGACCGTGGCGGCCAGGAGCACGAGCATGGCGATGCGCAGGACGAGTTGGGTCCCCTGCCGGAGAGGGCGGGAGCGGACCCACAGCCAGCCGCCGAACAGGATGACCCACAAGGGGGCGAGGATGCGCATGCTCGCGCCGCCCAAGGCGATGCCGAGCAGATAGAAGGCCGTGCCCAGCAGGAAGAAGGCGATGCCCTTTTCCACGTACACGATCCACGGTCCGGACCGAGGCAGGAAGCGTGACAGGCCGGGGCTCACTATGAGCAGCAAGTAGGGCGCGGACATGCCCAGGCCGATGGAAACGAAAACCGTGGCGATGATCACCGGCCCCTGGATGAGTGCCCAACCGAGCACGCCGCCCAGAAACGGGCCGCTGCATGGGGTGGCCAGCAGGGTCGTCAGCATTCCGGTGAAGAACGCCTGCTTGCGCGGGGTGTTGTGCCCGGCCCCGAATTTGAGGTCGATGACCGGCAGGTGGAACAGGCCGAACAGGCTCAGGGCCAGGGCGCCCATGATTGCGGCCATGCCGAATACCAGCCAGCGGTTCTGGAACAGCGCCCCCCAGGCCGAGCCCGTGGCGCCCAGGACCAGGGCCAGAATCAGGAAGAAGGTCAATACGCCGAGCACGAAAAAGACGTTGTGCTCGCGGAAGGCCCGGATACGCGCGTGTGGGTCTCCGTCGGCCCCGGCTCCGAGCAGGGAGGAGAGCTTCAGGCTGACCACCGGCAGGACGCACGGCATGATGTTGAGGATGAGTCCTGCCAAAAGCCCCATGAGCACGGCCGAGAGCAGACCGCCCACTTCGAGTCCCGGCTGGAAGTAGGTCGGGGCAAATTGCCAGTTTATGACGGCCGCATCGGCCTCGGGGGCAGGCTCGGCCGGGGACTGCGCCGTGCCGCGAGCCATGTGCCGGAAGTCGTCCCACCACGGTTGTGCGGCGGCGGCCGGGAGGGCGCCGGCGTCGAGTTCGGCCTGTCCGAAGGCGGATTCGACCCGGGCCGGGACGCACTTGGTCGGGTGGCACAGGAGCAGGTCCAGGGACAGATTCACCGGGAAGGGGCGTTTCAGGCCGTTGGGCACCAGAACGAATAGGGTGGTCCCGTCGTGGTACGCGGCCACGGTGATCGTCGGATCGTAGGAATCCGGCTTGTCCTCGCCTTTGGGATAGAACACGGCCAGGGAGGTCCCGTCGGCGGCGGTGGCCGTCAGCCGCGTGGGCTTGCCCGTCTCGCCCGGCACGTTGGAATAGGCGTACCAATCCTTTTCGATGTGCAGGGTCAGGGCCAGCAGGACGCCGCCCGGAGAACCGGTTCTAATCGCGTCCGGGGCCAGGCCGAACGGTTCCATCGAAGTCTTCATTGGCAGGGAAGATGGCTGCATCAGAGCCTTTGCGGGCGATGCGGGCAGGAACAGAAGGGCGCTTAGAAGGAGGGTGAAAAACAGCTTGTTTATGGGCATTTAGGTCCTATTTAAAAAAAATGGAAATTTGTTGTTGACTTTTTCTGGGCCTACTTATAGTTATCTCTCCGTCGTGACGAACAACGGCGCGACCGAGTGGGTCACTAGCTCAATTGGCAGAGCAGCGGACTCTTAATCCGGAGGTTCAAGGTTCGATTCCTTGGTGACCCACCACTCAGAAAACACACCCCGTCAGCAATGGCGGGGTTTTTTCGTTTCCTGATTCCGTGAATGCCGTTGGCGGTGTTGTTCATGGATGTTCTCGTCGCTGATCTGGGTGATTGCCTGAGCGCACGCCGTACGGCCTGCGGTCTTTCCGGCGCGAATTTATCTTACCTTACCCTGGCGTCAGGTCAATGGAATGATGTTCGATAGGGGACGCCCCTGGCGCGTCGTTGCGCGGGCGGGGTCAGGCCTGTTTGAGCCATGCCCGGCGCACGGCGCCGTCGTCGGCGGTCCAGGCCTGGCGATGCACGGCCAGGAGACCGTCCGGGTCGCGCAACAAGGTCAGCTTTTCGCCGGGGGACAGGGCGTTGGGACCCGCCGTCAACACCTTTTCCGTCAGGCTGGCGCTTCGTTTGCGGGCTGCTTCGCCCGGATTACGCTTGTGGCGCAGGAGCAGGGCGCGGCGCAGGCCGTTGACTGCCGGGTCGAGCAGCGCGCGCAGGAAGCCCGCCTGGCGGGGCAGATTGAGGGGCACGGGCGCGGCCTCCATTTCGGCCGTGAAGCGGGTCACATCCCGAATTTCTTGATCCGGGCAGGTCTCCTCGGGAATGAGGAGCAGTCCCTTCTTGCGCAGCCAGCGGCCTGGGCCGTCGTGGCTGGTCAACACGGACAGGGGCATGGACAGGACGATGGGCAGGACGATGGGGGCGATCCACCAGAAAAAGCGCGGGGCATAGAGCCAGACGATTCCGCCCCAAAGTAGTCCAAAGAGGGTGCCCCCGCCGTGAAAACGCAGAGCGTCGCCCCAGGTGGTCGGTCGGTCGTCGCGCTGTTGCGACCCCCAGCCTATTTTCCGGCCAAGCAGGGTGATGCACACAAACTTGCTATGGAAAAACATGCGTATGGGTGCGAGCAATGCCGAGAAGGCCACTTCCAGGACAATACTCGACAGCAACTTCAATGCGCCGCCGAACTGTTTTGCCTGTCGGGTCTTGAACACGATTATCAGGTAGCTCAGGACCTTGGGAAAGAAGAGCAGGACGCCCGTGGTGCCCAGCAGAACCAGGGCCCAGAGGGGCTGCCATACGGGCCAGGACGGGAACAGGGAGCGCGTTGCCGCGAAGTAGCTCGGTCCGACCATGGCTTGGAGCACGGCCTCGGCCGAGGATAGCATCAGGAAGAGGAACCACAACAGGGCCGAGACGTAGCTCATGGCGCCGTTGAGAAAAAGCACCCGGTGGGCCGGGAAGAGCCCTTCGGTGAACAGCAGGCGGAGGTGTTGCAGATTGCCCTGGCACCAGCGCCGGTCGCGTTTCAGCTCCGAGAGCAGGTTGGGCGGGTTCTCCTCCCAACTGCCGGTCAGGTCGAAGGCCAGCCAAACTTCCCACCCGGCGCGGCGCATGAGCGAGGCTTCCACGAAGTCGTGACTGAGGATGTCGCCGCCCAGAGGCGGATTGCCCGACAGCCGGGGCAGGCCGCAGTGGCGCATGAACGGTTCCACGCGGATGAGCGCGTTGTGGCCCCAGTATTGGGCGTCGCCCAGCTGCCAGAAGTGCAGTCCGGCCGCGAACATGGGGCCGTAGGCGCGGTTGGCGAACTGTTGCAGCCGCCCGAGCAGGGTTTCCCGCCCGAAGCAGGCGGGCGCGGTTTGCAGGATGCCGATGCGGGGCCGCCGCTCCATGATGTGGACCATGTCGCACAGGGTGTCGCCGCGCATGACGCTGTCCGCGTCGAACACGGCCATGTAAGTGTAGCTTCGGCCATGGCGGCGGCAGAAGTCGGCTACGTTGCCGCTCTTGCGCTTCAGGTTCACCTTTCGGTTGCGGTAGAAGATGCGCTCTTGCGCTCCGAGTTCCTCCACCAGCCCGGCCCAGGCGGCCTCTTCCTCCATCCATTTGTCCGCGCTGCCGGAGTCGCTCAGGATGTGGATGTCGAATTGCTCCGTCTTTCCCGTGCGTTGCAGGGAGAGGTAAGTGGTCTTGACCCCGGCCATGACCCTCGGCGTATCCTCATTGCAAATGGGGAAGAGCACGGCCGTGCGCGGGGCGGATTCCGGCTCCAGCGGTTCGCTCAGGGCGTGACTGGCCGTAAAGCGGTCATAGCGGCGCATCAACGTGAACCAGCCCATGATGGCCGTCCAGAACCCGACGGATATCCAGGCGAAGAGGATCGAGTAGACGATGATGATGGCCAGCTCCAGCGGGGTGGACCCCTTTTCGGGCAGCACGGATCCGACGTAGGCACTGGCCAGGGCCGACGGGATCAGGATGAGCAGGGTCAGCACCGAGCGGCGTTTGGCGGTGGAGAACTGGGCGCGGGACTTCTGCGCATCGCGTTGCATGGTCCGTCTCATTGAAAAAAGTTCAGCAGGAGCGTCAAGGCCAGCAGGAGGCCGAGCATGGCCAGCCAGCCCCATTGGGCTGCAAATCCGGACAGGCCGGAGCGAGGGCGGCCGAGATACTGGCCGGGCATGTGGTTGCGGCACATGGGCGGCCGGTCCGGTGGATACGCCCTGGGAGCCTGGGCGGGCAACCGGGAGAGGAGCGCGTCCAGGGCCTGTTCCGGGGTGGCCCCGGCGGGCAGGGAGCGCAATGTCTCAAGGACCAGGACCAGACGGTCCTCGGTATCCATGGGCAATTGTTCGGCGTAGGCCGTCAGGCAACGAGCCGCCCGTTCGCGTGACGCTTTTTCGTCGGCCGGGCTTTGGTTAGGGGCGGTAGGCATAGTTCCAGGTTTCCGTCAGGGTGGTGTCGTTGATTTTTAGGAAGGCGCGCAGGTCTACGGGCTGTCTGCGTTTGGGCAGGACCTTGTCCAGGGCTGAGGGGGCCTGGTCCGGTCGAATCACGAAAGAGAGGCGCCAGCCGCCGGTATGGGGGTTTTTCTCCACAATCTGCTCGACGACCACCGCGCCCTTGCCGCAGGTGACCACGCCCTTCACCTCGGCCGGCGGTTGCAGCAGCCCCAGGGCTTTGCTTTGAAAATCGACGATGAATCGCTGGCCGCCGTTTTCGGTTTCGCCGGTCCGGGTGGCCCCGACATAGCCGAGGGGCGGGTGGGTGAAGCCGCCGTTATACCACAGCAGCCGGTATTCATACGTCTGGGGGACCCCTACGGGCAGTTCATCCTTGGGTCGCCAGAAGGCCACAATGTTGTCGTGGATGTCCCGGTCCGTGGGGATATTGATTAACTCCACATGGCCGCGACCCCAGTCGCCCACGGGCTCCACCCAGAGGGTCGGACGGCGTTCGTAGCTCGCTTCGAGGTCCTGGTAATGGGCAAACTCGCGGTCCCGCTGGATGAGCCCGAAGCCGCGCACATTATCCGCCTGAAAGGCGTTGATGTCGAGGTTCTCCGGGTTGTCCAAGGGACGCCAGAACCATTCGCCCGAGTTGTTCTTGATGAGCAGGCCGTCCGAGTCGTGCACCTCGGGGCGGAAGTCCCGGACCTTGCGGTCGTCGGTATTTTCGCCGAACAGGAACATGCTGGTCAGCGGAGCGATGCCGATCTTGGTCACGGGCATGCGCAGAAACAAAGTGGCGGTGACGTCCATGGTGGTGGTTTTGCCACCGCGAACGACAAAGGTGTAGGCCCCGGTCAGGCTTTTGCTGTCCAGCAGGGCGTGTACGGTTAGGCTCGTGCTCCGGCGGGTCGGCTTTTCGATCCAGAATTCCTTGAAATAGGGAAATTCCTCGCCGTCGGGCAGGGCGGTGTCCACAGCCAGCCCGCGCGCCGACAGTCCGTAGGCCTGGCCTTTGGCCACGGCCCGGAGATAGCTTGCGCCCAGGAACACGGCGATTTCGTCAAAGTGTCCGGGTGTATTGATCGGGCCGTGGATGCGGAATCCGGCAAAGCCGAACCGTTCCGGGATCTGCTCCGGCAGGGTATGGTTGTTGCCGTAGTCGAACAGGGCGGTTTCAAAGGGGACCCCCCGGACCTCGCCTCCGCTGACAATGTTAATGGTCACCAGCCGGTCGTAAAACAGGCCGGGGTGGAAGAATTGCAGTTGGAAGGGGAGTTTTTCTTTCTTCCACAGGGCCTTTTCAGGGCGATAGCGGATGTCGCGCCAGGCGCTGTAGCTGAGGGCGAGCAGAGATTGGGGCACCTCCCCTTGGGCCGGATTGAAGGGGGCCTGGCTCAATTGCCGAGCCTTGTCCACCACCAGTTGGCGGGAAAAGGGTTCGGCCTTCCCGGTCGGGGCCGGTTCCGCCGATACGGTTTTTGGCAGGAGTTGGGCGAGCAGAAGCAGGGCCGGAAGCAGGAGGTATATGCGCCTGATGGCGTGGCCGGACAATTGTTTGCGTTGTGGCATGGGTACGGGTTTTCGCTTGTTGGTTGTTTCCGGGGCAGGACCAGGTCCGTGGCCGCAAGAAACAGCACAGTACGCGATGCCCAAGGGATTATCAATTTTGAAACGGCTTTTTGCACAAGCTCATTTTATGCTTAATATTCAATGCGTTGCCATGTCGCGCGACCAATCGCGCACCAAGTGGGCCCGGTGAGGGCGGATGGAAGGATAGGCTTTTTTCAACTATTGCGCGCGCCGGAGGCGGCGGACGGCCCGCGGGCGGGGCGGGGGAAGGGCTCAGTCGAGGGGCAGTTTGATGGTCACGCGGAAGGTTCCGTTTACGCTTTCCGCGTGGATGGTCCCGCCGTGGTCCTCGACGATCTTGCGGGCGAAGGCCAGGCCCAGGCCATGGCCCTCGACGTTGTCGTAGCCCAGCCGTCGGAACGGCGCGAACACCGCCTCCAGTTCCTCGCCGGTCAGATCGGGGTAGCCGTTGGAAATCCGGATGACGACGGCCTCCTGGTCATTTTTGCGCTCGGCCTCGCAATGGATGTCCACACGGCCGTTGTCCTGGCTGTACTTGACCGCGTTGGACAGGACATTGTCCAGGACGATGCGCAGATCCTGCCTGCGGCAACGGAAGAAGGGTACGGGCGCGAGATGCGGTTGGAGCCGGATGGACCGCCCGCCCGTGAGCGGGCCAACCCGTTCGGCGGCTTCTTCGAGCATTTCGTTCATGTTGACCATGTCCGCGCGCGGCGGGGGTTCCTGGAGGTCGAGCTTGGACAGCTTCATGATCTGGTCGATGAGCGAGTCCATGTGGTCGATCTCCGCCTCCATGCGACGGACGTGCTTGACCACACCGTCCGTGCGGCCCGCTTCCAGCCGTTCGAGGACGATCTGCTGGGAGACGCGGATGCGCGCCAGGGGGGACCGCAGTTCATGGGAGAGGTTGGCAGTCAGTTCGCGTCCGCCTCGGACCATTTTTTCCAGGCTGCTGGCCATGTGGTTGAAGGTCCGGGCCAGGGTGCCCATCTCGTCCTTGCGGTTTTCGTCCACGCGCGGAGAAAAGTCTCCCCGGGCCAACCGCTGTGCGGACCGGGTCATTTGGATCATGGGCCGTGTAATGCGCCGCGACACCGGGATGAGCAGCAGGGCGGCCACCGTGGCCATGAGGGCGAGCCCCTCCATGAACCAGATTTCCTCGTTGCGGGTGATCCACTTGTTGAGCAGGTGCACGGACAAGGGGCCCATCGGCGTTTTCAGGGGGCCGTAGGAATAGATGGACCCTTGATCGCCCTTGCTCACGAAGTAGACGTGGTCGCCCTGGTCCGTGACCAGCTTGAGATCCAGTTCTTCCCCGCCGTCCAGAGGCGGGGTGCGGTAGGATTGGGCCACGATCTCGCCGCGTTCGTTGGCGATCCACGCCTCGCCGTCAAAGGCGTTGGCATAGATGGTCAGGATGCGGTTCAGGCGGTTGCGGAGTTCCGGGTCGAGCTCGGCCGCTCCGTCGATCTCCAGCCCGATGATCCGCTTGAGGGCCCCGTTGCGGTTGAGGGCATGACGGTTGAGGGGCGGACGCATGTGCCCCATCTTGAGCAGTCCGCCGATGCCGACTATGGTCACCGCCAGGACCAGGACGAAGGCGAGAAGTATTTTGAGATACAACCGGCTGACTTTCATCATTCACCCACAAACATGTAGCCCGTGCCCCAGACGGTCCTGATCCGCTTGGCGTGGGCCGGGTACGGCCTGAGCTGGGAGCGGAGTTTGGAAATATGCACGTCGATGGACCGGTCGTAGGCCGCGAAGTCCTTGTCCCAGACCATGTCCATGAGTTCGTCCCGGGTCAGGGTGCGGTCGGCGTGGGCCATGAGCGCCTTGAGCAGCCGAAACTCCGTGGGCGCCAGCTCGATTTCGTCCCGGTCGATGGTCAGGACCTGGCGGGAGAGGGTCAGGGCAAGCCCGCCCGCGTGGATGACCGGCGTGTCCGTTTTGCGTTCCGCGCCGGTATTCACCCGGCGGAGCACGGCCTTGATCCGGGCCAGCAATTCGCGCGGGTTGAACGGTTTGGCCATGTAATCGTCGGCCCCGAGTTCGAGCCCGACGATGCGGTCGGTATCCTCTCCCTTGGCCGTGAGCATGATCACCGGCGTGGCGAACTCGACGCGGATGTCGCGCAGGACATCGAGCCCGTTCCTGCCCGGCATCATCACATCCAGGACGATGACGCTCGGGGCGAGCGAGCGGATGGTCTCCACCGCCTTCATGCCCGAGGGCAGGGTGGCCGTGGCGAAATTGTATTCCTCCAGGTACTCGACCACGAGGTCGCGCAGCTTGCGGTCGTCGTCGATAATCAGGATCGGGCCGTTGCTCTTCATGAATCTCCCTTACCCGCATGTCGTGCGGGATGAAAAGGTCCGGGCGCACCCTTTTACATTGTTTAACAACTTTTATCATCCTTCCGGATTCTCTTCCGCCGCATAGGAGTCGCGAAGGCCCTGTGGAGCGCGTCGGAGGCGGTCGGAAGAAAAACGACGCGGCCTCCCGAGGGAGGCCGCGCATACGCCCCGGTAACCGGGGTATGGAGAGCGGCGGGTTTACCGCGCGCCTTCCTTCATGGCGTAGGCCAGTTCGCGCGCGGCTTCAGCGGGCGAAGACGCGGAACAGATGGCCGAAACCACGGCGATGCCCGCCACGCCCGAACCTGCCACGGCCCGGACGTTGTCGCGCTGCACGCCGCCGATAGCCACCAGCGGGATGGCGGATTGCCGGACCGCGCGCCTGAGCCCTTCCGGTCCCCACGGCGAACCCTTGACATCCTTCTTGGTCTGGGTGGGGTAGGCCGGGCCGATGCCGAGGTAATCCACGGGCCGGTTCTGGGCATCCAGGAGTTCGGCTTCGGTGTCCACGGACAGGCCGAGAATGGCGTTCGGACCGAGGATCCGGCGAACATCCTCGGGACGCATGTCCGATTGGCCCACATGCACGCCCTCGACCCCGGCGGCCAGGGCCACGTCCACGCGGTCGTTGATGAGCAGGGGGATGGACAACGGCTTGAGCAGTTTGTGCAGGGCGCGGGCCAACTCGACGAATTCCCCGGTGTCGGCCGTCTTTTCGCGCAACTGGACCATGGTGCAGCCGCCCTCGGCGGCTTGGGCCACTACCTCTTCGAGGGGGCGTCCCAGGCAGAGGCTGCGGTCCGTGACGAGATAGACGAGCAGGTCTTCGGTTCTCATGACGCCACCACCTTGAGGCGGTTCCGTATGGCTTCCTCGTCCAGGAGGTAGAGGGCATCCTGGAGGTGCATCTGGAGGCTGCCGGGTCCCGGCGAGTGTTCGGCGGCCATTTCGCCCGCAATGTCCATGGCTGCGGCGGTGTCCACGGCGGCCTGGAAGAAGTCGCGTTGGACGGCGGCGAACGCACCTGCCAGCGCGGTGCAGGTGCAGCCCAGTCCGGTCACGCGCGGCATCATGGCCGAACCGCCGGCCAGACGCGTTTCACGGTCCGCGCCGACCACCAGGTCGGTTTCACCGCTGACCAGGACCACGCAGCCGTAGCGCCTGTTCAGTTCTCTGGCCGCGCCCCGGGCCTCGTTCACTTCCATGGAGGTATCCACTCCCTTGGGCCGACCGTCCTCGCCGGCCAGGGCCATGATTTCCGAGGCATTGCCCCGAACTATGTCGGGATGATACTTCTCCAAAAATTCCAAACAGGTGTCTGTCCGAAGGGCGTTCACCCCGGCGGCCACCGGATCGAGGATCACGGGCATGCCCATGTCGTTGGCCTGGGCCATGGCCACGTGCATGCCCTCCACGTAGTCGTCGGCCAGGGTGCCGATGTTGACCACCAGGGCTCCGGCCAGGTCCACCAGACCGGGCAGGTCTTCGGCCACATGGTTCATGGCCGGGGACGCGCCCAGGGCAAGCAGGGAATTGGCCGTATTGTTCGTGACCACGTAGTTGGTGATGTTGACGATGAGCGGCGTCTGCCTGCGGACTTCGCAGACGTCCTTCCATATGGCCTTGATAAGTTCTTCGGGGGCACTCATTTCAGCAGCTCCCCGACGCTGTCCACCTTGCCGTGCATGCGTCCGGATTCGCCGGAGCGGGAATCCACGGTCAGGCTCAGGTAGACTCGGCCACATTCCTTGCGCATGTCGTCGTGACAGTGCTTGATGGTTTCCATGATTCGATCGAGATCGCCTTCGAGAACGGTGCCCATGGCACCGAGTTCGTAGGGCAGTCCGGATTCCCGGACGATCTCGATGGTCCGCGCCACATATGGGGCGAATGACCCCTGATCGGGCCGTTCCAGCGGGAATATGCTGAAGGTGGCTACACAACTCATGATACTTTTTCCTTGTTGATGCGTTCATCCATGGCCATTTTCGGACGGCCGACGCGTTCAGGATTGATCCATTCCCTTTCAACGTCAATGCCCGGCGCTCGGTAAATCCGAGTTTTGCCATCCCGGGAACCGTCTCCCCGCGTTCGTTCGTCCCCCCCTCCAGCGCTGAAAAATGCAGGCGGGATGGGGAGCGTATGGGCCGGGGGCCAAAAAAGGCCGGGGCATTTGCCCCGGCCTTGATGGTGCGTGATCGCGGGTCGGCTATTCCTTGCAGCCTTCACCGGCCATGTGCTTGAGGGTTTCGTAGCGCTTGTTGTAATTGGTCTCGATCTCGGTCCGGTACTCCTTGGAGAACTCGGGGTAGAACCGTTCAAGCATGGCGTAGCGGTTTTCGCCCGACAGGAACTCCTGGAGAGACCCGTCGGGGGCCTTGGACTCCAGGATGAACGGGTTCTTGCCTTCGTCGGCCAATTGCGGGTTGTAGCGGTAGAGCGGCCAGTAGCCGGAGTCCACGGCCAGCTTCTGTTCCAACTGGGTCTTGCCCATGCCCTTCTTGATGCCTTGGTTGATGCACGGGGCGTAGGCGATAATCAGGGACGGGCCGGGGTAGGCCTCGGCCTCCTTGACCGCCTTGAGGAACTGTTGCTTGTTGGCGCCCATGGACACGGAGGCCACGTAGACGTAGCCGTAGGTCATGGCCATGCGGCCGAGGTCCTTCTTGTTGGTGGTCTTTCCGGCCGCCGCGAACTTGGCTATGGAGCCGAGCGGGGTGGCCTTGGAGGATTGTCCTCCGGTGTTGGAGTAGACCTCGGTGTCCAGGACCAGGACGTTGATGTCCTTGCCCGAGGCGAGGACGTGGTCCAGCCCGCCGTAACCGATGTCGTAGGCCCAGCCGTCACCGCCGAACACCCAGATGGACTGCTTGGTGAACAGGTCGGACATGTCCAGGATTTCCTTGAGCGCCTTCTTGCGCGTTCCCTTGAGGGCGGCCTTCAGATCTTCACCAGCCAGCCGGGATTCCTCGGGATCGCCCATGACGTTGACCCACTTGTCCAGCTTGGCCTTGAGCTCGCCGGTCTCGGTCTCGGCGGCCTCCGTGCAAAGCCGGGCCAGGTGGGCGCGGCGCTGGTCGGTAGCCATCTCGATGCCGTAGCCGAATTCGGCCGCGTCCTCGAACAGGGAGTTGCCCCAGGCCGGACCGTGGCCGTCGGGATTGACGCAGTAGGGTGCGGTCGGCGCGGAAGCGCCCCAGATGGACGAGCAGCCGGTGGCGTTGGCGATGACCATGCGTTCACCGAAGAGCTGGGTGATGACCTTGACGTAGGGGGTTTCGCCGCAGCCCGCGCAGGCCCCGGAGAATTCCATGAGGGACTTGCGGAACTGGGAGCCCTTGACCGTGTCGCGGGCAAAGACGTCCTTGTAGGCGACGGTGTCCGCGAAGTCGAAGTTGGGCACCTGAACCTCGGTCTGGGTGGCGATGGGCTTCATGACCAGCGCCTTTTCCTTGGCCGGGCAGATGTCGGCGCAGTTGCCGCAGCCCAGGCAATCCAGGGTGTTGACCTGGAGGCGGAAGTGCATGCCCTTGACGTCCTTGCCCACGGCGTCGATGGTTTCGTAGGTGGCCGGGGCGTTTTTCATCTCGTCGTCGGTGGCCAGTACGGCGCGTAGGGCGGAGTGCGGGCAGACGAAGGCGCACTGGTTGCACTGGATGCAATTTTCCTTGATCCATTCGGGCACTAGGATGGCCACGCCGCGTTTTTCGTATTTGGAGGTGGCGGAAGGCATGGTCCCGTCGTGGGAGAAGGCCGAGACGGGCAGGTAATCGCCTTTTTGGGCCAGAACCGGGCGCACGACGTTCTTGACGTAATCGGGCTCGCGGCGGTTGACCGGCTTGTCGTCCTTGAGGGTTTTCCAGGCCTTGGGCACCGGAATCTCGACGATGGCGTCGGTGGCCGCATCCACGGCGGCGCAGTTCATGTCTACGATCTTTTGGCCCTTTTTGCCGTAGGCCTTGTCGATGCCTTCCTTGAGCAGATCCACGGCCTTCTTGAACGGGATGACGTCGGCCAGCTTGAAGAAGGCGGTCTGCATGACCATGTTGATGCGTCCGCCCAGGCCGACCCCGCCGGCGATCTTGACCGCGTCCACAGTGTAGAACTTGAGGTTTTTCTGCGCGATGGTGCGCCGCATGGCCGCGGGCAGTTTCTTGTCCATCTCCTCGGCGGTCCAGGGACAGTTCAGCACGAAGGTGCCGCCGTCCCTGATGCCTTCGAGCACGTCATAGAGGTTCACGTAGCTCGGGTTGTGGCAGGCCACATAGTCCGCGTTCTGGACCAGGTAGGTGGACTGGATGGGCTTTTTGCCGAAGCGCAGGTGGGAGATGGTGATGCCGCCCGATTTTTTGGAGTCGTAGGCGAAATAGCCCTGGGCGTAGAGGTTGGTGTTGTCGCCGATGATCTTGATGGCCTGCTTGTTGGCGCCCACCGTGCCGTCGGAACCGAGGCCCCAGAACTTGCACTGGACCGTGCCCTCGGGAGCGGTATCCACGCAGTCGCAGTCGAATAGCGAGGTGTGGGTGACGTCGTCGGTGATGCCCACGGTGAATCCGTTTTTGGGCCGGGCCAGGGAGTTGAAGACCGATTCGGCCTGGGCCGGAGTGAAATCCTTGGAGCCGAGGCCGTAGCGGCCGCCCACGATGACCGGGGCGTTGCGCTTGCCCACGTAGGCGGCGCAGATGTCGAGGTACAGGGGGTCACCCAGGGAGCCGGGCTCCTTGGTGCGGTCGAGCACCGCGATTTTCTTCACGGTCTTGGGGATGGCGGCGAGCAGGTGCTTGACCGAGAAGGGCCGGTACAAGCGAACCTTGATCAGGCCGACCTTCTTGCCGTTGGCATTGAGGTAGTTGACGGTTTCCTCGATGGTCTCGCAGGCCGAGCCCATGGCGATGATGATGCGGTCGGCCTTGGGGTGTCCCACGTAGTCGAAGAGCTTGTAGCGGCGGCCGGTGATCTTGCCGACCTTTTTCATGGCCTCGGTGACGATGTCCGGGATGGCCTCATAATAGGTGTTGGTCGCCTCGCGGCCCTGGAAGTAGATGTCCGGGTTCTGGGCGGTGCCGCGAATGTTCGGGTGTTCGGGGTTCATGGCCCGCTTGCGGAATTCGGCCACCTTGTCCATGTTGATCAGGGGCTTCATGTCTTCGTAGTCGATGACCGCGATTTTCTGGATTTCGTGGGAGGTGCGGAAGCCGTCGAACACGGACATGAACGGGACGGAGGCCTCCACGGCGGCGAGGTGCGCCACCAGGGAGAGATCCATGACCTCTTGGACGGAATTGGAAAAGAGCATGGCGAAGCCGGTCTGGCGGGTAGCCATGACGTCCTGGTGGTCGCCGAAGATGGACAGGGCGTGGGCCGCCACGGCGCGAGCGGACACGTGGAAGACGCCGGGCAGCAGTTCGCCGGAGATCTTGTACATGTTCGGGATCATCAGCAGCAGCCCCTGGGAGGCGGTGAAAGTGGTGGTCAATGCGCCTCCGGCCAGGGAACCGTGCACCGCGCCCGCCGCGCCCGCTTCGGACTGCATCTGGCGGATCTGTACGGTCTGGCCGAAAATGTTTTTTCGTCCATGCGCGGCCCATTCGTCGGCGATCTCGCCCATGGGCGTGGAGGGGGTGATGGGGTAGATGGCGGCCGTCTCGCTCATGGCGTAGGCCACATGCGCGGCGGCGGTGTTGCCGTCCATAGTTTTCATGGTCTTCTTGGGCATGTGCTTCTCCAAGTGTTTTGATTGGACCTGTAACTGACTTTGGACATATGGCGGCTCCCGACGGTCGGGAGTCGTGCGGTCCGTGCGGACCGGATCTTGCGTGTTCATACACATTCCGTCTTAGTTTTCTCGCGATTTATGCAGCCGGGGTCAAGTCCTTTGCCTTCCGTTCCCCGACGAATCGGGGCCATTTACCGGATTTATCGCGCGGCAAGGGCGCGGAAAACCGGTTTGATGATATAATTCGACGCATTGCCCTGGCCGTCGGAGTGACGCTGGATCGGGTGTTTTTGCGGTTGGATAGCCCTTGCCGCCTGGAGGGGATGGCGGACAGAAAAAAGGCGGCCCCGGAGTTCCGGGACCGCCCGACGTTTTTTGGGCTTTATTTTTCGGTATGGAAGCCGGCGCGGCTCCAGGCGAGGTAGCCGCCCGCCAGGCTGCGGACGTCCCAATAGCCGTGCTTTTGCAGATAGGACGCGGCAATGTTCGCGCGATAGCCCGCCGCGCAGTAGAGCAGGTGGTGGGCGTTTTCGTCGAGGTCGAATTTGCCGTCCAGGATGTCGATGAGCGGGATGTGCCTGGCCCCGGGAATGTGCCCGCCCGCCCATTCGGCGGGGGTGCGCACGTCGATCAGGCTGAGGGGCTTGCCTTCCGCCTGGATGTTTTGGAGGACCTGGGCCGAGTCTATGGCCAGGGAATCCACCGGGCGGCCGGAGTAGACCCAGGCCTGGATGCCGCCGGACAGGTAGCCGTAGATGCGGTCGTAGCCGATGCGGTGCAGCTCTATGCGCATGCGCTCGTAGTCGTCGCGGGTATCGACCACCAGGAGGATGTCGGCATCGGGCTCCACGGTCATGCCCACCCAATTGGCCAAGCTGGGCTCGAAGCCGATGTTCAGGGAACCGGGGATATGGTACCCGGCGAAGGCGGCAGCGTCGCGCACGTCGATGACCACGGCGCCGTCCTGCATCTTCTCCTCGAACTTATAGGGGTTCATGGCCAGGTCGAGCGGGCAGCGTTCCAGCAGGGGCGCTCCCGAGGCATTGGTGGAGATGATGTGGGTGAAGGACTTGGGCCGGGCCGGGAAGTTCTGGCTCATGGCCCGGCGGAACGCCTCGAAATCGCCGAAGCCGAGCATGGGGTTATGGCGGCGTTCGAAGCCCAATGTGGAGCTTGGCTTCGAGGACATGCCGCGCCCGCACAGGGAACCCGCGCCGTGGGCCGGGAAGACCTCCAGGCTGTCGGGGAACTTGGCGAACTTCACGTACAGGGAATCCCACAAGTTGTGGACCTGTTCGTCGAGCTTGGCGCCGCCCACCAGGTCGGGCCGTCCGATGTCGCCCACGAAGAGCACGTCGCCGGTCAGCAGCATCCACGGCTCGTCGCCCCGCGTGGTATCCGTGACCAGCAGGGACAGGGAATCCGGGGTATGCCCGGGGGTATGCAGGACTTCGAGCTTGGCGTTGCCCACGACCAGTTGCTGGCCTTCCTTGAGCGGGGTGAAGTCGTAGCTCACCGGCGAGGTCTCGTAGACCATGACGTCGCAGCCGGTCTGGGATTTGATCTCCTGCGCGCCAGACACGTGGTCCGCGTGCACGTGGGTGTCGATGACATGGACGATTTTCATGCCTTCCTCGCGGGAGATGTCCAGGTAGTCCTGTACGTCCCGCTTGGGATCCACGACGACCATTTCACCGGCGGCGGGGCAGCCGATGACGTAGGAAAAGCAACCGAGTCCGGGGGTGGTGATCTGTTTGAAGTACATTGAGAGCTCCTTGGTGAATTCTCTTCTTGCTATCGCAAGGATAAGCACAAAGGGGGGTCAATGCAACATATGAGCACCTATTTGAGTTCTTCGGCCTTGGTGCGGAAGCGCGCGGCCAAGTCATCCAGGACGTCGGCAGCCGCGCCGAAGGTCTTAGTCTTTTCCTCGGGCTGGTCGAGGGTGCGCCGGTATCCCCACTGGGAGAGGTGGAAGAGCTCGGATTCCGGGCAGGCCTGGCAGACCCGCCGGAGCTGCGTGACGATCTCGCCCCGGGTCCGTTCGCGGAACAGGATGGCCTGCTTGAGGCGGTCGCCTGCCGCTCCCGTGTCCTTGCCGTCGGCCATGGCGGTCTGCAACTGGCCGTTGGCCCGCTCCACGGCCTTGGCCGCGCGGCGGTATTTGCCCGCCATTTCGAGGATGGCCGGGTCGTCGGCAAAGGCGTGGAGCACTTCTGCGGTGCGCTCGATGCGCCCGGCGTTGAGCCGGAGCATGACCTTGATTTCCTCGGTGGTCAGGGGCCGGGTTTCGGTGGCGTTGCCGACCGTGTATTCGCGTTCGGTGTTGGCCGCGGTGTCCACCAAGTGGACCATGAAGGCCGGGGCGTAGAGTTCATACAGGGTTTTGATCATGGCCGGATTGAAGACGTAGTCGTAGACCGCCTTGCGCGAGGCTCGGATGTCGTTTCCGGAGACGGCGAAGCCGTCCAGTTCGCGGCCGTAGTAGCGGTTCAGGGCCACGGCCGTGGCCAGGGTATCGGGCTTGCCGTTGGGACCGCGCGGCTGAAAACGCTGAAGCAGGAAGTCCGCCAGGGATTCCACGAAGGTGAATGTGACAACCTTGTCCTCGGTCACTTCGATGGTCTTTGGTTCCTTGGGCTGCTCGGATTCGGCGGCCGGAACCGGGGTGGTGGTCTCGGGCTCGGCCGTGGCGGCCGAGTAGTCGGGCTTGGCCTCTTGGCCCTTGTCCACCCAGTCCGGGGCCTTGGCGGGCTCGGCGGCGGGTTGGGCGACCTCCTGCCGGACGGCGGAGGATTCATCCCGGCTCCGGTTTAGGATGAGAAAGGCGCCGACGGCAAGCAGCACGGCGCAACTGATCAATATGAGGGCGGTCCGGTTTTGTTTCATGACCTTGCCTCCCGGCAGGGGGTAGTGGTTGCTTTTCGTGGTCCCAGGCGTACTCGTCGTCCGCTTCGGCGGCCTCGGGGCGGTCCGGCCGCCCCGTCGGGTTCAAGGCTACCCCGCGCGCCCGCTTTGGGCAATGCTTCGTTTGGGTGCACAGGCGGATCCCCGCGTTCAGCCTTTCGGCCGCTCAAGGTTTGGCGTGTCGGGATGCGGCCGGGATACGGGCTGATTTTTCACATAACCAGCTGAAATTATGATATTGTTTTCCATGAGCATGGTGTAGGCAGAGTTCGGCGGGCGTGGAACGGTCGTCGGTCCCGGACCGTCGTCGGTCCGGGACCCGTGGCAGGCGATGGGTCAGGCGTCCCGTTCGAGGGCCTCCTTGAGAAAGGCGACATAGCGCCGGTCAACGCCCTGAATATGCCCTACCAACCAATCTTTGAGGAAGTGGAAGAGGTCGCGGCTCATGGCCGACCGGCCCGATTCGAAGTCCTCGCTGAAGGCCACGGCCTGGGCAAGCAGTTTCTGGTGGGATTTTTTGTGCTCCTCTGTTTCGGCATAGCCGTACTTGTCGAACAGGGCCTCCTCCTGGCTGAAATGGAAGGTGGTATAGTGGCGCAATTCGTCCAATATTTTGCCGACTGCGGCTTTGCCCTTACCCTGTTGCATGGCGCTGTTCAGCCGATTGACCATCTTGACCAGTTCCATGTGCTGATCGTCGATAAGGTCGATGCCCGTGGCGATGGTGTCATCCCAGACGATGAGCGGTTTGGCTTCCTCAACTCCCTCGGGCTGGTCGCTCCGTGTTGCGGCCGGTTGGGCTGCAACGGGTTTTGGCGCGGATCGCGGTGGGCCGGACGGCCGGAGCGCGGCCGGTTTTGGCGCGGGGCGGATCGGTTGCGCGGTCAGCGGTGGAATCGACGCCGGGTTTGCCATCCGGGCCGGAGGGGAGCATTGGCCGTCGTCGTCGGTCTTAAAAAAGAGCAGTTCCTGGCGCAGGCCGGACGCCTCGCTGGACAGTTCCGCGGTAGTGTCGGACAACTCGCGGGCCATGCGGGCGGTTTCGCCGATGCCTCGGTCCAGGTCATGGACGGACCGGCCGATCATCTCGGTGTCGCGCTGCTGCTCAGAACTGGACGTGTTGATCTCCTCAATCATGGCCGAAGTTTTCTCAATGTCTGGCACGAGCAACTCCAGCAGTTTTCCGGCCTCGTTGGAGATGTCCAGGGTGCTGGCCGACAGCTCGCCGATTTCCTTGGCCGCGCCGCCGCTGCGCTCGGCCAGCTTGCGGACTTCGGAGGCGACCACGGCGAACCCCTTGCCGTGGTCGCCGGCCCGGGCTGCCTCGATGGCCGCGTTCAGGGCCAGGAGGTTGGTCTGCCGGGCAATTTCCTCAATGACCGTAATCTTTCCCGCGATGGTTGTGATGGCCTCCAGGGCCACGCCCACGGATCGGCCGCTTCGGCGGGCGTCCTCGGCCGCCTTGGTGGCCAATTGATAGGTTTCCCGGGAGTTGGCGGCCGTGGTGGAGATATTGGCGTTCATGCCCTCCATCAGGGAGGCTATTTCGCTGACGGAACCGGCCTGCCGCGTGGCGTTCTGGGCCAGGGTGGAGGCCATGTCGTTCAGGCTCGAGCTGCGGTCGGCCATGGTCACGGTGGAGTCCTTGGCGTGGCTGACCACGCCCTTGAGCTTATCCTCCATGGAACTCAACGTGCGCGCGACCAGGCCGATTTCATCGTTTTGCGGACTGAAGCAAACCTGGGTCAGGTCGCCCCGGCAGATGTTGTCCATGGTCGAACTGAAGTCGTGCAGTGGTCGGATCAGCTTGCGCTGGATGGCCAGGAAACTGATCAGGGTGGTCAGGATCATAATGGCTATGCCGACGACCTGCGAGGCGAGCAGACCGTCCACCCGGCTCTCGGACTCGCCCTGCATCATGGCCACGGCCTGGTTCATGTTGACCAGCACGGCCAGGCTCTTCTTGTTGAAGTCGTCATTCAGGACTTGGCGCTCCAGGATGTCGTCCAGGGCGGAGCTGTAGCGTGTCCAGAGCTGCTGGACCTTGAGCAATTGTTCTCGGACCGCGTCCGACGGGGCGGGCAGATCCCGCGTTTCGCCGTCTGGGTCGGCTGTTATCGGGGCCGGTCCCGAGTCGGTCAGGGCGGCCAGGGTCTGACGGAACAGGCGCGAAGTGGCTCGGACCTGCCCGCCGAGTTCGGCTCCATCCCGTCCGGCCTGACGTTCCTCAAGGTAAAGCAGGGCCTCCTTGGCCATTTTCTGGCTGAGCATGCGTTGGCGGCCCGCCAGATTGACGACCAGCCCATCGTGCTCCTGTGCCGAGGTAATGATCACGGTGGCCACGAACATGGCCAGCCCCACGGCCAGCAGCAGTCCTATGGCCGAATACAGCTTCACTCTCAGGCTCATTCTTTCCTCCCGTTATGCATCGTCATGAAAAGTTTTGAAAATGCATATGGTTATAATGTCAAGATAGAATGATACCAGAAAAATATCGCCTATGTGATTATAACTTGTTGGCGGCGCGGGGCTGCGAAGAAGTGTCTACTGCGTCGCGAAGAATAGGGGGCGTGGGGGCCGGGAACGGGACAAGAAAAAGCCCTTACGATTTCTCGTAAGGGCCTTGTTCTCTTTGGCTCCCCAGCACGGACTTGAACCGCGAACCTAGTGATTAACAGTCACCCGCTCTGCCAATTGAGCTACTGGGGAACATTTTTTCGTCGAAGCGAGAGAGTGTTTAAACAAATCGTTTCGGAGGGTCAAGCAAAAAAAGTAGACTTTTTCAGGAAAATGCGAATACGCTTTTACCGGGGGCTAAGGCTCCCATTTTCTTGACGGCATCCGTTATATGGCTTACGGAATCAACGTCTTTCGAATTTTTCTAGATTTAGTGGGAAACAGGGAAAAAAATTTTGGCACAAGATACTAAAAAAGAAAAGAAAATTAAGCTGGCAACCAAGTCGCCGAACGCGGCCCGGTTCACCCACATGTTGGAGGCCCTTCAGGCCAAGGACGAACTCAACTCCGTCATCAAGACGCGCGTGGAAAAAGCGTGTCTTCTCATGGATAACGATATCCCCCTGTACCCCAACGACTTTCGGCGTGATTCCGAAATACAGGCCATCTGGGATCAGTGCGGAGATATGGACGGCGAGGATTTCGAGAATACGGACGTTCAGTTCACTATCGCCGGACGGGTGGTTTCCTACCGTTCTTTCGGCAAGGTCACCTTCTTCCACATGCAGGACCGCAGCGGGAACATCCAGGTCTACGCCGCCCGCGACGAACTCGGCCCCGATGAATATCAGTTGTTCAAGAAGACCGACATCGGCGACATCGTCGGCGTGACCGGCTCCCTGTTCCGAACCAAGACCGGCGAACTGACCGTCAAGACCCGGCATTTTCAGCTGGTGACCAAGTCCATGCGCCCTCTGCCCGAGAAATACCATGGGCTCAAGGACGTGGAGACGCGCTACCGCCAGCGCTATGTGGACCTTATCGTCACTCCCCGGACCAAGGAGATTTTCCAGGCCAGAACGGCCATCATCCGGGAATTGCGGACGATTCTCGATGAAAAGGGCTTCATGGAAGTGGAGACGCCCATGATGCAGGCCATCCCCGGCGGGGCCACGGCCAAGCCCTTCGAGACCCATCACAACGCCATGGACATGAAGCTGTACATGCGCATCGCGCCCGAGCTCTACTTGAAGCGCCTTTTGGTGGGTGGCTTTGAACGGGTCTACGAGATCAACCGTAATTTCCGCAACGAAGGCATGGACACCCAGCACAATCCCGAGTTCACCATGCTCGAATTTTACTGGGCATATGCGGACTTCATGGACCTCATGGACCTGACCGAGGAGATTTTCTCCCGCGTGGCCAAGAAGGTTACCGGGGACACCGTGGTCCCGTACCAGGGCGAGATGATCGACCTGTCCCCGGGTGCCTGGACGCGTCTGCCGTTTCACGAATCCCTGGAGAAGATCGGCGGCGTTTCCCCCGAGGTCTACACGGATTACGACAAGTGCGCGGCCCTGGTGAAGGAAAAAGGCGAGAAGATTATCAAGGGCGAGAAGCTCGGCAAGCTCCAGGCCAAGCTCTTCGACCTGCTGGTGGAACCCCGGCTGGTCCAGCCTCACTTCATCTATCATTACCCGACCGATATTTCGCCGTTGTCCCGCCGAAACGAGGACAATCCCGACATAACCGACCGCTTCGAATTGTTCATGACCGGCCGCGAGTTGGCCAACGCCTTTTCCGAACTGAACGATCCCGTTGACCAGCGCGGTCGTTTCGAGGTCCAGGTTCAGGAAAAGGAGGCTGGCGACGAAGAGGCCCACTTCATGGATGAGGACTATGTCCGCGCCCTGGAATACGGCATGCCCCCGGCTGCCGGGCAGGGCATCGGCATCGACCGCCTGGTGATGCTGCTCACGGACTCCGCTTCCATCCGCGAGGTCATCCTCTTCCCGCTGCTCAGGCCTGAGGTCGGGTAGGGGTTATGCGGTTTGAGAGTTTCGTCGCACTGAGATATCTGTTCGCCCTGCGCAAGCAGTCGTTCATTTCCGTCATATCGTTGTTTGCGGTTTGCGGGGTGGCCATCGGCGTGGGGGCGCTCATCGTGGTCATCGGGGTTATGAACGGTTTTTCCACCGACCTGCGGGACAAAATCCTCGGGGTCAACGCGCATATCCTGATCACCTCGCTGCGCGGCGGCATCAGCGATTACGAGGAACTGGCCGACGAGGCGAAAAAAGTTCCGGGCGTCACGGGTGTGACGCCCTTTGTCTATTCCGAGGTCATGCTGTCCACCCGTACCGGGGTCAAGGGCGTGGTCCTGCGCGGCATCGACCCCTCCACCTCGTCTTCGGTCCTGTCCCTGTCCAAAGACATGGTCAGCGGCAGCGTCAACCGCCTCAACGACAACGGGGACTTCCCCGGGATCATCATCGGCTCGGAGCTGGCCAAGCGTCTCGGCCTGACCGAGGGATCCCTGGTCAATCTGCTCTCGCCCTCGGGGCGGACCAGTTCGGCCGGTTTCGCTCCCAAGGTTCGCCGCTTCGCCGTGGCCGGCATTTTTCGTACCGGCATGTTCGAATACGATTCCTCCATGGGCTACGTCAGCATCCCGGCGGCCCGTCAGCTGCTCGGCTTCAAGGGCGACGTGGTTTCCGGCCTGGAGATCAGCGTGAACGACGTGTATAATGTCAAACAGATTTCAAACGATCTGCGCGACAAGGTCTCGTCCTTTACGGTCTACGTACGCAACTGGCAGGAAATGAACGCCAATCTCTTCGCCGCGCTGGAGCTTGAAAAAACGGCCATGTTCATCATCCTGGCCATGATCGTCCTGGTGGGGTCCTTTTCCATCGTCACCACCTTGGTTATGCTGGTCATCCAGAAGACCAAGGACATCGCCGTCCTCATGTCGCTGGGCGCGGACAAACGCAGCATCCGCAACATTTTCATGCTCCAGGGGACGTTCATCGGCCTGGCCGGGACGCTCTTCGGCTTCCTCCTCGGCGTGCCGTTGAGCCTGCTTCTCAAGGAGTATCAGTTCATCAAGTTGCCGAGCAACGTTTACCCCGTCGACTACCTGCCCGTGCGCCTGGAGGCGCTTGACCTGTTCACCATCGGGGCCGCCGCTTTTCTGCTCTGTTTCGTGGCCACCATTTACCCGGCGCGCCGGGCGGCGGGTTTGAGCCCGTCGGAGGCCTTGCGTTATGAGTAGGGAGTCGATATACCAACTGATTGACGTCAGTAAGGAGTTCGACGGGCCGTCCGAAGTGGTCCGCGTGCTTCGTGGGGTCGATCTGGAGATTCGACGGGGTGAATCCCTGGCCATTCTAGGGGCGTCCGGATCCGGAAAGACCACATTGCTGCACATGCTCGGCACGCTGGATACCGTGACTAGCGGCAAGATTTTTTTGAATGGTGTCGATCTCGGTACCCTGGGAGACAGGGATCGGGCGGTGCTGCGGAACAGGGACATCGGTTTCGTGTTCCAGTTCCATCACCTCCTGCCTGAGTTCTCCACGCTGGAGAACGTGGCGATGCCCGCCTTCATTGCAGGGAAGGGGCGCAGCGAAGGTCTGCGCATGGCGCGGGAGGCGCTCGACATGGTAGGACTTGCGCACAGGCTCGAACACAAGGTAACGACATTGTCGGGCGGCGAGAGACAGCGGGCGGCCATCGCCCGGGCGATTCTCCTCCGTCCCAAGGTGTTGCTTGCCGACGAGCCCACGGGCAATCTTGATGAGGAAAACGGCGCCAGGATCGGGAATTTGCTGGCTTCTCTGAATAATGAATTGGGTATGACCTTTATCGTCGTCACACATAATCCGGAACTCGCAGCGATGATGCATCGGCGCTTCGAACTGCGTTCAGGAGAACTTTATGCTCAGTAATCTCGTTCGCGGCCTGGCGATGGGAGTGATCGCAACCTTTGTCCTGCTGGCCGCCGCTACGGGTCATGCCGCCGAAAAACTCAATCAGGATGTCTCCGTCGCGGTGCTTCCCTTCGCAGTCAACGCGGGGGATGACTTGAGCTATCTCAAGGACAGCCTGCCCGAACTGTTGGCCGACCGGCTGAAGGAAGCCGGGTTCAAGGTCATCGCTCCCGAGGAAGTGGCCCGCATGGTTCACGACAAGGGATACACCCAGTTTGATCCGGACAAGGCGCGCGAGATCGCTTTGCTGGCCGGGGCCCAATTCGGCGTCTACGGCGCCCTGAATCAGATCGGGGAAAATTTGACCATCGACGCCCGGCTGATCGACGCCTATACCAGCGATTCGGGCAAGAAAATTTCCGTGACCAAGAAGGGGCTGATCAATCTGCTGCCCGCAGTGGACGCCCTGGTGGATCATATGCGCATGGATCTCCTGCGCCTGGACATCGTATCCGAGGTCGACGTGGAGGGGACCAAGGTCCTGGACAAGGACGTGGTCCTCATGCGCATGACCATGCAGAAAGGCGATACGATTACCGCCAAGTCCATCAATACTGCACTGAAGAATGTTTATGACCTCGGTTACTTCGATGACGTTCGCGTCCGGGTCGAGGATGGAGATGAGGGCAAGAAGGTCGTTTTCGTGGTCAAGGAGAAGCCGCGCATTCAGGCCATAGGCGTCCGCGGAGCCAAGGAAATCGATTCCGACGACATCCTTGAGGCGGTATCCACCAAAAAGGGCAGCGTCATCAACCCCAAAGTCCTGGCCGACGACATCCGCGTCATCCGAGAAATGTACCGCAAGGACGGTTATTACAAGGCCAACGTCACCCAGGAGATCGATGACGCCGGCTCCGGCATCGCCAGGCTGACCTTTGTCATCGACGAAGGCCCGCAATTATATATCGAACACGTCATCATCGACGGTGCCGAGCAACTCGACCCCGACGACATCAAAAAGGTCCTGGCTCTCAAGGAACGCGGCTGGCTCTCCTGGATCGACAATTCCGGCGTGCTCAAGGAGGAACTCCTCGACCGCGACGCCTCCGCCATCATGGCCTACTATCAGTCCAAGGGCTTTTTGACCGCCAAGGTTGGCCAGCCCGAGGTGGATATCAAGGACGACGGCATCGACGTCATCTATAAAGTTTGGGAGGGCGACCGGTACAAGATGGGCAGCACCTCCTTCACCGGCGATCTCATCGACGATCCGTCCAAGCTCATGCAGGTGACCCAGATCGATCAGCTCAAGGATGAAGATGAATATTTCGATCGGCTCATCCTCCAGAAAGACGTCTCGGCCCTGACCAATTATTACAATAATTATGGTTACGCCTACGCCGACGTGGGCGTGAAACTTGATGACAACCCCGAGACCAAAATCGTCAACGTCATCTACAATATCAGCAAGCATCAACGGGTGCACATCCGCCGAGTGCTCATCGAGGGCAATACGGTCACCCGGGACAACGTCATACTGCGCGAGATGCGTCTGGCCGACGGTGATCAGTTCAGCGGCAGCAAGCTCAAACGCTCCAGCCAAAGGCTGACCAACCTTGATTTCTTTGAGAAGGTGGACATCGCCCCCGTGCCCACGGGCAACCCCGAGGAGATGGACCTGGTGGTCAAAGTCAAGGACAAGGCCACCGGCAAGATCAGCGGCGGCGTGGGCTTCTCCACTTATGACGGCGTCTTCTTCGGCGGTGAAATTTCCGAAAAGAACCTCTTCGGACGGGGCTACGACGTGGGCTTTACCGGCCAGATCGGCGGGTCCAACAACAAGTATGTGCTGCATTTCACCAATCCGCACATCAACGATACGGATCTTGGTTTCGGAGTTCAGGCCTACAAACGCGATACCGACTACTCCCAATACTCCATCAATAGAGTGGGAAGCGACCTGAACTTCTTCTATCCCATCGGCGAATATACGCGACTCAAGTGGGGATACGGCCTCGAATCCTACGACATCACCGACGTGGATCACGACGCCTCCCGGAAGGTCAAGGCCGACGCCGGTTCACATTTGGCTTCGACCGTGAGCGGACAGGCTGTTCGCGATACACGCGACAACTACCGCGATACGTCCTCGGGTACCAAGACCTCTCTGGCGATTGTCTTCGGTGGCGGTCCTGTGGGCGGTACTGATGATTTTGTCAAATATATCGGAAGTTTCGAGTGGTGGCACCCGGTGCTTGAGCAGATTGTCTTCCATTCCAAGTTCTGGGGCGGCTATCTGCACAAGAACTGGGGTGGCGACGAAATCCCCACTGCGCAACGTTTCGAACTTGGCGGCCAATACACAGTTCGCGGCTATTCCAACTACTTGATTACGCCTACGGAAGGTCCCAAGTCCGACGCGGACGTCGGCGGCAACAAGGCCTTCTACACCAACCTTGAGCTCAAGCGTCCCATCAGCAAGGAACTCGGCATCACCGCGCTGGGCTTCTTCGACGCCGGTAACTCCTGGAAGGAGGACGAGGATTGGTTCGAGTCCGTGGAGCGCGGCGATGTAGGCGAGCCCTCAATGGGCCTGTACAAGAGCGTCGGCGCGGGCGTTAACTGGTATTCTCCCATCGGTCCCGTGGGCTTGATTTACGCTTACGCTTTGGATGACCTGTCCGACTCGAAGCAGCACACCATCGAGTTGATCATGGGCCAGCAATTTTAACCTGACACAGCCTTCAATCAGTTAAGGAGTCATACAATGAAGAAAGTCTGTCTGTTTGCCATTTGTTTCGTCTTCCTGCTCCAGTCCGCGGCCTTTGCCGAGACCAAGATCGCGGTTTTCAGCACCAAGGAAGTCGTGCAGGAGTCCGCTTTTGGCAAAGATGTGCGGGCAAAGCTCGACGCCAAATTCACCGCACGCGGCAATCAGCTGAAGAAAGAGCGCGAAGACCTTGAGAAGTTGAAAATGCAGATCGATAGCAATGCCTTCGAGGGCAAGGTTCTGCAGGACAAGGTGACTGAGCTTCGCCGTCGCGGCCGCGACTGGAACGAAGATTTTTCCGTCTACCAGAAGGCCATCCAGGCCGAGCAGAACGAGTTGGGCAAGCCCGTCCTCAAGAAGCTTGAGAAAGTCGTCATGACTTACTGCTCCGCGCACGGCTATACCCTCGCCTTCGACAAACAGACTCCGGGCCTGGCCTACATCGCCGACGGCGTGGACATTACCCCCCAGCTTATCAAGGAACTCGACAATCTCAAAAAGGCCGGAAAGTAGTTGAATGAACATCAAGCTGTCCGCCCTGGCCGAAAGGCTCGGGCTTGCATTTACCGGCGCGGATAGGGAGATATCCGGGGTCAATACCCTGGAGAGGGCCGGGGATGGCGACCTGTCGTTCCTGGTTAATCCCAAGTATCTGTCGCAATTGGAAATCACCAAGGCCGGATGTGTTCTCACATCCGGCTCTTATGCCGCCAAAGTCCCGTGCGCGCTCATAAGCGAGAACGTCTATATGGACTTGGCCCGTGTGGTGAATGTCTTTGCCCGTCCTCAGGGTTGCCTGACCGGCGTGCATGAACTTGCCTTCGTCCATCCGGATGCCGACGTGGCTGAATCCGCCACGGTGTATCCCTTCGCCTTCGTGGGCGAGGGCGCGACCGTTGGTCCGGACACCGTGATCTTCGCCGGAGCCTACGTGGGCGAAGGGAGCGTGATCGGAAGCGGTTGCATCCTCTACCCGAATTGTGTGGTCATGGGCGGGCTGACTCTCGGCGACAATGTCATCCTCCAGCCCGGAGCAGTGCTCGGCGGCGATGGTTACGGCTATGCCCAAACTCCTGTCGGACATATGAAGATTCCGCAGATCGGCACCGTGGTCATCGAAAACGACGTGGAGGTCGGCTCCAACACGGCTATTGACCGGGCCGCCCTGGACACCACCCGCATCCGCCGGGGGACCAAGATCGATAACCTGGTTCAGATCGGCCACAATGTGGAGATCGGCGAACACTGCCTGATCATCGGCCAGACCGGCATAGGCGGGTCCTCCCGGATCGGCAACGGCGTGGTTCTGGCGGGGCAGACCGGCGTGCCCGACAACGTGAAGATCGGCGACGGGGCCATGGTGGCCGCTCAGAGCGGCGTCCTCGGCGACGTCGAGCCCGGCAGCAGGATCGCAGGCAGTCCGGCCATGCCTGCCAAGACCTACCTCAAGGCCGTGGGCGTCTGCACGCCCCAATTGCCCGAGCTGTTCAAGCGCGTGAAGAAAATGGAAAAAGAATTGGCTGCGCTGAAAGCGGCCGCCGGAGGGAGCGATGAATAACGGCTATCCACTCGATATACGCAAGATCATGGAGATGCTCCCCCACCGGTACCCGTTTCTGCTGGTGGACCGCGTCCTGGAGTTCGAGCCTGGGGGGCACCTCACGGCCATGAAAAACGTGACCATCAACGAGAATTTTTTCCAGGGACATTTCCCGGGGCTGCCGGTTATGCCCGGCGTGCTCCAACTGGAGGCCCTGGCTCAGACCGGCGGGCTGTTCGTCGTGAATTCCTTCGATGAACCCTTGGGAGACAGGGTGTTCCTGTTCACCGGCCTGGACAAGGTCAAATTCCGTAGGCCCGTTGTTCCGGGTGACCAACTCATCCTGAACGTCGAATTCTTGAAACAAAAATTGAACATATGGAAGATGCGCGGCGTCGCCAAAGTGGACGGCCAAGTGACCTGCCAGGGCGAATTCTCCGCCGCCATCGCCCACAAGGGGGACATGTAATGTCCAGTCAGATCCATCCCAGCGCCATCATTCATCCCTCGGCGGAACTGGGAGCCGATGTCCGTATCGACCCTTACGTGGTTGTGGGGGCCGACACCAAGATCGGCGACGGTACCTTCCTGGAGGCCCACTGCGTCATCCAGGCCAACACCGAACTCGGAAAGAATAATCACATACACCCGCATGCCGTTATCGGCGGCGAGCCGCAGCATTCCGCCTTCAAGGGCGAGAAGACCTTCACCCGCATCGGCGACAACAACATCATCCGCGAATGCGTGACCATTCATCGCGGCACGGTGCAGGGCGTGCAGGAGACCGTCATCGGTTCGGGCTGCATGTTCATGGCCTATTCGCACGTTGCCCACGACTGTAAGATCGGCGATCACGTCATCCTGGCGAACGCCGTGCAGCTGGCCGGGCACGTGGAGGTCGGCCGCAACGTGACCATCTCCGGCATGTCCGCGGTTCAGCAGTTCATCCGCATCGGCGAGTATTCCTTCCTCGGCGGGGCCAGCGGCTACAAGCTCGATGTGCCGCCGTTCATGCTGGCCCACGGCGTTCGGGGCATGCTTTTCGGCCCCAACCTCATCGGTCTCAGGCGCAACGGTTTCGACTCCGCGACCTGCAAGGCGCTCAAGAAGGCATACAAGATCATCTTCCGCTCCGGCCTGACCAAGGAACAGAGCTTGGCCCAAGTGGAGGAGGAGCTTCCCGGCATTCCGCAGGTGGACCGACTCATCGGCTTTATCCGCGAAAGCAAGAACGGCGTGGTGCCCGATCATAAGCAGCGCTGCGCCAACGGCCACTAGGCCGGAGCAATATGTCCGAATCCGTCAGCACCATCGGCCTCATTGCCGGAGGCAAGCAGTTTCCCGAGTTGGTGGCCCGCGGCGTCAAAGCCAGGGGCCACCGACTCGTGGTGGCTGGATTCACCGGCCACACCAACATGGATGTGGCGCCGCTGGCCGACGTCTTTCGCGAATTGAAGCTTGGCAAGCTCAACCAACTCATCTCTTTCTTCAAGGACGAGAAGGTGGACCGGGTCATCATGGCCGGGACCATCGAAAAACCCAAGGTCATGGATATCCGTCATCTGGACATGCGGGCCATCAAACTCGTTCTCGGACGCCGGGACAAAGGCGATTCCGCGCTGTTGGGCATCATCGCCCGGGAGTTCGAGCAGGAGGGCATGCCCGTGGTCCCGGCCCATGAATATATGCCGGATCTGCTTTCGCCCGAGGGCGTCATGACCCGGCGCGAACCGGATGCGCGTGAGTGGGGCGATCTTCGTTTCGCCTGGGGCATCGCCAAGGAACTCGGCCGTCTGGACGTGGGGCAGTGCGTCGTGGTCCGCGAAGGCATCGTGGCTGCGGTGGAAGCCTTGGAAGGCACGGACGAGACCCTGCGCCGCGGTTTCCAGTATGGCGGTCCGGAATGCGTGGTGGTCAAGGTCTTCAAGCCCGGCCAGCAAAAGGAAGTGGACCTGCCGAGCCTCGGTCTGGATACCGTCAAGCTCATGGCCGAGGGCAAGGCCACCTGTCTTGGCGTGGAGGCGGGCAAGAGCCTGTTCTTCGATCGCGAAGCGGCCATCGAATTCGCCGACAAGGCAGGCATCGCCTTGGTCGGTCTGACCCCGGATTCCTTCCCCGAATCCTCCTGACATCTTTTCGACGATTCCTTCGACGTCTTGCCAATGGCGGGACGTTGTGCGATTACTCTTTGAAGTCATGGAGTTATGGTTGGCCATAACGCCCATGTTTTTCTGATTTCCCTTCAAAGACGGATGGCTCCATGGATACTGCCCTCGAATGCATGCCCTGCTTCAAGCGGATGGCGATCAGGGAGGCGAGAATCGCCTGTCCGAACGACCCCGCATTACGCGAAGAAATCGTGGCCCGGTGGGAGGCGCTTCTTCCCCAGCTGGACATGGACGAGCCGCCGCCTGCCATCGCCCGCCGTCTGGCCGAACTGGTCCGCGATATCTCCGGTTGCACCGATCTATATGCGGAGGACAAGCGGGCCGCCAACGCTTTTGTTCTCGGGTTGCTGCCGTCCCTTGAGGAACGTGTGGAAGCCCGGCGGTCTTCGGGCGATCCCCTGAGCCTTGCCCTGGAGCTGGCCATCATCGGCAACTACATCGACCGGGGCGTGGAGTTGGATTTCGATCTGGAGAAGGAGCTGGCCCACGTGGCCGAATCGGTGTCCCCCGAGGTTCTGAACGCCTTCCGCAAGCGTGTGGAGCCCGGTGCGTCCGTGCTTATCCTGGGCGACAATACCGGCGAGATCGTCTTGGACACCTTGTTGGTCCGCGAGTTGACCAGACTTGGCTGCGAAGTGACCTATGCCGTCCGCTCCCGACCCGTGCTCAACGACGCCACCATGGACGACGCCGTGGCCGTGGGCATGACCGCGTTGTGTCCTGTTGTGGAATCCGGCGTGGACACCCCCGGCACGGTCTTGAGCCGCTGCACCCCCTCGTTTATCGAGCGCATGCGCGCAAGCGACGTCATCCTGAGTAAGGGGCAGGGCAACTTCGAGGCCCTGGATGGGGTCTGGCCCGGCGTGTTCTGCGCCTTCAAGGTCAAATGCCCGCGCATCGCCCGCAAGACCGGCCTACGATTCGGGGCGAGCGCCCTGTGCCTGAGCGTTCGCGAGCGATCGCTCCATGACGGCCCGGAGCGTGATGGCGGGGCGGATCATGCTTAGGCGGCTGCCGCGCATCCTGGTCGAGAGTCTGGTAGCTCTCGTCCTGGGCTGCACGGGGCTTCTGCTTTGGGCTTCCTACTACATCGACACCGGTGAATTCCGCGCCCGGTTCACCGAGACCCTTGAAGCTGTCCTGGCCCGGCCCGTGATCCTGAATGGCGATTTGGATATCGCGATCTGGCCGCGACTGGCTCTGACCGTTGAGGATTTAAGTATTGGCGAGGCCCCGGGCTTCGGCGATATCCCCGCGGCCCGGTTCGAGGACATCGGTATCAGCGTGCGCATCATTCCGCTTTTCTCCCGGCACGTGGAGGTGGAATTCCTGGAACTGAACGGCCTGGACGGCGTCGTGGTCCGCAACAAGAAAGGCGTCTTCAATTGGCAATCCCTGGTGGAGCATGGCGACGAAGACGGCCAGGGAATGACCCTGGGCGACTGGACCATTGCCGTGGACAGCGTGGAGATCGCGAACGCCGATATCCTCTTTCGCGACGAGATGGGATCCACCGAGTATCGCCTTTCCGGTATCGACATCAATACCGGGACCGTCTCTTTGGACGAGGATGTGCCGTTTTCTCTGAGCAGCGGATTTTCGTGGGCCGACCAAGGCCTCAGGGCGGATCTGATCCTCAAGGGCATGATCCGGGTGAGGGATGACGGCACGCCGCCCGTTTTTTCCCAGACCACGGTCCAGGCCAAGGTTTACGGCGATTTCCTGCCCAGGAACGCCGCCCGGGGGGAGTTCATCGCCGCCGTGAATCTGGATTGGGACAACCGGGTCGTGACCTTCGATAATTTCGAAGCCAGTCTGTTCGGCCTGCGCGCCGAAGGCAATGTGACCAGCGGGGATTTGGACAAGGGGTGGGATTTCCAGGGACATATCACTGTTCGCCCCTATGTGCCGCGCGACCTCATCGCCCAATATGCTCCGGGCATGCCCATCAAGGACGTGGACGGTCTGCGCAGCGGCGCGGTGGCCTCCTTCGTGCACGTCACCGAGCAAGGGGTGCGCTTGGAAAATCTGGCCCTGACCCTGGACGACATCACCGTGCGCGGCCAGTGCGGCTTTACGGGGTGGAGCCGCCCGGTCTTCGATTTCGATCTGCATGCGGACACCATCGACCTGGACCGCTACCTGCCCTTGTTCCGCACCGGCACTCCGTTTATCTGGGACGATTTCAGCCTGCCGTTCTTCCGGGCATTCCGGGGCGGCGGCACGATTCGGGCGGACGGCTTCAAGGTTCTCGACACCCTGGTCTCGGACATCCGCATAAAGGTGGCCGCCACGGACCAGGGCATGACCTTCGATGCCGGCGCCATCCGCGAGGGACTGGCCTCCCTGGGCGGGACCATGAACGTGGTTATCGGTATGGACAAGAAAGGGCAGCCGACCCTGGCCCTGAACGCGGCGGTGGATGCCGAGTCACAACGGCAGGGCTTCGCGTTCCTGCAACGGGATCCGTTGAACGTGGGCGGCCGTGGCTCGATCCATCTGGAAGCCTCGGTTCCCCGGATGGCCTGCCCGCCCGAGGCCCGTTCCATTTATCTTTTGCAACATCTCGGCGGGCTGGCCCGGCTCTCCCTGGGCCGGGGCGGGGCGACATTCCGGCGGGGCGAGGAAGCCCCTCTTTCCCTAGACTACGCCAAGGCCGATCTGGAAGTGAAAGTCCGTCCCGACGGCAACGTCGCCAAGGGGTTCTGGAACAGCCGCCTTTCGGCCGCTCTCAAGTTGCGCACCGGCGGCGAGTTGGAATCCCTGAACGTTACGGTCGAGGGGGGGCTCTCTTCGGGCATCGACGAACTGCGCGCCCGGAGCCGGGACATGGTGGTCAATGGGTATCTGACTTCGCCTCGTCTGCCCCAGGAAGCCCGCAGGCTGGCCTTCGGCGGTACCGTGGCCTTCGACTCGGCGGACGACTTCGTGTCGCTTTCGGACGGTATGTTCCAGGCCCTGGGGGCCACACTTACGGCTGATGCCCGTTTGGCGGGTCCCGCTCGGGAGCGGCATGTGGAAGGCAACCTGGCCGTGACCGAGGCCGATCCCAAACGGATCGTGTATCTCCTGACCGGCAAGAGTCTCCGCACCCGGGACGGCGCGGCCCTGCGCAAGGCCTCGCTTGCGGCGAAATTCAAGGCCGACCGGAGCGGATTCACCCTGAGCGACCTGAACGGCGAGCTGGATGGCACGCCGGTCAAGGGGCACGTGGTCGGCACAGGGTATGCCGATCCCCTATTGGCCTTTTCCCTGGCCGCCGGGGCTTTCAACCTGGACCGTTACCTTCCGCCTCCCCCGGCCCGGAGCCTGAACGACATCCGCGAGGGCCGCGAGCCCGAGGCCGCGCCTGCGGATCTGCCGCTCGGATTTCTTCGTGGTCTCAAGCTCAACGGCAAGGTCTTTTTTCAGGAATTCACCCTGGCGCGCATCCGCAGCGAGTCCTTGGAAGGTTACATCCGGGCCAACGAGGGCATCCTGCACCTGGCCAAGGTTCAGGGCAAACTCTACGGCGGGAACCTTAAGGCGGACCTGGGGGGCCAGGCGGGAGACGCCGCCCTGGCCCTGCATCTGATTCTGGATGTGGACAATATGCAGGCCGGCCCGTTCATGCGGGAAATGGCCAAGCGCGAATATCTGCGCGGCGCAACGGACATCAAGGCGGACCTGAACAGCGTGGGCCGGACCGACGACAACATCCTGGCCAACTTGAACGGCACGGCTTCAGTGCGGATCACCGATGGATCTTTCAAGTTCACCGGCTGGGACCTGCCGTCCAAGCCCGTCAACCAGGGGCGGAGCTCGCAGATCGGCGAAGACCGGCAGCGCAAGACCGACGGACGCACCGTCTTTCGCCGGGCGGCCACCGAGGCCACAGTGGAAAAGGGCGTATTCACGCTCAATAATTTTCGGCTGGAGGCTCCGCCCATGCTTCAATCCTACGGCGAAGGCAATTTCAGCCTGCCCGCCAATACCATCAATCTGTCGGTACGCAACGACTTCGTGGCCGTGCCAAGCGTGACAGTGCGTCTGACGGGCAAATTGAGCGACCCCAAAGTGGAGGTGCCCACTGGACGCATCCTCAACGATACGGTCCTGAACATCCTCAGCCTGCCCAAGAAATCGTTCGAATTCCTGCGGGATCTGTTTTGATGGAAAGACGGCCGGCTTGCCTGCGCGGTCGTAATGAGTGTATGCGGCAGCAAGGCGGAACTTCAATCATGCACGTGGAGCGGCTATGAGTCTGGTCAGGAAGATCATGCAGTTGAAACGGCAATTTTTCGAGGGCATCTGGGAGCGCAATACCGCCGGGACGCCGTATATCGTGCGTCTCTGGCGGGGCGCTTGCCGCCTGATCTATTTGATCTGCTTCAGCTTCGTGAAAGACCAGGTCATCATCCGCGCTGCGGCTCTGACTTTCACCACGATCCTGTCCATCGTGCCGTTTTTGGCCGTGGCCTTTTCCATCTCCAAGGGATTCGGCTTTCAGAACACCGACAGGATGCGCGACCTGATCCTCCATCTGACCACGGGGCAGCCCGAGGTGGCGGACAAGATCATCGAGTACATCGACCGGACCAATGTGCAGGCTCTGGGTTGGGTGGGCGTGGTTACACTGCTTTTCACCGTCCTTTCCCTGGTGGGGACCATCGAAAAGGCCTTCAACGTCATCTGGAGCGTGGACAAGGGGCGGTCGCCCTGGCGTCGGGTCACGGATTTTTTCCCGGTCATCCTCTTCGGGCCCATTTTCCTGTTCGTGGCTTCGAGCTTCAACGTCAGCCTGCAAAACCAGGAGATCATCACCACGGTCATGAGCCTCAAGGCCATCGGCTACTTGGAGTCGGTGTTTCTCAAGACCGTGCCGTACTTTTTAATCATCATGGCCTTTTCCATGATGTACGCCTTCATTCCCAATACCAGGGTGCGCATCCGGGCCGCGGTCATCGGCGGCGTGGTCGGCGGCGTCCTGTGGCAGATGGCCCAATGGCTGTACATCAATTGGCAAATCGGGGCGGTCAAGTACAACGCCATCTACGGCAGCTTCGCCCAGTTGCCCCTGCTTCTGGTCTGGATTTACCTGAGCTGGGTCATCGTCCTGCTCGGGGCCCAGGTCAGCCACGCCTGGCAGAATATCAATTCCTTCGTCAAGCAACGCTACTTCGGTACGGCCTCGCCCTACGAGCGGCAGAAGATCGCGGTGCTGATGATGGTCGTTCTGGCCAAGCGGTTCCACGAGGGCGCGGCCCTGCCGTCCGTGGAAGAGATCTCCGACGGCCTCATGGCCCCGGCATCGCTGGTCTCGGACCTGTTTCGCGTATTGCAGCGCGCAGGTTATACGATCCCGGCCGAGATGACGGGCTGCGAGGTCTACGCCCCGGCGCGCGATCTGAGCGACGTGCGCGTGCTCGATGTCATCCGGGCCGTCAACATGGAAGGGGAGCGGCGGGTTTTTGCCGAGTTCGACGAGAAATACGGCTTTCTGGACCGTATTTTGGGCAGCCTGGGCCAGGCCACGGCCGAAAGCGAGGCTAACCTGACCCTGCTGCAATGCGCCGAGGAGTACCCCGGGGCCGTCTTCAGCATCGTGCCGGAAGATGAATCGGGCCGTTGCCCGCAACGCGTTTGATTCCGCTTACTTCTGGCCGTAGGCCGTCTCGTATTTCGTCTTCAATTCGCGGAAGGTTCCCGTTTCCACGGCCTGTCTGATCTGTTTCATCAGGTCGAGATAGAAATAGAGGTTGTGGTAGGTGTTCAGCCGGTAGGAGAGCAGCTCCTTGGCCATGTACAGATGCCGCAGATATGCCTTGGTGAAGTTGCGGCAGGTGTAGCAGCCGCAGTTGGGATCCAGGGGTGAATCGTCCTCGGCGTACTCGGCACGCTTGATGTTGACCTTGCCCATGGAGGTAAACAGGGTCCCGTTGCGGGCGTTGCGCGAGGGCAGCACGCAGTCGAACATGTCCACGCCCGCCGAGACTCCTTCGAGGATGTCCAGGGGTGTACCCACGCCCATGAGGTAGCGCGGTTTGTCGCGGGGCAGTTTGGGCGCGATGTGATGGAGGATGTCGTACATCTCCTCGGTGGATTCGCCCACGGACAGGCCGCCGATGGCGAAACCTTCGAAATCTATTTCCCTGAGCTGTTCGAGGCTGCGCTCGCGCAGATCCTTGTGGAACCCGCCCTGAACGATGCCGAACATGATTTGGTCGCCGCTGCCTTTCGGGTAATGCTCGCGGCATCGTCGGGCCCAGCGGGTGGTCATCTCCAGGGATTTCTCGGTGTAGGCCCGGTCGTTGCCGTACCCCACGCATTCGTCGAGCACCATCATGATGTCCGAGCCGAGGTTCTTCTGAATGTCTATGGCTTTTTCCGGCGAGAAAAAGTGCTTTGATCCATCAATATAGGAGCGGAATTCCACGCCTTCTTCGGTCAGTTTGCGGATGCCCTCCAGGCTGAAGACCTGGAAACCGCCGGAGTCGGTCAGGATGGGGCGTTTCCAGCCCGCGAATTTGTGCAGGCCGCCGCGTCGGGCCACCAACTCGTCGCCGGGCCGGAGGTACAGGTGGTAGGTGTTGCCCAGGATGATCTGGGCCTCCATCTCCTCAAGGTCGCGCGGGGTCAGGCTCTTGACCGTGCCTTGGGTGCCCACGGGCATGAAGATGGGCGTCTGGATGTCGCCGTGGGCCGTGGTCAGGGTGCCGCGCCGGGCCAGGTTGTCCGTGGCGTGAAGGACGAAATCTCCGGGTTTGGTCATTGTGCGACCCCCTTTTTCGGACAGATGTCGGCCAGTTCGCAGGCGTCGCAATGGGGCTTGCGGGCCGGGCATACCTCACGGCCAAAGAAAACAAGGATATGGTTGACGTCGCCCCAGTGTTCGCGCGGGAAGAGCGGCATGAGGTCCTTTTCAATCTGTATGGGGTCGGTCTTGGTGGTCAGTCCCATGCGGAAGGCCAGCCGTTTTACATGAGTGTCCACGGCGATGCCTTCGTTCACGCCGAAGGCGTTGGCCAGGACGATGCTCGCCGTTTTGCGGGCCACGCCGCCCAGGGTGACCAGTTCGGCCATGGTCCGGGGGACTTCGCCGTTATACTCGTCCATGATCCGTCGGGCCGCGGCCTTGATGTTTTTGGCCTTGTTGCGGAAGAATCCCGTGGAGCGGACGACCTCTTCGATCTCGGTCACATCGGCCTCGGCCGCGTCCCGGATGGCGGGCCAGCGTTCGAAGAAGGCCGGGGTGACCATATTCACCCGCTCGTCCGTGCACTGGGCGGACAGGGCCGTGGCCACCAGCAGTTCCCAGGGAGTGGTGTAGGTCAGGGCCGGTTGAGGAGATGGGTACCGCTTGGAGAGGCGGTCGAAAATTTCGGCTGCGCGTTCTTTCTTGTTCATGTGTCCTCCGTGTCGGAGGCTTGTTAACACCTGTGGCCGTGCGGCTCAAGCGTCAAAGGCGGCGGCCCCCGCTTGCGTCCGTCGGCGAACCATGTATCATCAGGACGAATGGAGGCAACCATGTCCGAATCATTCATCTACATGACTTGCGCGGACGCCGGGGAGGCCGAGACCATCGGGAGGATGCTCGTGGAAACGCGCTTGGCCGCCTGCGTGAATATCCTGCCCGGCATGCGTTCGCTCTATTGGTGGCGTGGCAAGGTGGAGCGGGCCGAGGAAGTGGTGCTCATCGCCAAGACGCGCACCGACCTGGTGGACGAATTGACCGGGGCGGTGAAGGCGGCCCACGGCTACGAAGTGCCGTGCGTGGTCGCGTTGCCCATTACCGGCGGCAACCAAGACTTCCTGGAGTGGATCGGGAATGAAACGAAGTAGTAGTAAGCACGCTCCGCAAGGGGATCGTTGACAGCATCGGGATCATGCAAGTAGGTTCCCGTTGACCAAATCCGCTTCCAAGGAGTGCTCATGCAGATTTATATTTCCGGTTCCCTTGCCTTCGACCGCATCATGACTTTCCCCGACAAGTTTTCCAATCATATTCTGCCGGACAAGATCCATATCCTTAACGTTTCCTTTTTGGTGGACGGGCTGGTGGAGCGGTTCGGCGGCACTGCGGGCAACATTGCCTACAACCTTTCCCTGTTGGGCGAGAAATCGACCATCCTGAGCCAGGTGGGCAAGGACTTCGGCCCCTATGACGAGCGGCTGCAACACTACGGCATTGCCGTGGACGGCATCCGGACCATCGAGCAGGAGTTCACCGCCGGGTGTTACATTACCACGGACATGTCGGACAACCAGATCAACGGGTTCAACCCCGGGGCTATGAAATACCCTTCGCAGTACGATATGAGCCGCATTGACCCGGCCGAGGCCATCGGCCTCGTCGCGCCCGGCAATATCAACGACATGGTGGATCATCCGAGATATTATCGCGAGCACGGCGTCCCGTACATCTTTGATCCCGGCCAGCAGATTCCCGCCCTGGGCGGAGACAGGCTGAAAGAGGCCCTCGACGGTGCGAAGATTCTGATCGTCAACGACTACGAGTTGGAGATGGTCATGAAGTCCACCGGCCTGTCCAAGGCGGATATCGTGGAGCGCGTGGAGTATCTGATTACCACTCTCGGGGAGAAGGGCTCCGTCGTCAGCAGCGGCGATGGGGAGATCTCCGTGGGCATGGTTCCGGCCAGAGAAGTGCTCGACCCCACCGGGGCGGGCGACGCCTTCCGTGCCGGACTGCTCAAGGGGCTGGCCTTGGGCAAACCCGTGGCCGAAGCTTGCAAATTGGGCGCCACCTGCGCCACCTACGCGGTGGAGTTCAAGGGCACCCAGGAACACTCCTTCACTTTGGAGGAGTTCACCGAGCGCTATGAATCGGTCTTCGGGCCGCTGACGTAGCCGTCGGCCAAACAGGCCGGGGAGGGCGACATGATCGAACTCGAAGTCCGTGCCATTGAACAGTATCTGCGGCGCGTCCATGGCGACGACGTCCGGCTCCTCGGGGCCGGAGACATCGGCAGCCTCGACGCCCAGGGCATGAAGGGGTTCGGCTACGGCAAACCCCTTCTGGTTCGCTTCGAGGCGGGCGGCGAGGTCCGGGAGGCTGTGTTCTCGGTCATGAAAGGCGACAAGTATGGTCACCAGTTCTACTGGGACCGGGCAGCCATCCTCATGTTCCAGTACGAGACTTCCGCCCGCATGGAACGCCACGTCCGGCCGCTCGGCCTCGGCTATGTGAACGATGCGGACGAACTCGTTCCGATGGAGGCCCCCAAGGAGTTCTTCATCGTCAACGCAAAGCTTCCCGGGCACGATTATTTTCTGGACCTGGAACGGATCCGCGCGCACGGCCTGCGCGACGGCGACCTGGACACGGCTCGCGAGTTCGCCCGCTGGCTGGCCCGGGTGCACGCGGACAAGCTCGACGATTCGCACCTGTACGCCCGGCGCATCCGCAACCTGCTCGGGGCCAGCGAGTGCATCCTCGGGCTGGTGGATGAGGCCTTCCCCAGGGATTACGCCTTCTTCGGGGAAGACCGCTTTCGGGCCCTGGAAAAACGGCTCATCGATTGGCGCTGGAAACTCAAGGGCTACGCTCATCGGTTGAGCGCGGTGCACGGCGATTTCCACCCCTGGAATGTGCTCGTTACCGAGGACGGTGATTTCTCGGTGCTCGATCGCAGCCGGGGCGAGTGGGGCGAACCGGGCGGCGACCTGGCTTCCATGGCGATCAACTACCTGCTCTGGTCCCTGTACGACCGCGAGAAGCTGGGCGGCCCCTTCAAGGAGTTGTATCTGGCTTATTTCGGAGAGTACCTGGACCGCACCGGGGACGGCGAGGTCCTGGAGGTCCTGGCCCCATTTTGCGTCTTTCGCGGGCTGGTCATTGCCTCGCCCGAGTGGTATCCGGACCACCCGGCGCCGGTACGCCGCCGTCTGTTCAACTTCGTGGCCAACGTCCTTGAGGACGACGTCTTCGACTGGCGGCACGTCAACCGCTATTTGGAGTAGGCATGACCGGGCAAGATGGCGACGGCTGGGCGGTCTGGGTTGTGGGCCTGCCTGGGTGCGGCAAGTCCGCCCTGGCGTACGGCCTGCGCGACTCGCTTCGGGCCCGGGGCGTGGATGTGGAACTGCTCCAGATGGACGAGCGGAGGAAAGTCTATTTTCCCGAGCCCCGATACACCCGGGAGGAGCGCGAAACGGCTTACCGGTTGTTTGCCGAGGAAGCGGCCCGGTTGACGCGGGCGGGACGCAACGTGATTCTGGACGGGGCGGCCTACCAGGTATCCATGCGCCGGTATGCGCGTTCGCTTATCTCCCGGTTCGCCGAGATATTCGTCCGTTGCGACCTGGAGACGGCCATGGCCCGCGAGGCCGGGCGGCCCGAGGGAAAAATCATGGCGGGGCTCTATTGCAAGGCCTTGGAGCGTAAGAAAACAGGCCGCGATTTCGATGGGTTGGGCGAGGTCATCGGAGTTGACGTTCCTTTCGAGAAGGATCCCGGGGCCGAATTCGTCATCGACAACACCGCCTTGGCCAAGCCGGAGACCTTGAGAAAAACCTTGCACTTTCTGGACACTTGGCTCGCCAGTGTTTAACTGCCCTCATAACCACGCCGATGTGTCGGCCTGAACCGAAACGAAACGGTCCCCGAGGCCGGATACATACATATGAAATTCCATATCACCACCTTCGGGTGCCAGATGAACGTCCACGATTCGCAATGGCTGACCCGTGCCCTGGAAAGCAGGGGCTGGGAGCAGGCGGGCGAAGACGAGGCCCAGGTCTACATTCTGAACACGTGCAGCGTACGCGACAAACCGGAACAGAAGGTCTACAGCGAACTGGGCCGGGTGGCCGCGCATCTCCGGCGGGATGAAAATGTCTTCGCCGCCGTGGGCGGTTGCGTGGCCCAGCAGGTGGGCCGGGGCTTTTTCGAGCGCTTCCCCTTTGTTCGTCTGGTCTTCGGTTCGGACGGCATCGCCGGGGCGCCCAACGCCCTGGAGCGTATCGCCTCGGGTCGGGACGACCGCGTGGCCCTGCTTGATTTCGTGACCCTGTACGAGGAGCGCGAGCAGCCCGAGGCCCCGGCCGCCCAGGACGGCACCCGGCAGGCATTCGTCAACATCATGCAGGGGTGCGACAATTTTTGCGCCTACTGTATCGTGCCCTATACGCGCGGCCGCCAGAAATCCCGTACCCCCGACGCCATCCTGGACGAGTGCCGGGGGCTGGTGGAAAGCGGCGTGCGCGAGATCACCCTGCTCGGGCAAAACGTCAACAGCTTCGGCCTGGACAAGGGCGGGACGGGCGTCAGCTTCGCCGGGCTTCTGCGTTCGGTGGCGGCCATCCCCGGCCTGGACCGGCTGCGCTTCACGACGTCCCACCCCAAAGACATCGCCGAGGAGGTCGTCCGAGCCTTCGGAGAGCTGGAAAATTTGTGTCCCTCGTTGCATCTGCCCATGCAGGCCGGGTCGGATCGGGTACTCAAGGCCATGCGCCGCAAGTATGACATGAAGCGCTATCTCTCCATCGTGGACGGACTGAGGGCGGCCAGGCCGGACATCTCCCTGACCACGGACCTCATTGTCGGCTTCCCCGGCGAGACGGAGGAGGACTTCCTTCAGACTTTGGAGATGGTCGAGCGGGTCGGCTTCGAATCCAGCTTTTCCTTCAAGTATTCCGACCGCCCGGGCGTGGCGGCCGTGAACATGGAGCCCAAGGTCACGGCCGAAGAAGCGGCGGATCGGCTGCTGCGCTTGCAGACTCTGCAAAATAATATTACTAGAAAATGTCTAAAGAATTTGGTGGGCGCGCAAACCGATGCGTTCATCGAAGGGTTAAGCCGCATGCAGGAGGGGGACGTCCTCTCATGGAAGGGGCGCGACCCGGCTGGACGTATCGTCAACGTCTCCATGGTTGAGCGCGGCGACATGGTTGGCATGATGGTTCCGGTGCGGATCAGGGAAGCCAAGAAACACTCCCTCGTGGGAGAGAGGACGGGCGAGCCGTGGTAAAGGTCGAGATTTTCGGATTGGCCGTGGACGAGGCGGGCAAGTCCCCGATCATCGTCCTCAAGGACGAGGAAGAGACCCGGGTCCTGCCCATCTGGATCGGGGCCATGGAAGCCATGTCCATCTCCATGGCCATCAACAAGGTGCCGTTTCCCCGACCCATGACTCACGACCTCCTGCTCAACGCCATCCGCGTCTTGGGCGGCGCCGTCGCTCGCGTGGAGATTACCGATATCGAGGACGGGACCTTTTTCGCCGAGATCGTCGTGGACACGGGAAACGAGACCCTGCGTATCGACAGCCGCCCGTCGGACGCCATTGCCCTGGCCGTGCGCGCCGAATGTCCCATCCTGGCGGGCGAAACCGTCCTGGACGAGGCTGGCGGGGCGTTTCCGGAACACCCCGAGGCGGTCATCAAGACAGAGGACGCCGAGAAATGGCAGGAGGAGCTGGACAAGCTCTCCGAAGACGACATCAAATACAAGATGTAGGCCCTTCATGATTGATCTGCATACCCACACCGTTTTCAGCGACGGGGAACTTATTCCCGCCGAACTCGTCCGTCGGGCCGAGGTCATGGGCTACAAGGCCCTGTGTATGACCGACCATGCGGACGAGGCGACCATGTACCACACCCTGGAGAACGTCTTGCGTTTCGTCCGGAAGCATGGCCATTTCTTCGACATCAATGTCCTGGCCGGGGTGGAGCTGACCCACGTGCCACCCGCGCTTATCGGCGAAATGGTCCGGGCCGCGCGAGAGAGTGGGGCGCAAGTGGTGGTCATGCATGGCGAGACCCCGGTGGAGCCCGTGGCCCCCGGCACCAATCTGGCGGCCATCGAGGCGGGCGTGGACATTCTGGCCCATCCCGGCCTGATCACCGACGAGGAGGTCCGGCTTGCCGTGGAAAAGGGCGTGGCCCTGGAAATAACCACGCGCGGCGGTCACAGCTACACCAACGGACATGTGGCCGCCATGGCCCGCAAGCACGGGGCGAGGCTCGTGGTTGATAACGACGCGCACGCTCCGCGCGATCTCATCGGCGAGGATCTGCGGCGGACCATCGCCCTGGGCGCAGGGTTGACCCCGGACGAGTACCGGCAAACCGAGGCCAATGCGTGGGAGATCGTCCAGCGATGCATGAAATGATGTTTCCCGATCGTCGCATGGTCGTGACCAAGAAGGCGTAGACACGTAAAGAAATACAGGAAAGCCGTGGCTTGCTTGAGGCCCGGCTTTTTTTCGCATGAAGCGGGCCGCATGGCCCATAGACCCGACAAAGGTGCAACCATGAACTTTCTGCCCGACAACTCCATCCTG